>CP043652.1:4287944-4594226 GCA_014218215.1 Geodermatophilaceae bacterium NBWT11
AAGGCCCCGGAACGGCTACGGTCGACGGACTGACCGCTCCCCGGTCCGGAGGTCGCCGTGCCCCTCGTGTCGTCCCTGGTGTCACCCGTCCGGTCCGTCGCTGCCCCCGCCGGGTCGGCCCGCAGCGCGTTCAGCAAGTACCTGGTGCCCGAGGTCGTCTTCGGGTGGGGCGCGCTGTCCGAGGCCGGGTACGCGGCCCGCCGGCTGGGCGCGCGGAGGCCCTTCGTGGTCACCGACGAGGGCGTGGCCCGGGCCGGGTGGGCCCGCGAGCTGGCCCGGCACCTGGCCGACGTCGGGCTGGTGGCCACCAGCTGGCAGGAGATGACGCCCAACCCCAAGGACCACGAGGTGGCTGCCGGGGCGGCGGTCTACCGGGCCAGCGGGTGCGACGTGATCATCGGACTGGGCGGCGGGTCGGTGATCGACGCCGCGAAGGCCATCGCCGTCGTCGCCTCCAACGGCGGCGAGATCCTGGACTACGAGGGCGTGGACCGGGTCACCGCCGCGATCCCGCCGACCGTCATGTGCCCCACCACGGCGGGCACCGGCGCCGACGTCTCCCAGTTCGCGGTGATCACCGACACCGCCCGCCGGGTCAAGGCCACCCTCATCGGCCGGGCCCTGGTGCCCGACATCTCCCTCACCGACCCCCGGCTGCTCACCACCATGCCCGCCGACCTCGCCGCCGCGACCGGCCTGGACGCGCTGACCCACGGGGTGGAGGCCTACGTGTCCCGGGCCGCGGGCCCGCTCACCGACGTGCACGCCCTGCACGCGATCGGGCTGATCGCCGGCTCGCTGCGCCGCACGCTCACCCACCCCGAGGACGTCGACGCCCGGACGGCGATGGCCCAGGCCAGTCTCGAGGCCGGGCTGGCGTTCACCAACGCCATCCTGGGCGCGACGCACGCCATGAGCCACCAGGTCGGCGGGCTGCTGGACCTCCCGCACGGGGTGGTCAACGGCGTGCTGCTGCCGCACGTCATCCGGTTCAACGCCCGCACGGCGCCGGCCCGGTTCGGGGCGGTCGCGCGGGCACTGGGCGTGGACACCACCGGGATGGCCGCCGGCACCGCGGCCGAGGCCGCCGCCGACGCGGTCGCCGCCCTGGCCGCCGACCTGGGCTGCCCGGCCGGGCTCGCCGAGCTCGGGGTGACGGCCGCGGACGTGGAGACGCTGTCGGTGACCACGCTGGCCGACGCCTGCCTGTCCACCAACCCCCGCGACGCCAGCCAGGCCGACGTCGCCGAGCTGTTCCGGACGGCGATGTGACCGTCGGTGTGCCCGGGATCAGCGAGCTCACCGGGCTGCGCTCGTCCAAGCCCACCTGGTACGCCGAGTACCGGCACTCCGCCGACAGCCTGACCCGGGCGCTGGGCTCGCTGGACCGCATCGCGCAGGTGCTGTCGGCCACCGGCCGGGGGGCCGACGCGCTCTGCCGGGCCGTCGTGGACGCCACCGCCGACCACCTGGGCGCGGCCTGGGTGGTGCTCGCGGTGGCCGAGGACGCGTTGCCGCTGGCGGCCCCCCGGCTGGTCGCCCGGGGGCCGTCCGGTCAACCGGTGCGGGACCTGGACGACCTGCCCGGCGGGGTCCGCCGATCGGTCGTGGCCGCACTGGCGACGCCCCGGGGCGAGCCGGGTCAGGACGCGGACGGCGCCGTCGTCGTGCCGCTCGTGGTCGACGGCGAGCAGACCGGCGCGCTGGTCGCCTGGGCCGGGCCCCAGGCCGACGTGACCGCCGCGGACCTGTCGATCCTGCGGATCGTGGCCAACCAGTCGGCGGTGGCGCTGCTCAGCGACTCGCTGCTGGCCCAGTCCGAGGCGCTGCGCCGGCAGATCGACGTCGCGGCCCAGCGCGAGGCCGTCGACGTCGAACGGCACCGGATCGCCCGCGAGCTGCACGACAGCGTCGCCCAGCACGTGCTCTCGGCCGGGATGACGATCGAGTGGTGCCGGCCCGAGGTGGCCCACCACAGCGAGGTGCACGCCCGGCTCGGGCACGCCAAGGCGCTGACCCGGGAGGCGGTGGAACGGCTGCGGGCGGTCATCCACACGCTCTCCAGCGACCACCTGGACGGCGGGTCGCCCGGGCTGCCCGAGCTGCTGGGGCGGTTGCCCGAGCTGCACCCGGTGCCCGGGCTGGAGGTCGCCGTGCGGGTGGAGGGCCGACCGGTGCCCCTGACGGCGGGGTGCGTGGAGGCCCTGGTCAAGATCGCGACCGAGTGCCTGTTCAACGTGGCCCGGCACGCGGTGGCGACCCGGTGCACGGTCCGGTTGGCCTACCGCCCCGGGGAGGTGCGGCTCTCGGTCGCCGACGACGGGAGCGGCGACCCGGAGACCCTGCGCCGGTCCCTGCGCGCCGGGAGCCGGGAGGGGGCGCACCGCGGGCTGCCGAACGCGGTGTCCCGGGCCGCCGAGATCGGGGGCACGCTGCGGTTCGCCCGGGCGCGGATGGGCGGGGTCCGGGTCGAGGTCCGGGTGCCGGTCGAGGTGCCCGGTGGCTGAGGTCATCCGGCTGGTCGTCGTCGACGACCACGCCATCGTCCGGCAGGGGCTGCGCTCGATCCTGGAGCGCGAGGACGACGTGCGGGTGGTCGGCGAGGCGGCCACCGCCGACGAGGCGCTGGACCTGGTCGCCCGGGAGCGTCCGGACATCGTGCTGCTGGACCTCAAGCTGTCCGCCGACTCCGACACCGCCGGGCTGGCGCTGTGCGGGCGGCTCACCGGTCGCGCGCCGGCCCCCGGCGTCCTGGTGGTGACCACCTTCCTGGACCAGCAGCTGGTGCTCAGCGCCATCCAGGCCGGGGCCCGCGGCTACGTGCTCAAGGACGTCGACGCCGTCTCGCTGGTCGCCGCGATCCGGGCCGTCCGGCGGGGCGAGTCGGCCTTCGACAGCCACAGCGCGGCCATGGTCGTGCGTTCCCTGGCCGGTGGCCCGCCGGCGGCCGGACCGGAGCTGACCGCCCGGGAGCAGTCCGTGCTGGCCCTGCTGGCCCGCGGGCTGTCCAACGAGGCGATCGGCCGGGAGCTCTACATCTCGGCGACGACGGCGAAGTTCCACGTGCGCAACCTCATGCGCAAGCTGTCGGTGTCCCGGCGGGCCGAGGCGGTCTACGCGGGGTCCAAGCTCGGGCTCATCTGACCCGGGTGACCACGTCGGTGGCCAGTCCCTCCAGCGCCGAGAGGTCGCGGATCACCTCGACCCGGTCGCAGCTGTCGGCGTAGGCCGGCAGGTCGCAGCCGCCCAACGCCCAGGAGTACCGCGGCTCCGGGGTCAGCCAGATCGTCTCCCGCACCCGGCGGGCCAGGTCGGCGAAGACGTCGACCCGCGGGGAGTTGCCGTTGCCCCGACCGTCGCCGAGCACCATCAGCGTCGTCCGGCGGGTGAACGCCCCGGCGTGCTCGCGGGCCAGCTTCGCGAACACCGTGCCGTAGTCGCTGGTCGCGTCCACGTCGATCACGTCCCCGCCGAACACCAGGCCCAGCGCGTGCTCCAGCGGGTGCTCGTCGAACAGGTCGGTGATCTCCACGACGTCGTCGACGAAGGCGAAGGTGCGCACCTGGGCGAAGAGGTCCTGCAGGGCGTGCACCACGTGCAGGGTGAACCGCGCCGTCGTCCGCACCGAGAGCGACACGTCGGCGACGACGACCAGCCGCGGTTTGTCCTCGGCCAGCCGGGTGGTCACCGGGCGGAACGGGACACCGTCGTACTTCATGTTCGACCGCATCGTGCGGCTGACGTTGATCCGCCCTCGGTTCGAGCGCTGTTTCTTGTGCGTCAGCCCCCCGTGCAGGGAGCTCGCCAGCCGGCGCAGCGACTCCTCGATCCGGGCCCGCTCGGCCTCGGTCACCCGTTGCACCGGGGCGCTGCGCAGCTCGCGTTCCTCGATGGCCAGGTCGGTCATCTCGGCCAGCTTCTGCAGGTGGGCCTGCAGGAGCTCGGGCAGGTCGTCGATCACCCCGGCGAGCTGCCGGCGCAGCGCGTCGGCCAGCTCGGGGTCCAGGTCGTCGACCGGGTCGGCCAGCCAGTCGCGCAGCGCCTGCTGCTGGGCCACCGACAGCTCGACGTCCAGCTGGGTGCCCCCGGCCCGCACCAGGTCACCGGGCAGCCCCGGGTCGTGCAGCCGGCCCACCTCGACCTGCACGTTCTCCTGCCCGTCGGCGTTGCCCACCGGCTCGCTGCTGAGCACGATCTGCTGGGTCAGCGAGGCCAGGTCGACCTTGTTGGCCTCCTGGTGCAGGTTGTACTGCTGGGTGAGGTCCTCGGGCTTGAAGAAGTCCCGGATGTCGACCGGCTTGCCGTGGCTGTGCCCCTGCTCGGGCTCGGCTCCGGGCTCCTGCGACCAGGTCATCTTCGTCAGGTCGCCGTCGTCGACCAGGTCGTCGTGGGCGTGCCCGTACTCCTCGTCGTCCTCGGCCACCCTGGTCAAGCTGAAGAACTTCGCGAACGTGTCGGCGAAGACCTCGGTGTCCCGGCGGTCCTTGAGCAGTGCCGCCCCCAGTGCGGCCTCCAGGGCGGCCCGGTCGCTGACCCGGACCGCGGTCGCCGCGGCGAAGGCGTCCACCGCCTCGGCGGTGGAGATCCGCATGCCGCGCAGCCGCAGCAGCCGGATGAACCGGTGCAGCGCGCCCTCCATCAGACCGGACGGCGGCGGGCGGCGTTCTTCGCACCCCCGCGGTTGGCGAAGGACCGGGCACCCTGGGACGCCGTCACCCCGCGGGTGGTCGGCGGGATCTCCCGGGCGCCGCCGGACGTCTCGTTGCCCGACCCGCTGCTCCTCTGGCCGTAGTACTCCTCGTCGTGCCGGCCGGGCCGGTCCTTGGCGGCGCGGACCTGCCTGCCGGCGTCGTCGGCGGCGTGGTCGTGGGAGTGGCCGCCGTGCGGGTGGTCGTGGTGCCCGTGCTCGTGCTTCTCGGGGACCGTCGCGTTGGGGTCGACCAGGCGGGGGAGGGCGGCGCGGGAGCGTTCGACGTCCCGCTCGTACTTGGCGACGACCGACACGGTGTCGGCCAGGATGCCGGCCTCGAGCTCGGTGACCCCCAGGACGGCCAGCGTGCGGGCCCAGTCGATGGTCTCGGAGATGCTCGGCGACTTGCGCAGGTCCAGCCCGCGCAGTCCGCGGACGACGTCGACCAGCTGGCTGGCCGCGGCGTCGTCCAGGCCGGTCTTCTTGCTGCGCAGGATCTCCAGCTCGCGCTCGGCGTCGGGGTACTCCAGGAACAGGTGCAGGCAGCGGCGCTTGAGCGCCGCGGACAGGTCGCGGGTGTTGTTGCTGGTCAGGATCACGTACGGGGCGTGCTCGGCGACGAACGTGCCGATCTCGGGCACCGACACCTGGTACTCGGCCAGCATCTCCAGCAGCACCGCCTCCAGGGCCTCGTCGGCGCGGTCGACCTCGTCGATGAGCAGCACCACCGGCTCGGGGGAGCGCACGGCCTCCAGCAGGGGACGGGAGGCCAGGAACCGCTCGGAGAAGAAGGCGCTGTCCTGCTCGGCGACCCGGTCCACCGCCTCGGCCATCGACGTGGTGTCGGTGAGCAGCTCGGCGGCCTTGTCGCGCAGGATCTGGGTGTAGAGCAGCTGCTTGCCGTAGTCCCACTCGTAGAGCGCCTTGGTCTCGTCTTGCCCCTCGTAGCACTGCAGCCGCAGCAGCCGCCGGCCCGTGGCCAGGGCGAGGGTCTTGGCCAGCTCGGTCTTGCCGACCCCGGCCGGGCCCTCCAGCAGCAGCGGTTTGCCCAGCCGGCTCATCACGAACGTCGTCGTGGCCAGCCGGCGGTCGGTGACGTACCCGTGCTCGGCGAAGGCCGCGGCGACGGCGTCCACGTCGGCGAAGTCGTCGGGTCGGGTGGGTGCCTCGGTCATGCGGCGCAGCTCCCGGGTGGGGTTGTGCAAAGAGCGCCCTCTTTGCACGGACGGGGCTCGTGCAAAAAGGGCGCTTTTTGCAGGAGGGGGGTGGGGCGGCCGCGGGGGCCGCCCCACCCGACGGCTCAGGAGAGGAGGTCGTCCAGGTCGCCGTTCATGCAGTGGTCGACCACCGGGCGCACGGTCTCGAACGTGCACTCCTTGGGGTTGCCGGGGGTGCAGGCGTCGCCGAGCACGTGCCGGGTGATCCGGTCGACGTCGGCGTCGTCCCCGGTGATGACCTTCGCGTTCTCGTAGAACGCGGTCGGGCCGGTGCCCAGCCGGTTCTTGGAGTAGCTGTCCTTCGTGACGTCGGTGAACCTCTCGGTGATGCCGACGTCGCGCAGCAGCCTGATCGCCGCGGCCAGGGCGGCGTCGGCAGCCTGGACGTCGGTCATCCCGTACGTGTCCACGCCCATCGCGGCGCCCATCTCGGCGAAGCGCTTGTAGTGGGTGGGCATGTTGAACGCCCAGACCCGGGGCAGCGCGATCGCGTTGTTCAGCCCGTGGTGGGTGTCGTAGAAGGCGCTCACCGCGTGGCTGATCGAGTGGATGATCCCGAGCCCACCGGAGTTGAAGGCCTGGGCGGCGATGTACTGGGCGTGCATCATGCCCTCGCGGCCCTTGAGGTCCTGGCCGTTCCAGACCGCCTGGCGCAGGTTCTCCGCGGTCAGCTTGATGGCGTAGAGGGCGTTGCCCAGTGACGGCGGGAAGTCCAGCCGGCTGACGTAGGGCTCCGAGGCGTGCGCTAGGACGTCGAAGCCGCACTGCGCGGTGTAGTCGACCGGGCAGTCGTAGTAGAGGACCGGGTCGTCGATGGCCAGCGTGGTCACCGAGGTGTCGTCGAAGGCGACGTACTTGTGCGGGTTGTCCGGGTCGGTCGTGGTGTCGGTGATGACGTAGGCCCAGGAGGTCTCCGAGCCGGTGCCGGCGGTGGTGGAGACGGCGATGTGCGGCGGGTTCTTGGGGTTCTCGCTCTGGTTGAACCCCTCGAACTCGTTGACGCTGCGGCCGTCGTGGGCGACCGAGATGCGGGCGCCCTTGCAGGCGTCGTGCGAGGAGCCGCCACCGATGGAGACGAAGCTGTCGCAGTCGTTCTCCTGGTACAGCTTCACGGCGTCCATGACGTTGTAGTCCTTGGGGTTGGACTCCACCTGGTCGTAGACGACGACGTCGAGGCCGTGCCACTTCATCGACTCGGAGATCTTCTCCACGATGGTCGTGCCGCGCAGGCCCGAGGTCATGACCAGGGTCTTCTTGAACCCCAGCTTGAGCGCCTCGGGGCCGATCAGCTCGTGCGCGCCCGGGCCGAGCATGGCCCGGGGGAACGGGTGGAACTCCTTGATCGGGAACGGCTTGAGCAGTTCTTCGACCTGCATGGGTGGGTCCTTCCTCGTCGGGCGGCGGTGCCTGAGTCGGGGCCGAACGTAGGGCGGGGGTCACACCCCGGACAGGGTCCCGGCGCAGGTGCGACCGACCGGGGCGGCAGGTCGGCCCGGTCGGGCAGGGCGACCTGTCCGGTCGGGCAGGGCCCCCTCCCGGGGGTGGACACGGTGTCCGCCCCGGGGTGGATGTGCCCAGCTCGGGCCCTGGGTGACGATCACGGGGTGCTCCTGGAGACCAGTCCCACCGACCGCCCTCCCGTGGCCCGGCTCGCGACCTGGCCGGCCGCGGTGCTCGTGGGCACCGCCGTCGGGGCGCTGACCTCACCGGCCCAGACCCTGCTGGGCGACACGGTGCTGTCCGGTCTGACCAACGCGGTCGGGCCCTGGCTGCTGGCCCCCTTCGCCCTCGGCGCCCGCGCCCGGTCGACGCGGGCCGCCGTGCTGGTGGGCGTGCTGTCCTGCGTCGCCCAGGTCGCCGGCTACTACGCCGTGTCGGCCGCCCGCGGGTTCGCCGTGTACGCCCCCACCGTGGCCGAGTGGGTCGTGGCCGGGGTCGTCGGCGGTGCCGTCCTGGGCGTCGCGGGCCGCTCGTGGCGGACCACCACCGGACGGTGGCGAGGCCTGGGCGCCGCGCTGCTGGTCGCGGCCTGGCTGGCCGAGGGGATCGGGGTGTTCGGTCTGCTGCTCGGCTACGCGGGGTCGGCGGTGGTGTCCTGCGTCGTCGGGGTCGCCCTCGCCGTCGGACTGGGGCGGCACGGGCGTCAGCACCGTGCGCTGCTGGGCTGGCTGCTGCCGGCCCTCGCCGCCGGTGCCCTGGGCTTCGGCGTCCTCCTGGCCGTGCTGTGAGCCGGCTGCGACCGCTCGTCCTCGCCGCCGGGGTCCTGCTCGCGGCCGGGTGCGGCGGTACCGGTCCGGCACCGGACCCGACCGCCTCGGCCTCGACCTCCTCGACGGCTCCGTCGGCCCCGGCGCCGGCCGCGCTCGCCGGCGTGGCCGACCTGGAGGTGGCCCACGGCGCCCGGGTCGGCGCGTGGGTGCTGGACACCGGCACCGGGCAGGTGCTCGAGCACCGCGCCGACGAGCGGTTCGCGCACGCCTCGGTGCTCAAGCTGCTGCTCGTGGGGCTGGTGCTCGACCGGGTCACCGACGCCGAGCTGGACGCCGTCGTCCCGATCGAGGCCGACGACGTCCTGGAGTACGCGCCGGTGACCTCTGAGCACGTGGGCACCGGTCTGCCGCTCCGGGAGGTCATGGAGGCCGCCATCGTGGTCAGTGACAACACCGCCGCCAACCTGCTGATCGAGCGGCTCGGCGGCCCGGCCGCGGTGCAGGCCGCCGTCGGGGAGCTGGGCAACGAGGTCACGGACGTCGACCGCACCGAACCCGACCTCAACGAGGCCACCCCGGGCGACCCGCGGGACACCAGCACCCCGGCGGCCCTGGGTGCCTCGATCGAGCAGCTGGTGCTCGGTGACGTGCTCCCCGCCGACCGCCGGGCCCTCCTCGGGCAGTGGCTGCGGGACAACACCACCGGCGACGCGGCGATCCGGGCCGGGGTGCCGGCCGGCTGGGCGGTGGGGGACAAGACGGGCAGCGGCGGGTACGGCACGCGCAACGACGCCGGGGTCGTCTGGCCCGCCGACGGAGGAGCACCGCTGGT
The DNA here is from genome assembly GCA_014218215.1 of Geodermatophilaceae bacterium NBWT11. Taxonomy (NCBI): domain Bacteria; kingdom Bacillati; phylum Actinomycetota; class Actinomycetes; order Geodermatophilales; family Geodermatophilaceae; species Geodermatophilaceae bacterium NBWT11. The sequence continues at coordinate 4,296,894 of CP043652.1, forward strand.
CGTCGTCCTGCTCACCGACCGGGGCACGGCCGGGGCCACCTCCGACGACGGTCTGCTGGCCGACGTCACGCGCCTGGTGGTGGCGCAGTCGGGGAGGTGAGCCGGCCCTGGCACAGTCACGGGGGTGAGCGACGTCGTCCGCCCCGGACCGCTCCGGTGGCTCTGGTACGCCCTGGGCGGTGGGCTGCCCGCACGGCACCGGACGTGGGTCCTGCACGACACGACCACCCGCACCTGGGCGGTGCGGCACGTGGTCCGCGCCCTGGTGCAGATGGCGGTGCCCGTCCTGGTGCTGCTCCTCCTGGTCCCCGGCCCGTTCTGGATCCGCGGCATGGCCGCCCTGGGCGGCGTCGTCCTCGGGTTGATCTTCTCGCTGGCCTACATGCCGGAGACCACCGAGCACCGGCTGGTCAAGGCCGGCTACCCCGGGGGGACCGGGGTGCGGGCCCACGAGGTGGCCCAGCGGGAACGCCAGGAAGCCGAGTCGGTCCGCCGTCGGAGCGCAGCGGCGAAGCGCGCCCGGCGGTACCGCGAGCGCCACGGGGGCTGACCCGCGCGCACGCGGCGTCGCTATCGGACCCGCGCACTAGGTTGGGCGCCGTGGCAGGGGGTGGGGACGACGTGACGCGCACCGACGGCCGGCCCGGGGGTGCCCCGGCACCGTCCCGGGACGAGCTCGGCGACGCGGTCTGGACCATCCCCAACGCGCTGTCGGCGCTGCGGCTGCTCGGCGTCCCGCTGTTCCTGTGGCTCCTGCTGGGCCCGCAGGCCGACGGCTGGGCCGTCGTCGTCCTCATGGTCTCCGGCGCCACCGACTGGTTGGACGGCAAGCTCGCCCGCGCCCTGGGCCAGTCGAGCAAGCTCGGGGCGCTGCTGGACCCCGCGGCCGACCGGCTCTACATCGTGGCCACCCTGGTCGCCTTCGTGATCCGCGACGTCGTGCCGTTCTGGGTGGTCGCGCTGCTGGTGGGCCGCGAGGTGGTGCTGGCCGTCGTCCTGCTGGTGCTGCGCGCGTACGGCTGGCCGCCCCTGCAGGTGCACTACCTGGGCAAGGCCGCCACCTTCCTCCTGCTGTACGCCTTCCCCCTGCTGCTGCTGGCCGACGGGGTGGGGCCGCTCGCCGCGGTGGTGGCGCCGGTCGGGTACGCCCTGACCGTCTGGGGGACGGCGCTCTACCTGCTCGCTGCCGTGCTCTACGTCGTGCAGGCCGCCGGCCTGGTGCGGCAGAGCCGGGCCGAGGCCCGGGTGCAGCGGTGAGCGCGCCGCCCCGCCAGCCCCGCTCGATCCCGCGGTCGCTGGGCGCCTCGCTGCTGGACCAGGTGCTCGCCGAGACCGTCGACCCGGCCTACGCCCAGGCCGCCCAGGCGAAGCAGGCGCGCCGGAAGGCGGCGCTGGCCGCGCACGCCAGCCGGGTCCGGGTCGCCGAGGCGCAGGGCGAGCCGGTGCCGGCCCGGCCCCGGGAACCAGGACGCCGCCGCGGACAGGTGCTGGTGGCGGTGACCATGGTGCTGGCCGGTCTGCTCGCCGCGCTCACGTACACCGAGGCCTCCACCGGCGCCGAGGGCCGCGAGCAGATCCGAGAACGGCTCGTCGCCGACATCGACACCGAGTCCCAGGCCACCGACGACCTGGTCGAGCAGCTGGGCGCCCTGCAGACCAGTGTCGCCGCGGCCCGGGACGAGACCCTGGCCGCCTCCACGGTGGGCCAGCTCGCGCTCGAGGAGCTCCAGGTCGCCGAGACCGGCGCCGCGGCGCTCCCGGTGCGCGGCCCCGGTCTGGTGGTCACCCTCGGCAACCCGCTGCCCTCGGCCGACGACGACCCGGTCGGCGGCACCGCCACCACCGACCCGGTCGCCCAGGTGCTCGACCGGGACCTGCAGCAGCTGGTGAACGCCCTGTGGGCGGCCGGTGCCGAGGCGGTCTCGATCAACGGCCAGCGGCTGGGCCCGACCACCGCGATCCGGCAGGCCGGTGGGGCGATCCTGGTCGACTTCCGCCCGGTCACCAGCCCCTACGAGGTCTCCGCGATCGGCGACCCCGACCAGCTCAACAACGGGTTCCTCTCCTCCCCGGAGGCGGCCGCCCTGGCCCAGCTCGAGGTCACCTACGACCTGGTCTTCACGTTCAACCGCTCCGACGACCTCGAGCTGCCCGCCGCCAGCAGCGCCGAGCTGCGCGCCGCCACCCCGCTCGACCCCGCCGACCCGCCCCCGACCAGCGACGACGGAGACTGACCCCCGTGATCCCGATCCTCGGCCTCGCGGTCGGCGTGGTGCTCGGCCTGCTGCTGGACCCCAGCGTCCCGGTGTGGCTGCAGCCCTACCTGCCGATCGCCGTCGTCGCCGCGCTGGACGCGGTGTTCGGTGGCATCCGGGCCCGTTTCGACGGCATCTTCGACGCCAAGGTGTTCGTGGTGTCCTTCGTGTCCAACGTCGTGGTCGCCGCGCTCATCGTCTTCCTCGGCGACCAGCTCGGGGTCGGCGCCCAGCTGTCCACGGCCGTCGTCGTCGTCCTGGGCATCCGGATCTTCGGCAACGCGGCCGCCATCCGCCGGCACCTGTTCCGGGCGTGAGGAGGCTGCGATGACCGACCGACCCGTCGACGACGAGGCCCTCGAGGAGCCCCCGACCGGGGACCCGCTCGTCGAGGACGACCGCTCGACCTGGCAACGGCTGCGCGAGGGACGACGCGACCGGCTCGCCGCGGCGCTCATCGGCGTCCTCACCCTGCTGCTGGGCTTCGCCTTCGCCGTCCAGGTGCGCAGCACCGGCACCCCGGAGGCACTGGCCGGCGCCCGGGAGGAGGACCTGGTCAGCATCCTGGACGACGTCAACGCCCGCGAGGAACGGCTGCGCGAGCAGATCTCCGAGCAGCGCACCGCTCTGGAGCAGCTCACCGACTCCGACAGCCAGGGCGCCACGGCGCTGGCCGAGGCGCAGCAGCGGGCCACCGCGCTGGGCATCCTGAACGGCACCATCGCCGCCGAGGGCCCCGGGATCACCCTCACCGTGCTCGACCCCGACGGCACCGTCCCCCCGTCGGCGCTGCTCAACGCCATCCAGGAACTGCGCGGCGCCGGAGCCGAGACCATGCAGGTCGACGACGTGCGCATCGGGGTCAGCAGCGCCGTCACCGGCACCGCCGGCGACCTGCGCATCGACGGGCAGGCGGTCCAGGCGCCCTACACCGTCGTCGCCATCGGGTCGGCCCAGGACCTCGCCACCGCGATGGGCATCCCCGGCGGGGTGAGCGCCCTGGTGCGCCGCGAGGGCGGAGAGGTGAGGATCGAGCAGTCCGACGAGGTCGTGGTCGACGCCCTCCGGGTGCTCGACGAGCCCCAGTACGCCGAGCCCGACGACGGCGGCTGACCGCAGGACCCCAGCAGGACCAGCACCACCCCCGTGCCCGCCGCGAGACCCCGAGATGATGGAGTTGCCGCCATGGCCACGCCCGACGACCGCCGATACACCGACCAGCACGAGTGGGCCCAGGTCCAGGGCACGGCCGGCGCCGCCACCGTCGTCCGCATCGGCATCACCGACCACGCCCAGGACGCCCTCGGGGACATCGTCTTCGTGCAGCTGCCCGACGTGGGGGAGGCCGTGACCGTCGGCAACCCCATCGGCGAGGTCGAGTCCACCAAGAGCGTCTCCGACGTCTACGCGCCGCTGGCAGGCACCGTGAGCGCCCGCAACGACGCGCTGGCCGACACCCCCGAGACGGTCAACTCCGACCCGTACGGCGAGGGCTGGCTGATCGAGATCGAGGTCACCGGCGACGACGGCGACCCCACTGAGGCGCTGCTGGACGCCGTCGCTTACCAGGCACTCGTCGAACAGGGTTGACGGCCCCGTCGCAGCACCTGCGGGAGCTGCGATCACTATGCTCGCCACGCCGGACCCGGACCCCCGGGCGAGGCCCGCGACGGGCCACCCGGCCCGTCGTCCGTCGGCCGGTCGCGGACTGCAACGTCCGCGGCGGTGCCGCCTGCTCACCGGAGGAGACACCCGTGCACTGCACTCGCTGTGGACACCAGAACCCCGAGGGCAGTCGCTTCTGTGCGCAGTGCGGCTCCGCCCTCTCCCCGGAGCGCGTCGGCGAGTCGACCAGCGTGATCCCCAAGATCGGCAGCGAGGACTCCGGCGAGGTGCCCGAGGTCGTCGAGTCCCCGGCCGACGCCCACGCCGGCGCGGTGGAGTCCCTCCCCGCGGGCTCCGCGCTCCTGGTCGTCAAGCGCGGCCCGAACGCCGGCAGCCGGTTCCTCCTCGACCAGGAGGTCACCACCGCCGGTCGGCACCCCGACAGCGACATCTTCCTCGACGACGTGACGGTGAGCCGTCGGCACGTGGAGTTCCACCGCGAGGGCGGCGGCTTCACGGTGCACGACGTCGGCAGCCTGAACGGCACCTACGTCAACCGCGAGCCGGTCGACGTCGCCTCCCTGGCCGGCGGCGACGAGGTGCAGATCGGCAAGTTCCGACTGGTCTACCTGACCGGGCCGCGCACCGGCGAGCCCGCCTCGTCGTGACCGCGGCGCCCCGGCCCGACCAGGGGGCGCCCGGGTCCGGTGCCGACACCCAGCCGCGGCTGACCATCGGCGAGGTCCTGGCGACCCTGCGTGGGGAGTTCCCCGACGTGACGATCTCCAAGATCCGCTACCTCGAGGCCGAGGACCTGGTCCACCCGCAGCGCACGCCGTCCGGCTATCGGAAGTTCTCCTCCGCCGACGTCGCCCGGTTGCGCTACGTGCTGGCCTCCCAGCGGGACCACTACCTCCCGCTGCGGGTCATCAAGGACCAGCTCGACGCCCTCGACCGCGGCGAGCCCCCGGTCGACGGCACCACCCGGGTCACCGGCCGGCCACCGGTGCCCGAGGCCGGACCCGGGCCGACCGAGGTCGACGAGCCCGAGCCGGCCGTGGACGACGTGGTCGGCAGCGAGCCGCTGGAGGCCGAGGCCTTCGGTGCCGCCGCCGGCCTCACGCCCGACCAGCTGGCCGACTGCGTGCAGTACGGCCTGCTGACCCCCGGGGCCGACGGCCGGCACCCGGTCGCCGACCTGCCGGTCGCCCGGGCCGCCGGTGGGCTGGCCCGGCACGGCATCGAGGCCCGGCACCTGCGGGTGTACCGGTCCGCCGCCGAGCGCGAGGCCGTGCTGCTGGAGCAGGTCGTGGCACCGGTGCTGCGCGGACGCACCGGCGAGGCGCGCACCGCCGCCGCCGACACCCTGCGCGAGCTGGCCGCCCTGTCGGCCCAGCTGCACACGGCGCTGCTGGACACCCGGCTGCGCGAGGTGCTCGGGCCCGACCTCGGCGACTGAGCCCGGGCGTACCGTCAGCAGCCGAGCCCGACGGATCTCCGACCGGGAGCCGACCACCACCGCGGAGGGAACACCGTGCAGGAACTGCGAGTCGTCGGCGTCCGGGTCGAACTGCCCGGCAACCAGCCCATCCTCCTGCTGAAGGAGACCCAGGGGGAGCGGTACCTCCCCATCTGGATCGGTGCGGTCGAGGCCGCGGCCATCGCCTTCGAGCAGCAGGGCGTCCGGCCGGCCCGGCCGATGACCCACGACCTGCTCCGCGAGGTGGTCACCGCCCTGGGCGCCAGCCTGGAGGCCGTGCACATCACCGAGATGCGGGACGGGATCTACATCGCCGAGCTGGTGTTCGGGGACGAGCGCACCGTGAGCGCCCGCCCGTCGGACGCCGTCGCCCTCGCGGTCCGCACCGGTGCCCCGATCTACGGCGCCGAGCAGCTGCTCGACGAGGTGGGCATCGAGATCCCGGACGAGCAGGAGGACGAGGTCGAGAAGTTCCGCGAGTTCCTCGACCAGATCAGCCCCGAGGACTTCGAGGCCGGCTCGGGATCGGGCCCCACGTCCTGACTGCGGGTGGTCGGACGACCACCCGGTGCCGCCTCAGGTCACGGTCAGGTCACCCTCTCGGGTGAGCTGGTCGACACGCCGTCGCCCTCGGTTGACCGCCCCCCGGGGCGGGCCTAGGTTCAGCGAACGACCCCGGTGTGACTCACACGGATGTGACTCACGGGCAGCACGGCGACCGACCCGCCTCCGGGTCGGCGCGACGAGGAGGACGCTGACGTGAGCGATCAGAGCAGCGGCGCACAGGGCCAGCTGTTCACCGACGCAGCAGTCGGCGCCCCCTCCTACGACGAGGCCGACAGCGAAGCCTTCGGGTACCGCGGTCCCACGGCGTGTGCCGCCGCTGGGATCACCTATCGGCAGTTGGACTACTGGGCGAGAACAGGTCTGCTGGCTCCGTCGGTGCGCACCGCCACCGGGTCGGGCACCCAGCGCCTCTACAGCTTCCGCGACATCCTCGTGCTCAAGGTCGTCAAGCGTCTGCTGGACACCGGGGTCTCGCTGCAGAACATCCGCAAGGCCGTCGACCACCTGCGCACCCGCGGGGTCAAGGACCTGGCCAACATCACGCTGCTCTCCGATGGTGCGACCGTCTACGAGTGCACCTCCGCCGAGGAGGTCGTGGACCTGCTCGCCGGTGGCCAGGGCGTCTTCGGGATCGCCGTCTCCGGCGCGCTGCGGGAGCTCTCCGGTGAGCTCGCCGAGCTGCCCGCCGAGCGCCTGGACGGCGGGATCACCGACGCCGACGACGAGCTCTCCGCCCGTCGCCGACGCCGCGCGACAGCCTGAGCTGAACCGCGCGCGCTGGTAGCGTGCGAGCAGTGGCTGACCGTGCACAGAACGCCCTGGTTCCCCTGACCGGCTCGCTCCCCACGCTGGCCGACCTGCAGCCGCGGGGGGCGTTCGCCGCCCGGCACATCGGTCCCCGCCCGGCCGACACGCAGGCCATGCTGGCCGCCGTCGGACACGACTCGCTGGCCGCCCTCGTCGACGCCTGCGTGCCCGAGGTCGTCCGCGACCGGGCCGCGCTGGACCTGCCGGAGGCCCTCGGTGAGGCCGAGGTGCTGGCTGCGCTGCGCGAGCGGGCCGCCGAGAACGAGGTCTTCACCTCGATGATCGGCCTGGGCTACTCCGGCACGTCCACCCCGTCGGTCATCCAGCGCACCATCCTGGAGAACCCGGCCTGGTACACCGCGTACACGCCCTACCAGCCCGAGATCAGCCAGGGCCGGCTCGAGGCGCTGATCAACTTCCAGACGACGGTGGCCGACCTGACGGGGTTGCCCGTCGCCGGGGCCTCGATGCTCGATGAGGCCACCGCCGCCGCCGAGGCGATGACCCTGGTCCGCCGGGCCGGCCGCGCCAAGCCCGACGCCGTCTTCGTCGTCGACGCCGACACGCTGCCGCAGACCCTCGCGGTGCTGCAGACCCGGGCCGAGCCGCTGGGCATCGCACTGCACGTCGCCGACCTGACCGAGGGCTGGCCGACCGACCTGCCCGAGGCCGGCGCGTTCGGCGTGCTGATTGCCTACCCGGGCGCCTCCGGCGCGCTGCGCGACCACCGGGCCCTGGCCACCGCCGCGCACGAGGCGGGGGCGGCCGTCGTCGTCGCAGCCGACCTGCTGGCCCTCACCCTGGTCGAGGCACCGGGGGAGTGGGGCGCCGACGTCGCCTGCGGCACCACCCAGCGCTTCGGCGTCCCGATGGCCTACGGCGGCCCGCACGCTGGCTACCTCTCGGTCCGCGAGGGCCTGGCCCGTCAGCTGCCCGGCCGTCTGGTCGGGGTGTCGGTCGACGCCGACGGCGACGTCGCCTACCGGCTGGCCCTGCAGACCCGCGAGCAGCACATCCGCCGGGAGAAGGCCACCAGCAACATCTGCACCGCCCAGGTCCTGCTCGCCGTCATCGCCGGGGCGTACGCGGTCTACCACGGTCCCGACGGGCTGGCCGCGATCGCGGCGCGCACGCACCGGTCGGCGACCACGCTGGCCGGCTGGCTGCGCACCGGCGGGGTCGACGTCGTCCACGAGCACTTCTTCGACACCGTGCTGGCCTCGGTGCCCGGCCGGGCGTCCGACGTCGTGGCCGCGGCCGCCCAGCGTCGGGTCAACCTGCGCCGGGTGGACGCCGACACCGTGGCCGTGGCCTGCGACGAGACCACCTCGGTGGACACCCTGCGCCTGGTCGCCGAGGCCTTCGGCGTCGAGGCCGGGTCGTTGGACGACGCCACCGACGCGCTGCCGGGGACCATCCGGCGGGAGAGCGCCTACCTCACCCACCCGGTGTTCCACACCCACCGCAGCGAGACCGCGATGCTGCGCTACCTGCGCTCGCTCAGCGACAAGGACCTCGCGCTGGACCGCACGATGATCCCGTTGGGCTCCTGCACGATGAAGCTCAACGCCGCCACCGAGATGGCCGCGATCACCTGGCCCGAGTTCGCCGGGCTGCACCCGTTCGCGCCGGTCGAGCAGGCCCGTGGGTACGCCCGGATGATCGAGGAGCTGTGCACCGGGCTGGCCGAGATCACCGGCTACGCCGCGGTGAGCGTGCAGCCCAACGCCGGCTCGCAGGGCGAGTTCGCCGGTCTGCTGGCCATCCGCGGCTACCACCAGTCCCGGGGGGACGACCAGCGCGACGTCTGCCTGATCCCGTCGTCCGCACACGGCACGAACGCGGCGTCGGCGGTCATGGCCGGCATGCGCGTCGTCGTGGTGGCCTGCGACGACCAGGGCAACGTCGACGTCGAGGACCTGCGCGCCAAGGTCGAGCAGCACGCCGACCGGCTGGCTGCGCTGATGATCACCTACCCGTCCACGCACGGGGTGTTCGAGACCGCGGTCGGCGACATCTGCGCCGCCGTGCACGACGCCGGTGGTCAGGTCTACGTCGACGGCGCGAACCTCAACGCGCTGGTCGGGCTGGCCCGCCCGGGCCGGTTCGGTGCCGACGTGAGCCACCTCAACCTGCACAAGACGTTCTGCATCCCGCACGGCGGCGGTGGCCCCGGCGTGGGCCCGATCGGCGTCGGTGCGCACCTGGTGCCGTTCCTGCCCGGCCACCCGCTGGTCGAGACCGGCGGCACCGGGCCGGCGGTCTCCGGGGCGCCCTTCGGGTCGGCCGGCATCCTGCCGATCTCCTGGGCCTACCTGCGGCTGATGGGTCCCGACGGGCTCACCCGGGCCACCGAGCACGCGATCCTCGCCGCCAACTACGTGGCCGCCCGACTGCGCGAGCACTTCCCGGTGCTCTACACCGGCGCCGACGGCCTGGTCGCCCACGAGTGCATCCTCGACATCCGGCCGATCACCAGGGCCACCGGCGTCACCAACGACGACATCGCCAAGCGGCTCGTCGACTACGGGTTCCACGCCCCGACCATGAGCTTCCCGGTCAACGGCACGCTGATGGTCGAGCCGACCGAGAGCGAGGACAAGGGCGAGCTGGACCGCTTCGTCGACGCCATGGTCGCCATCCGGGGCGAGATCGCGAAGGTGGAGTCCGGTGAGTTCGACGCCACCGACAACCCGCTGCGCAACGCCCCGCACACCCTGGCGATGCTGGCTCGCGACTGGGACAAGCCCTACTCGCGGGAGACCGCGGTCTACCCGGTGCCCGGTCTCGTCGGCCGGTCCTACCTGTCTCCCGTGCGCCGGATCGACGGTGCCTACGGCGACCGCAACCTGGTCTGCTCCTGCCCGTCCCCGGAGGCCTTCGAGGACGTCGAGCCCCGTGCCGTGCCGCAGGCCGACGCCGACCCCGAGGGCGTCGGCGAGACCGAGACCTCCGGGGTCGACCGGCCGGTGGCAGCGCAGGCCTGAGCCGCCGTCCGGTGGGGTGAGCCGCGGTCCACCGCGGCTCACCCCACCGCAGCGCGGCTCAACCCTGGGCGGAGGCCATCCACGCGACCAGGTCGTCGCCGTCGGTGGGCAGCGCGTCGGACAGCACCCGGGCGGCGCCGTCGGTGACCACGACGTCATCCTCGATGCGGACGGCGAGCCCGCGCAGCTCGGCGGGCACGGTGCGGTCGTTGACCTGGAAGTACAGCCCCGGCTCGACGGTGAGGGCGTGCCCGGGCTGCAGCGTGGTGGCCAGGTACTCCGCCCCCTCGATCGCGGCGCAGTCGTGCACGTCGAGCCCGAGCAGGTGGCTGGTCGAGTGCAGGGTGTACCGCCGGTGGGCGCCGGCGCCGGGGCGGGTGAGGTCCTCGTGCAGGGCGTCGTCGGCCGACCAGTCGATCAGCCCCCAGCGGTGCAGGTGGTCGGCCAGCACCCACTGCGCGGCGCGGTGGGCGGCGAGGAAGGCGTTCCCGGCCCGCACCTCGCCGATCCCGGCCAGGTGCGCCTCCCGGACGGCGTCGTAGACCCGACGCTGCACGGGGGTCCAGGTGCCCGACACCGGCATGGTGCGGGTGACGTCGGCGGTGTACATCGACGTCGTCTCCACGCCCATGTCGGCCAGCAGCAGCTGTCCCGGGCGGATGTCGCCGTCGACCGGCGCCCAGTGCAGCGAGGTCCCGTTGGCCCCGGCCGCGACGATCGAGGAGTACCCGACGTCGTTGCCCTCCAGCCGGGCCCGGCGCCAGAAGGTGCCCTCGAGCCAGCGTTCGCCCCGGCGGCCGTCCCCGGCCAGCAGCGCGGGCAGCTCGGCGACGACGTCGGCGAACCCGCGGGCGGTGGCCGCGCAGGCCTCGGCGAGCCGGTCGACCTCCCAGTCGTCCTTGACCGCACGCAGCCGGTCCAGCGCCCGGACCAGCTCGGTGGACGCGGCCCCGGGGCGCAGCGCGTCGACGTCGGCGTCCACGCCGGCCAGCAGGTGCACGTCGCCGGCGGCAGCCAGCGCCGAGGCCAGCTCGGTGCGCGGCCGCACGGCCACCTCCAGGCGCTGTGCGGTCGCCCCGGCCGACGCGATGCCCCCCACCCAGACAGCACCCTCACGGCGGTCGGTGAAGTAGGTCAGCGTGCCCGGGCCGGCCGAGGGCAGCAGGAAGACGGTGGCCTCGCCGGCGGGGGAGAGCACCAGCACCGCGCCCTCGGCCTGGTCGCCGGTCAGCCAGGTGTAGGCGCTGGCGGCCCGGAACGGGTAGACGGTGTCGTTGGCGCGCACCGGTGCCGTGCCGGCCGGGACGACGACGGTGCGACCGGGCAGCGCCCGCAGCAGGGCGGCCCGGTGCGCCGCGGCGGCCTCGGCGGCACCGTCGACCGCGGGGTGCCCGGTGACCGGCTCGGGGTCCCAGCCCTCGGTCAGCGTCGTCTGGACCCACGGGCCGAAGGGCTGGTCGTGCGGGGCTCGGCGGGTGGCGGCGTCGGCGGGCTCGGTCATGCCCCCAGTCTGCCCGTCAGCCCCCGGGCGCCACGAACACGCAGAAGGGGTGACCGGCGGGGTCGGCGTACACGAACAGCGGTTCCTCGGGGTCGTCGCTGCGGTCCGCCCGCAGCACCGCGCCCAGCTCCAGGGCACGCCGGTCGACGGCCCGCAGGCCGTCGAGGTCCGGCACGGTGCAGTCCAGGTGCAGCTGCATCGGCACCTCGTCGTCCGGCCAGGTGCTGGGGGTGAGCACGGCGACCCGCTGGAAGGCGAGGTCGACTGCGCCCGCCGGGCCGCGCAGCACCAGCCAGTCGGGGTCCTCGTGGGCCACGGGCTCGTCGCCGGGGCGGTACTCGTAGCCGAGCAGCTGACGGTAGAACTCGGCCAACCCACGGACGTCGGTGCCGTCGAGGACGACCTGACGGACGGTGGGGCCGAGCGGCTCACGAAGGCGCAGCTGCGCGGCGTAGGCGCCGAGGGAGCGCTGGTAGCGGGGGAGGTGCGGGGCGAGGGCGCCGAGGGCGAGACCCAGGGCCTCGCGCTCCCGTCCGAGGTCGGCCAGGCAGAGCGCCAGGAACCCCCGGACGGCGTCGCTCAGCTCGTCGGCGGGCTCAGCGAGCTCGGCGGTGAGCAGCTCGACCCCCTCCGCGGCCCGACCGACGTTCCGCAGCGAGCTGGCCAGTTGCACCGACGACCGACGGCGCCGCAGGCCGGTCAGCCCCAGGGTCCGGGCCTCCTCGTACAGCTCGACCGCCCGGGCCGGGTGGCCGGTCGAGTCGTGGGCGCAGGCGAGCTCGAAGACCCCCGCACCGTCCCCGGTCGGGCACTGCCCGGCCAGCACGGTGACCCGGTCCAGGAACCCGGGCGCCTCGGGGTCGGCCCACTCCTGCGCCACCTGCTGGTCCCAGTCCACGCCCCGACCCTGCCGGACACCGGTCGACGGCGCCAAGGGGCACATGTCCAGGCCTCCGGCCTGCAGGGCACCCCGCAGGCCCGCGGCCGGTGGTGCCGGGTGCGGCGGCCTGGCAGGGTGCCGGCATGCGTCCCGTCGTCTCGCTGGTCACCCTGGGGGTGGGCGACCTGGCCCGCGCCCGTGCCTTCTACGCCGCACTGGGGTGGCGGGAGTCCAGCCAGTCCACCGACGACGTCGCGTTCCTCGCCGGCGCCGGCACGCACCTGGGGCTGTGGTCCCGGGCCTCGCTGGCCGAGGACTCCGAGGTGCACGAGGACGCCGGTGGGTGGGGCGGGGTCACGCTGGCACACAACGTCGAGACCCCGGCCCACGTGGACGTGGTCCTCGCCGAGGCCGAGGCAGCCGGCGGGACGGTGCTCCGGCGCGGTGCCGCCACGTTCTGGGGCGGGTACAACGGCGTCTTCGCCGACCCGGACGGACACCGCTGGGAGGTCGCGCACAACCCGGACTGGCCCCTGGACGACGAGGGCCGGGCCCAGCTGCCCGACTGAGCCCGGGGCTCAGAGCTTGCGCAGCAGGACCTTGCGCACCGAGTGGTCCTGGGCCTTCTGCAGCACCAACCGGGCCCGGGAACGCGTCGGGGCGATGTTGGTGCGCAGGTTGGGGCCGTTGGTGGCCGCCCAGATCCCGCGCGCGGTGGCGGTGGCCTCGGCATCGGTCAGGTCGGCGAAGCGGTGGAAGTAGGCGGCCTCGTCCTGGAACGCCGTCCGGCGCAGGGCCAGGAACCGCTCGACGTACCACTCCTCGATGTCGTGCTCGGCGGCGTCGACGTAGACGGAGAAGTCGAAGAAGTCCGACAGGAACACCTCCGGCACCCGGCCGTCGGTGCGGCTGCCGGCCTGCAGCACGTTGAGGCCCTCGACGACGAGCACGTCGGGGTGCTCCACGGTCTGCCGCTGGTCGCGCAGCACGTCGTAGGACTGGTGGGAGTAGAGCGGGGCGCTGACCTCGCCGCGGCCGCTCTTCACGTCGGCCAGGAAGCGGAGCAGACCCCGGCGGTCGTAGGTCTCCGGGAAGCCCTTGCGGCCCAGCTGCCCGCGGGACTCGAGCACCGCGTTGGGGTGCAGGAAGCCGTCGGTGGTCACCAGGTCGACCCGGGGGGTGTCCGGCTGGGCGGCGAGGAGGGCCTGCAGCAGCCGGGCCGTCGTGCTCTTGCCCACCGCGACGCTCCCGGCGACGGCGATCACGTAGGGCACCTTGGCCGTGCTGGCCCCGAGGAACTGCGACTGCGCGGTCCACAGCCGCCGGCTGGCCGCGACGTGGAGGGCCAGCAGGCGGGCCAGCGGCAGGTACACCGTGGCGACCTCGTCGAGGTCGATCCGGTCACCGAGGGTGGCCAGCTCGGCGACCTGCCCGGCGTCCAGGGGCAGCTCGGACCCGGCTGCCAGGGCCCGCCACGTCGCGCGGTCGTAGGCCGCGTAGGGCGAGGGATGGCTCCTGGCACCGACCGTCACGGCGCCCATGGTGCCGTCCGCCTCCCGGGTGCCCCCCGACCGGGTCGTCCAGGACGTCTCCTGGGACGTCGTGCCGGACGGGCGCGTCTAGGGTGCGGGGGTGCCCTCGCGCCCGGACCTGCTGGACCTCCTCGAGCGGTACTTCGCCCTCTCCCCGGTGCCCGACGGACCGGTCCTGGGCGTCGGCGCGCTCGACGTCCCGGTCGGGACCCCGGAGTGGCCGCACCCGGCCCGGCCCCGCCCCGGCGTCGGGCCGGTGCCCATCGACGACGTCCGGGCCGCCCTGGCCGCCCAGGTCGAGGCCGGGCTTCCCGAGGCCGTCGAGTGGTTCGCCGAGCGCAACCCCGGCCTGTCCCAGGCGGCCCGGTCGGCCGGGCTGCACGTCGACGAGCTGCCCCTGCTGCTGGCCGCCGACCCGCTGGAGGTGCTGCTGCCCCCGGGGGTGCGGTTCTTCCTCGTCGGCGCCGAGGACCCCCAGCTGGCCACCTACCAGCGGTTGGCCCAGCTCGCCTTCACCGTCCCGGCCGGCTCCGTGGCCGGTGAGGCGACGGCCACCCCCACCGGGACGGCGCCCGACCGGATGGTCGACCCGCCCCAGCCCACCGACGTGCTCCGTGAGCGCATCGCCGCCGGACGCACCGTGCTGATGATCGCGGTGGAGGACGGCGAGACCGTCGCCGTCGGCTCGCACCAGCCGGTCGACGTCGAGGGGACCGAGGTCAGCGAGATCGTCGGGGTGGCCACCCTGCCGCGCTTCCGCGGCCGGGGGATGGGTGCCGGCCTGGCCTCGGCGTTGGTGGAGCACGCCCGGGAGACCGCGGCGCAGGTGTTCCTGTCCGCCGGGGACCACGACGTCGCCCGCGTCTACGAGCGCGTCGGCTTCGCCCGGATCGGCACGACGTTCGTCGCCGAGCCGGCCGGCGACTGACTCAGCCGCGCAGCGCCGCGGCGGCCGCGTCGACGGCGGCCCGGCCGACGTCCCACCCGGCGCCGGTGGGCGTCCGGCTGAGCAGCACGACGACCTCGCCGTCGACGACCCCGACGGAGTGCAGGTCACGAGCGCCGTCCACGCAGCACATCCAGCCCTGCTTGGCGGCGATGGCGCCGGGCGCACCCGGGGCCATCAACCCGAAGGACTGGTCGAACCCGTCGGCACCGGCCGGGGTGGCCAGGGCCAGCCAGAAGCGCATCGTGGTCGCGTCGGCCGGGTCGGCGGTCACCGACAGCGCGGACAGGAAGCGGGCCACGTCGGCGGCGGTCGTGACGGTCTCGCCCCACTGGCCGGGGTCGGCCGGACCGGCGGTGCCGGTGAGCCCGTAGCGGGTCGCGACGTCGGTGACCATCTGGGTGCCGCCCCAGCGGTCCCAGGCGGTGCTCATCGCCGGGTCGTCGGAGGTGACGAGCATCGACATGAGGAGCTGACGGTCGGCCGTGGTGAGCGTCAGCGCACCCGTGCGCGCCCGGTGCAGGACGTCCTCGACGACGAAGAGCTTGGACAGCGACGCGGTGTAGAACGGCTCGTCGGCAAGGGCGTTCGCGACCGGGGAGGACGTCCGGTCGGCCAGAGCCACCGCACCGTCCGCGGTCTGGAGCGGGGCGACGACGACGGCGAGGGCCCCGCTGGTGCCGGACGCGGCGACGCTGGCGGCGAAGGCCGCGTCGGCCGCGGACACCGCGGTGCTCGTCGCGACGCCGACGCGGGCCTGGGCCGGTGCGGCGAACGCGACGCTGAGCGACAGGGCCACGACAGCGAGCGAGGACGCGCCCCATCGCTGGGAACGCGTCCTCGGTCGTCGTGTCATGAACGCTCAACTACCCGCAGGAAGCGGCATTCACACAGGTCCATCAGGTGTCCGGCACGTCACGGCCGGGTGTCGGGTCAGCCGACCTCGTAGGTCGGCACCAGCACGGCACGGGCCAGGGTGTGGCTGAACAGGTTGAAGCCCAGGAACGCCGGGGTGGCCTCGGCCGGGACGCCGAGGTCGTCGGTGTCCAGGGCGTGCACGACGACGTAGTAGCGGTGCGGGCCGTGTCCGGCCGGGGGAGCGGCACCCACGAAGCCCGCGAAGCCCGCGTCGTTCTTCAGCTGCACCGCACCCCCGGGCAGACCGCCGTCGGCGGCGCCGCTGTCCAGGCTGGTGACCGAGGCCGGGATGCCGGCGACGGCCCAGTGCCAGAAGCCGCTGCCGGTGGGGGCGTCGGGGTCGTAGACGGTGACGGCGAAGCCCTTGGTCTCCTCGGGGAACTCCGACCAGGACAGCTGGGGCGAGCGGTCCTCGCCGTCCAGGCCCATCTTGCCGCTGACCAGCTCGCGGCCGACCGGCGTCCCGTCACTGAGGTCGGTGCTCGTGACGGCGAACTCGGGGACCTGGGGGAGGAAGTCGTAGGGGTTCGGCGGGGTGGGGCGGGCCATGAACTGCTCCTCGGTCGGGCGGATCGGTCGTGCCCAACCTAGGAGCCCTGCGACCGGGACGCAGATCGGAGCCGACCCGCCGGGGTGACCTGCGACTCTCCGGCGGGTCGGGGGGTCCCCGGACCCGTACCGTCGGCGCGTGCTCGGACTCCCTGACTCCATCCGCGCCTGCCTGTTCGACCTGGACGGAGTGCTGACGCGGACCGCGACGGTGCACCAGGCGGCCTGGAAGCGCACCTTCGACGAGTTCCTGCGCGCCCGGGACCCGCAGGCCCGTGAGTTCAGCGCCGAGGACTACAACCGCTTCGTCGACGGCAAGCCCCGCGCGGACGGCGTCCGCGACTTCCTCGCCTCCCGCGAGATCGACCTGCCCGAGGGCTCCGCCGACGACGGGCCGGACGCCCAGACGGTGCAGGGTGTGGCCACCCGGAAGAACGACCTGGTGCAGACCGAGCTCGACGAGCACGGGGTCGAGGTCTACGACGGTTCGATCCGCTACCTGCACGCCGTCCGCGAGGCCGGCCTGGCCGTCGCCGTCGTCACCGCCTCGGCGAACGGGGAGAAGGTGATCGCCGCTGCCGGCTTCGCCGACCTGGTCGACGCCCGCATCGACGGCGTCGTCACAGCCCGGGAGGGTTACCGCGGCAAGCCCGCACCCGACACCTTCCTGGCCGGGGCGCGTGCGCTGGGGGTGGAGCCCTCGGCCGCGGTGGTGTTCGAGGACGCCCAGTCCGGGGTGGCCGCCGGCCGTGCCGGGGAGTTCGGCTACGTGGTCGGCGTGGACCGGGTCGGGCAGGCCGACGCCCTGCGCGAGCACGGTGCCGACGTCGTCGTGCAGGACCTCGACGAGCTGCTGGAGGACCCGAAGTGACCGAGGGGCGCGCGCACTTCCCGATCGAGCCCTGGTCGCTCACCGAGGTCGGCATCGACCACGACAGCCTGGCGGTCAACGAGTCGGTGTTCGCGCTGGCCAACGGGCACATCGGCATGCGCGGCACGCTGGAGGAGGGGGAGCCCGGCGTCGTCCCCGGCACCTACCTCAACGGCTTCTTCGAGGAGCGGCCGCTGCCCTACGCCGAGGCCGGCTACGGCTTCCCCGAGGAGGGCCAGACCGTCGTCAACGTGACCGACGGCAAGCTCATCCGGCTGCTGGTGGGGGACTCCCCGCTGGACCTGGACTACGGCGAGATCGTCAAGCACACCCGCACGCTCGACCTGCGGGCCGGGGTCCTGAAGCGGTGCACCGAGTGGCGCTCGCCGAACGGCCGGACCGTCGAGGTGAGCAGCACCCGGCTGGTGTCGCTGACCCGCCGGGCGATCGCCGCGATCGAGTACGAGGTCCGGTGCACCGACGACGGGGGCGACCTGTACGTCGCCATCCAGTCCGACCTCCTGGCCAACGAGGTGGTGGAGAACTCCGGGTCCGACGACCCGCGGGCCGCCGCCGCCCTGCGCAGGCCGCTGCAGTCCGAGCAGCACGTGGGCCGCGGCCGGCACGCCGTGCTCGTGCACCAGACGAAGACCAGCAGGCTGCGGATGGCCGCGGGCATGGACCACGAGGTGCAGACCCCCGACAGCGCCAGCGAGGACCTCGAGGTCTCCGCCGACCTCGCCCGGTACACCCTGGCCGCCCGGCTGCCGGCCGGGTCGCGGCTGCGGATGGTCAAGTACCTGGCCTACGGCTGGTCGTCCCGCCGGTCCTCGGCCGCCGTCCGCGACCAGGTGGAGGGCGCGCTCAGCATCGCCAAGCTCGCCGGGTGGGACCGCCTGGTGAGCGAGCAGCGCGAGCTGCTGGACCAGCACTGGGCCCAGGCCGACGTCGTCATCGAGGGCGACGACGAGCTGCAGCAGGCCGTGCGCGTCGGCATGTTCCACGTCCTGCAGGCCGGGCTGCGCGCCGAACGCCAGCCCATCCCGGCCAAGGGCCTCACCGGGCCCGGCTACGACGGGCACACGTTCTGGGACACCGAGACCTACGTCCTCCCGGTGCTCACCTACACCGCCCCCGAGGCCGTCCGGGACGCGTTGATCTGGCGCTGGTCGACCCTGGACCTGGCCCGCGCCCGCGCGGCCGAGCTCGGCCACGAGGGGGCCGCCTTCCCGTGGCGGACCATCCGCGGTGAGGAGACCAGCGGCTACTGGCCCGCCGGCACCGCGGCCTTCCACGTCAACGCCGACATCGCCGACGCCGTCGCCCGCTACCAGGCGGCCACCCGGGACGAGGTGTTCGAGGCCCAGTACGGCGTCGAGCTGCTGGTCGAGACGGCCCGGCTGTGGGCCTCGCTGGGCCACTTCGACGACGGGCGGGGCTTCCGGATCGACGGGGTCACCGGGCCCGACGAGTACACCGCCGTGGTCGACAACAACGTCTACACCAACCTCATGGCCCAGCGGAACCTGCGCGAGGCCGCCGCCGCGGTCGGCCGCCACCCCGACGTCGGCGGCCGGCTGCGGGTCACCGACGAGGAGCTGGACCTGTGGTCGCGGGCCGCCGAGGCCATGCGCATCCCGTTCGACACCGAGCTCGGCGTGCACATGACCAGCGAGGGGTTCACCCGTCACCAGGAGTGGGACTTCGAGGGCACCGACCCCCAGAAGTACCCGCTCCTGCTGCACTTCCCCTACTTCGAGATCTACCGCAAGCAGGTCGTGAAGCAGGCCGACCTCGTCATGGCCCTGCACCTGCGCGGGGACCACTTCACCCACGAGGAGAAGGTGGCCGACTTCGCCTACTACGAGGCCCGCACCGTGCGGGACTCCTCGCTGTCGGCGGCCCAGCAGGCGGTGGTGGCCGCCGAGTGCGGGCACCTGGAGCTGGCCCACGACTACTGGGGCGAGGCCGCGCTGACCGACCTGCAGAACCTGCACGGCAACTCCGGGCACGGCCTGCACATCGCCTCGCTCGCCGGCGGCTGGACCGTCGCCGTCGCCGGGTTCGGCGGCATGCGCGACCACGACGGGAAGCTGACCTTCGCTCCCCGGCTGCCCCCGCGGCTGACCGGCCTGGCGTTCCGCATGGTGTTCCAGGGCCGCTGCCTGCGGGTGCGGGTCACCCAGCAGGACGTGACCTACCGCCTACTGGACGGCGAGGACCTGGAGATCGGCCACCACGGCGAGGTCGTCACCGTCGGCAGCGAGGACCTGGTGCTCCCGGTCCCGCCGGCGCCCCCGGTCGAGCCGGTCCGCCAGCCGGCGCACTGCGCCCCCCGCCGCCGGGGGCGCCCGGCGACTAGGTGAGCAGCCAGCGGGAGCCCAGGGCCAGCGCGCCCAGGTCGACGACCAGGAACGCGCCCACCCAGACCAGCCCGGGCACCCGGGTGAGCCGGGCCAGCTGGTCGGCGTCGCTGTCCGGGGTCGGACGGCGACGCCGCTTGGCCTGCAGCTCCCACACCGTGCGCGGTGCGGCCAGCAACAGGAACCAGACGACGACGTGGGCGAACGCCGACTGCCAGGTCACCGGCAGCCACCAGGTGGCGGCGAAGACCAGCGCGCCGGTGACCAGGACCGACCACAGGCCGTAGAGGTTGCGGATCTGCAGCAGCAGCAGGGCCAGCAGGACCAGCAGCAGCCAGAGCGCGCCGATGGCGTGCCCGGCCCCGAGCAGGGCGGCCGCCCCGAGCCCCAGCAGACCTGCTCCGACGTAGCCGGCGAAGGCGGTCACCACCATCCCGGGCCCGGTGGGCCGACCGGCCGACACGGTCACCCCGGAGGTGTCCGAGTGCAGCCGGATCCCGGCCAGCCGACGTCCGGTGAGCAGGGCCGCGACGCCGTGCGCGCCCTCGTGGGCGATCGTCACCGCGTTGCGGCTGAGCCGCCACAGGTCCCGCTGCAGCACCAGCGCCAGGGCGAGGAGGGCGGCTGCGGCCAGCACCCAGCCCGGCAGCGGGGGAGAGGTGGCACTGACCCGGGCCCAGAACTCGCTCATCACGGTCCAGCCGACCACACCGGGCTGTGTGCGCGACGTGACACGCACAGGACACGAGCGGCGAGGACCCTGGGGGCGTGAGCTCCAGCCCCGTCGAGACCCTCCCGGTGACCGTCTCGTTCACCCGCCGCGCCGACCCCGCGCACGCGACCGAGATGACCGCGTGGATCCGGTCGGGCCTGACCATGGCCGAGTCCTTCCCCGGGTTCCTCGGCGGCGGGTGGGTGCGCCCGCGGCACGGCTCGGACGAGTGGCACATGCTCTGCCGCTTCGACTCCCCGGCCACCCTGGCGGCCTGGGACGACAGCACCGAACGCGCCTGGTGGCTGGGGTCGGCCCAGGGGCTGGCGCAGACCACCCGGACCGAGAAGCGCACCGGCATCGAGGGCTGGTTCGACCCGCCGGCGTCCACCGAGGCGGTCGACGTCCCCGGACCGGCGGTGGCCGCGCCCCCGCCACGGTGGAAGCAGGCCACCACCATCTGGCTGGTCTTCTTCCCGCTCAACCTGCTGGCCACGGTCACCCTGGGCGCGCTGCTGGCCGACGTGTTCGTCGTCGTCCGGGTGGCGCTGGTGACGTTGACCCTCACCCCGCTGATGACCTACCTGCTCCTGCCGTGGATCACCCGCCGCCTGGAGTGGTGGCTGCAGGGCCGACACTGGCGCGACCGGCGCGGCTGAACCTGGGGGCTGCCCGGGTAGGCCCCGGCATGGCCACCACCGAGAACGCCCGCGTCCCCGCCTCCACCGTGCCGCCCGGCGCCGTCGCCCGCGCCGGTGACTCCGCCGTCGGCAACGCCGACGGTGAGCTGTTCGCCGTCTCCCGCCGCTGCCGGCACCAGCTCGCCGACCTGTCCCGCGGCAGCGTGGACGCCGCCGGGTGCCTGGTCTGCCCGTGGCACGGCGCCCGCTACGACGTCACCGACGGGACGATGGTCTCCGGCCCCCGTGGCTTCTTCGGCTACCACGGCCCGGTGCCCGGCTACAGCGGCCTCATCCGGTTGGTCGGGCGGGTCCTGCCGCTGAAGGTCCGCCGCGCGGTCCGTCGCGGGGACGACGTCGTCGTCGAGGACTGACCCCGGCCCACGGAGCCGGGCGGTCAGGCAGGATGGGCCCGCCGCTCGAACAGTCGGGTGGCCCCGAGGAGGCCTGCGTGACCGCCCCGCCGATCGACCCGTCTCCCGTCCTGC
Organism: Geodermatophilaceae bacterium NBWT11; assembly: GCA_014218215.1. Lineage (NCBI taxonomy): Bacteria > Bacillati > Actinomycetota > Actinomycetes > Geodermatophilales > Geodermatophilaceae > Geodermatophilaceae bacterium NBWT11. Next base: position 4,318,035 of record CP043652.1, read on the forward strand.
TCTACGACGCCCAGCGGGACAGCCACCACGCCCGCCCCCGGTGGCGCGGTTCGCTGCACGCGGTGTGGTGCGTGCTGTCCCTGGCCGCCGGGATCCCACTGGTGATCGCGGCCGAGGACGGCGCCGAGACCCTGGGCGTGGCCGTCTACGTCGCTGCGCTCGTCGGCCTCTTCGGCACCAGCGCGGCCTACCACCGGGGCACCTGGACGCCCACGGCCCGGCGGGTGATGCAGCGCCTGGACCAGACGATGATCACCGTCCTGGTCGCCGGGACGGCCACGCCGATCGCGCTGCTGGCCGTGCGCGGGACCGCCGGCACCCTGCTGCTGGGGCTGATCTGGACCTGCGCCCTGAGCGCCATCGTGCTGCACCTGTTCTTCCTGCAGGTGCCCGAGCTGCTCATGGGCGGGGTGTTCGTCGGGCTGGGCCTGGTCTCCGCGCTCGGCCTGCCCGCGCTGTGGGACACCGCCGGGCACGCCGCCGGCTGGTTGGTGCTCGGCGGGGGAGCGCTGTACATCGCCGGTGCCGTGGGCTTCCACCTGCGCCGACCCGACCCGCGGCCGCTGGTGTTCGGCTACCACGAGGTCTTCCACGTCTGGGTGTGCGTCGCGGCCTCCTGCCACTTCGCCGCCATCGCGCTGCTGGTGGCCGCCCGATGAGGCTGCCGTGGGCGTACCGGACCGTGATGACCGCGGGCACCCCGGCCGTGCGCTGGTGGGGGCGGCTGCGGGTCGAGGGCCTGGAGCACGTGCCCGCGCAGGGCCCGGTCGTGCTGATGGCCAACCACGACAGCGCCTGGGACCCGGTGGTCGTCGGCATCGCCGCGGCCGGCCGGCGTCAGGTGCGTGCGCTGGCCAAGGACACGTTGTGGAAGAACAAGGCCGTGGCCTGGGTGCTCGACCACATGGGCCAGATCCCGGTCAGCCGGGGCCGCGGCGACGCAGCGGCGCTGGCCACCGCGGTGGGCGTGCTGGAGGGCGGGGGCTGCATCGGCGTCTTCCCCGAGGGCACCGTCTCCCGCGGCCGCACGATGAAGGTGTTCAGCGGCGCCGGCCGGCTCGCCCAGGCGGTGCCCGGGACGCCCGTGGTGGGGGTGCGGATCCTTGGCTCCACCGACGTCGTCCGGTTCCCGAAGCGGCCACGGATCAGCGTGACGTTCTTCCCACCGGTGCAGCCGGAGCCGGGGGAGTCCGCCCTGGGGCTCACCCGGCGGGTCGTGGCCGAGGTCCGCTCCACGGCCCCGCCGCAGCTCCCCGGTCGGGCCAAGGCGCAGGCGAAGTTCCGGCAGCTGGTCGCCGAGCACGACGCGAAGCGGGCGGCGGACCCGAAGGCGGGCTGAGGCGGCTCAGAGCATGCTGAGCCCCGGCACCGCGAGGACGACCACGGCGGGCAGCACCAGCGCGAGCAGCACCACCGGCCAGTGGCCGGGGCGCCCGCGGCGGAGCAGCGAGTGCACGGTCCCCGCGGTGCCGAGCAGGCCCAGCGCGACCGCGTCGGCCACCCAGGTGCGGACGGCGGCGTCGGTCACCCGTGCGCTGCCCTCGACCACCAGGAACACCCCCAGCCAGTTGACCAGCATCGCGGCCAGCACCACCGTCACGGCCGAGGCCAGCAGCGCCTGGACGAGCCGGTCGGCGGTGCCGGGCCAGGGGGAGCGGGTGGCGGCGGGCAGCGGTGTCGTGGTCACGGGTCCACCCTGGTGGGGAGAGCCTCGTCGACCCACCGGGTGACTACTCAGCCCCGGGACTGTCGGTGGCCCGGCCTACGGTGACCCCCGACACAGCCACCGCCCCCTGAGGAGCCCACCGTGACCACGCTGACCGACCGACCGAACACCGCCCTGCTGGTGATCGACGTGCAGAACGGCGTCGTCACCGGCGCCCACGACCGGGACGCCGTCGTCGGCGCCATCGCGGGGCTGGTGGACGCCGCCCGCGCCGCGGCGGTGCCGGTGGTGTGGGTGCAGCACGCCGACGAGGGCATGACGCAGGGGAGTGACGCCTGGCAGGTCGTCCCGGAGCTGCAGCCCGCCGACGCCGAGCCGCGGGTGCTCAAGCGCTTCGGCGACTCCTTCGAGGCCACCGACCTGGAGGACGTGCTGGCCGGGGCGCAGGTCGGCCGGCTGGTGGTCACCGGGGCGCAGACCGACGCGTGCATCCGCTCGACGATCCACGGCGCCTTCACCCGGGGCTACGACGTGACGCTGGTGGGCGACGGGCACACCACCGAGGACCTCACCGCCCACGGCGCTCCCGCTCCGGGGGACGTCATCGCGCACACCAACCTCTACTGGGGCTTCCAGTCGGCGCCCGGGCGGACGGCGTCCGTGGTGCCGGCGGTGGAGGTGGCCTTCTGACGGTGCACGTCCGACCGCGAGCGGGAGCGGACCTCCCCGGGCTGCTGGCGATCCTGCAGCGCAGTCACGAGCTGCACGCCTACCCGGTTCGGGCGTCGGTGGTGCGGGCGGACTGGCTGGCCCTGCCGACCGAGCTGATGGGCGCCGTCGCCGAGCACGCGGGACGGGTGGTCGGGCACGTGGCCCTGCACCCGGCGGACGGCCCGGGGCACGACGCGGGGGAGCAGCTGGCGGCGCAGCGGTGGGCGGCGGCCACCGGCGTGCCCGTGTCGCAGCTCGCGGTGGTGTCCCGGCTGGTGACCGAGGGCTCGGTACGCGGCGCCGGGTCGGCCCTGCTGGCCCACGCGGTGCGGGTGGCCGGGAGTCTGGGCCGCGTCCCGGTGCTGCTGGTCGAGCCGGAGGCCGACGCCCGCGGCTTCTACCGGCGGCGCGGGTGGCGCGAGATCGGCACCGCCCGGCAGCGGTGGGGCGAGCACACCGTCGACGCGGTGCTGATGGTGGTGGGGGAGCAGGCAGACTGACCGGGTGTTCCGCATCGCCTTCCACGAGCCGCGGATCCCGCCCAACACCGGCAACGCCATCCGGCTCGTCGCCGCCACCGGCGCGCAGCTGCACCTGATCGGTCCGCTGGGGTTCGACCTCTCCGACGCCAAGCTGCGCCGGGCCGGCCTGGACTACCACGACCTGGCCTCGGTGACGGTGCACGAGGGGCTGCCGGACTTCCTCGACGCGGTGCCCGGAGCGCGGGTGTTCGCCTTCACCGCCGCCGCCACGACCCGGCACACCGACATCGCCTACGTGCCCGGCGACGTGCTCCTGTTCGGCCCCGAACCCACCGGGCTGGACCCCGACGTCCTCGCGCACCCGCGGGTGACCGACCTCGTCCGGCTGCCGATGCTGGCCGGTCGACGCTCGCTGAACCTGTCCAACGCCGCGGCCATCGCCGCCTACGAGGCCTGGCGGCAGCACGACTTCGCCGGCTCCTGAGGCCGGGGGCAGCGCCCCGGACGGGCGTCACTAGATTGCCCGCGTGGAGTCCGCCCCCCGCTTCGGCCGCCTGCTGACCGCGATCGCCACGGCCTTCGACGCCGACGGTGCGGTCGACCTCGACGCCACGGCCCGCATCGCGCGACACGTCGTGGACACCGGCAGCGACGGGGTCGTGGTCTCCGGCACCACCGGGGAGGCGCCGACCACCCTGGTCCCCGAGGACGGCGCGATCCTCGCCGCCGTCCGCGAGGCGGTGGGGGACCGGGCGACGGTGGTCGCCGGGGTGGGCACGAACAGCACGGCGCACTCCGTGGAGATCGCCGAGCAGGCCGCCCGGGTCGGGGCCGACGGTCTGCTGGTCGTCACGCCGTACTACAACAAGCCCAGCCAGCGGGGGGTCCTCGAGCACGTGCGCACCGTCGCCGCGGTCAGCGACCTCCCGGTGATGCTGTACGACGTCCCCGGTCGCACCGGGGCGTCCATCGCGCTGGACACCTACGCCGCGGCCCGGGAGATCGAGAACGTGGTGGCCGTCAAGGACGCCACCGGGGCACCCGCCCACGCGGCCCGGCTGGTCGACCTGGGGTACGAGGTCTGGTGCGGCGACGACAGCCTGACCCTGGGGTACCTGGCCTACGGGGCGGTCGGCCTGGTCAGCGTCGTCGCCCACGCGGCCGGTCGCGAGCTGCGGGAGATGATCGAGGCGTTCCTGGCCGGGGACCACGGGCGCGCCCTGGCCCTGCACACCCGGCTGCTCCCGGCCTTCGACGCCGTCATGGGGGTGCCGAACTACGGGGCGACCACGGCAAAGGCGGCACTGCAGCTGCTCGGGGTGCTCGAGGACCGGCGCGTGCGGTTGCCGCTGGTCGAGCTGGACGACGACGAGGTCGCGGCCCTGCGGGCCGGGTTGCAGACCGCCGGGCTGCTGAGCGGTCCGCGCCCGTCGGACGGCCCGAACGAGCTGGACCCGTGGTGGGGCACCTACCGGGGACTCGCCGCCGACCAGTGACCCCGCACGGGGTCCGGGTCGCCGCCTGCCGGTACCACCACGGCAGCTGACCGCAGGGAGGGGCCCGATAGGTGCAGGTTGACATAATGTCGATTATCGGCGCGAAGGGACGGCCTGCAGACAGGGGTCCCAGCGGCGTCCTGCAGTCCGCCAGAGTGCAGGTGTCGTCGTTGCGGACGGCGCGTCGTCGCGTGTCGACGACCGCAACTGCGCAACGGAGCCCCCAGCCTGGATGTCCGGTGCCCGCTGCGGCGCCCTCGGGGCCGCCTCCGCCCGGTCTCGTGGGCCACGGTCGCCGGCCGTCGGACTCCCCTCCACCCACCGCCACCTGTCGTATTGCGTCAGGGTGACGTAAGCACCGGTGTCGGGTCGGGTGTCGGCGAGCCGGTCGGCTGCGCGGTCGCATAAGGTCCGCACATGCAGATCCGCCGTCCCGTCGTCTCCGTCCTCGCCGCACTGGCCCTCCTCGGCGCCGGCGGTGCACTGACCGGGTGCAGCGACACCGACGGTCTGGGTCAGCGCACCGGCACGCCGAAGGACGACACGAACAACACCTCGGGCAACGACCCGTCCAGCGTCGAGCAGGGCAGCGTCTACAACCACGGCAACGAGATCCCGGGCACCGGGGCCGAGAACGCCGAGGGTGGCGGCGTCGGCTGACCCGGCCGCACAGACCCGAACAGCGCCCGTTCCGTCACACTGACGGAACGGGCGCTGTCGTGTGTCCAGGGCGGGTTCAGCCGGCGTTGCGGCCGGAGAGCCAGAGCTTGTCCAGCCGACCGGTGGAGCGGACCAGCTCGGCGAGTGCCTTCTCCAGGTCGGCCTTCGTCGGCTTCTCCCCCATGAGCGTCTGCACGTCCTCCAGGGCGCAGCGCAGCTGGAACAGCCGGTCCTGCAGCCCGTCGAGCTCCGAGCGGGTCACCAGGACGACGTCCGGGCTCAACCCCGCCTTGGCCGTCGCCGAGCGCTGCTCGTAGGCGCGCTGGCGGCAGGCCTGGCCGCAGTACAACCGCGGCCGTCCCACGGACTCCTGGGCGGGCAGCACGCTGCGGCACCAGCCACACCGTCGTTCCTCCGCCGTCGTCGACCGACGTCGCGGACGACGGGTCGTGCCCGCGCCCACCGGGTCGGTGCCGGGGATCGTCACGGCCACGCCCTCGGGCGCCGCCACCTGCTCTGCCACCACGCCGCGAACCGTAGACCGGCAGGTGGCACCGCCCCACAGGACACGCCCAGGCACCCCCGCTCAGCGCGCCCCGGACACCCGCCCTAGCGTGTTCGCGTGCCCGGCTCGCGCTTCCCCTTCCTCGACAGCGAGACCCCGCTGGCCATGGCGCACCGCGGTGGCGCCATCGAGCACGTCGAGAACACGTTGCCGGCCTTCGAGGCGTGCGTCGCGCTGGGCTACCGCTACCTGGAGACCGACGTGCGGGTCACCGCCGACGGCGTCCTGGTCGCCTTCCACGACCCGACCCTGGACCGGGTGACCGACCAGACCGGCCGGGTCGACGCCCGGCCCTGGCGGGAGGTGCGGACGGCGCTGATCGGTGGCCGCGAGCCCGTCGTCGCGCTGGAGGACCTGCTGACCGCCTGGCCCGACGTCCGGTTCAACCTCGACGTCAAGGCCGCCGGGGTGCTCGCGCCCCTGGCGAAGCTGGTGCGGCGCACCGGCACGCTGCACCGCATCTGCCTGGCCTCCTTCTCCGACGCCCGGATCGCGGCCGCCCGGCGGCTGCTGGGTCCGGAGCTGTGCACGTCGCTGGGGCCCAAGGGCGTGGCGGCCCTGCGGCTGTCGTCGTACTCCCCGCGCGCCGCCGGGCTGGTGCGCATCCAGGCCGGTTGCGCCCAGGTGCCGCTGCACCTCGGCGGGCGGCCGCTGGTCGACGAGCGCTTCATCGCCGCAGCCCACGAACGGAGCCTGCAGGTGCACGTGTGGACCGTCGACGACGCCCAGGAGGCGGACCGGATGCTCGACATGGGGGTGGACGGCGTGATGACCGACCGCCCGGCGATGCTGCGCGAGGTCCTCGACGCCCGCGGCCAGTGGACCGGCCGGTGAGCCGCCCGTCGTGGAAGCAGCGGCTGCTCGCCTGGGAGCCCCGCTGGCCCGCGGTGCCGGCGGACCTGGCCGACCAGGTGGGTGAGGACGACCCCGCCTGGTTCGCCCGGGAGCTCGCGGTGGCCGCCACCCCGCCCTGGTGGTTCTGGCGGTTCCTGCTGCACACGGTGTCCCCCGCCGTGCCGCTGTTCGGCCGGTTGCAGATCACCGGGTCGGTGTCCCGGGAGCTGCTGGACGGCCCGCTGATCCTGGCCGCCAACCACATCGGGGACTACGACAGCTTCGTGATGGGCGCCAGCCTGCACTCGCTGGGCATCACCCCCCGGTTCATGGCGGCCAAGGGCATCATCACCGCTCCCCTGGTGGGCCCGGTGCTGGAGCGCTCCGGGGGCATCCGGGTCGATCGCGGCACCGACGTCGCCGCCCGGGCGCTGAAGGTGGTGGAGGAGGCGCTGGCCCGGGGTGGACACGTGGCCCTGTTCCCCGAGGGCCGGGTGGGGCTCACCCCCGACGGCTGGCCGGAGAAGGGCCGCACCGGGCTGGCCCGCCTCGCCCTGAGCACCCGGGTGCCGGTGCTCCCGATCAGCCAGTGGGGCGCGCACGAGGTGCTCGCCTACGGCAACGACCGGACCAAGCTGCGGACGGCGGCGTCCGCGCTGTGGCGTCAACCTGCACTGAAGGTCCACGTCGGCCCCCCGGTCCCCCTCGACGACCTCGAGCTCAGCAGGGTCGGGGACGCGAACAAGGCCCGTACCCGGATCAACGCCGCGATCACCCGTGGCCTGGCCCCGCTGCGGGCACACGAGCCGGCCGACCGGATCCTCTTCCACGACCCCACCCGTCCGGTCCGGGCCACCGCGGCGTTCCCGGGCGGGGTGGTCCCCGACGACGTCCCGGGCGCGTCGGAGCCCGCCGCTGGACCTGAGCGCTCGGCGGCTGACACCCTGCGCCGGTGACCGACTCCCGCACGGTGGACACCCCGGCCCCGGACGCCGAGCTGCGCCGCGAACGCTTCGGTTGGTACTCCTACGACTGGGCGATGTCGGTCTTCAACACCTCCGTCACCACCGTCTTCCTCGGCCCCTACCTGACCTCGGTGGCCGAGGACGCCGCCGGCCCCGACGGGCGGCTGGGGTTCCTCGGGCTGTCCATCCCCCCGGGCAGCTGGTTCTCCTACGTGCTGTCGTTCTCCGTCGTCCTGCAGGTGCTGGTGCTGCCGCTGACCGGGGCGGTGGCCGACCGGACCGGGAGGAAGCGCCAGCTGCTGGCCGGGTTCGCCGCCCTGGGTGCGGTGTCGACCACCGGGCTGTTCTTCGTCGCCGACGGCCGCTACCTGCTGGGCGCGCTGTTGTTCGTGGTGGCCAACGTCAGCTTCGGCGCGGCCACCGTCGTCTACTACTCCTGGCTGCCCGACCTGGCCGGACCCGACGAGCGCGACGCGGTGTCGAGCAGGGGGTGGGCGTTCGGCTACGTCGGGGGCGCGCTGCTGCTGGCCGTGCACCTGGGGCTCGTGCTGGGGGCGCCCTCGCTGGGGCTCACCACGGGCGAGGCCGTCCGGATCTGCCTGGCCAGCGCCGGGCTCTGGTGGGGCGCGTTCACGCTGTTCACCGTCTCTCGGCTGCGCGACCGCCCGGTGCCCGCCTCGCACCGGCGTCCCGGAGGCGGGTTCCGGCAGCTGGGCCGGACCATGAAGGAGATGCGGGCCTTCCCGCTCACGCTGTGGTTCCTGGGTGCCTACCTGCTGTTCAACGACGGGGTGCAGACCGTCATCTCGCTGTCGGCGACCTACGCCACCGAGGAGCTGGGCCTGGAGCAGTCGGTGCTCACCGGCGCGATCCTGATGGTCCAGGTGGTGGCCGTGGCCGGCGCCCTGGGCCTGGGGCGGGTGGCGGCCCGGTACGGGGCGAAGCGGACGGTGCTCGGGTGCCTGGTGGCCTGGACGGCGGTGCTGGTCGCCGCCTTCTACCTGCAGGAGGGCGCGGTCGCGCAGTTCTACGCCCTCGCGGCGGTCATCGGCCTGGTGCAGGGCGGCACCCAGGCGCTGTCCCGTTCGCTGTTCAGCCACCTGATCCCACCGGGCAAGGAGGCCGAGTACTACGGCTTCTACGAGATCAGCGACCGGGGCACCTCCTGGCTGGGCCCGCTGGCGTTCGGACTGACCTACCAGCTCACCGGCTCCTACCGGTACGCGATCATCAGCCTGGTGGTCTTCTTCGTCCTGGGCTTCCTCGCCCTCGCCCGGCTCCCGATGCGTCGCGCGGTGATCGCGGCCGGCAACACCCCGCCGGAGCGGCTGTGAACCCGCCGCTCCCGCCGTTCGTCGTCCCGGCGTCCGGTGACCGCCGGCGGCACGCCGCCCCGGCGCACCTGACGTTCTTCCACGGTCCGATGGACTGTGGGAAGTCCACCCTGGCGCTGCAGGTGGACCACAACCAGAGCCGGCAGGGCCGGCACGGTCTGCGGCTCACCCAGGGCGACCGGTCGGCCGCGCCCCGGATCAGCAGCCGGGTGGGGCTCAGCCGGGACGCCGTCGAGGTGGACGGCGACACCGACGTCCGGCTGCTGGTGCGCGACCGCTGGGCCGACGGGCACCGGGTGGACTACGTGATCGTCGACGAGGCCCAGTTCCTCACCGGCCCCCAGGTGGAGCAGCTGGCCGAGCTGGTCGACGAGTCGCACGTCGACGTCTACGCCTTCGGGCTGACGACCGACTTCCGGGCCGAGCTGTTCACCGGCACCCGCCGGCTGTTCGAGCTCGCCGACGACGTGCAGCGCATCCAGGTCGAGGTGCTGTGCTGGTGCGGGCTCCCCGGCCTGCTCAACGCCCGGGTCGTCGACGGCGCCATGGTGCGCGAGGGCGAGACGGTGGTCGTCGCCGACACCGTGGCCTCGGCCCCGCAGAAGGCCCCCGACGAGGTCCGCTACCAGGTGCTCTGCCGGCGACACCACGTCAACGGGCAGCTCGGCCCGACCCCCACCGGGCCGGGTCAGCTCACCCTGTCCGGGTCTCCCCTGGCCGACGGCGAGGTGTCCGTGCGATGATGGGCGACTGACGAGACGGAATCTCCGTCCGACTTCCGTCGTTGATCCCATCGGTCCCCCCGGGTGACACCTCCACGACTCCGTGCCGTGGACGCGTGCCCCGGCCCCGGTGGGCGACCGTGCACGGACCGACACGAGCAGGAGAGGACGGTGGACCATGGGTGAGCGATCCCTCCGCGGCAGCCGACTGGGCAGCGTCAGCTACGAGACCGAGCGCAACACGGCGCCGATCGAGCGGCAGTACGCCGAGTACCGGTGCACGCAGGGCCACGTGGTCACGGTGCCCTTCGCCGACGACGCAGAGCTCCCGGACACCTGGGAGTGCAAGTACGACGGTGCTTCGGCCAAGCTGGTCGGTGGCGCCGAGCCGGCCCCCAAGAAGGTCAAGCCCCCGCGCACGCACTGGGACATGCTCCTGGAGCGTCGCTCGGTCGACGACCTCGAGGAGGTCCTGGCCGAGCGCCTCGACGTGCTGAAGAGCCGGCGCACCAAGGTCAGCTGAGCACCGACACCGAACGGCCCCCCGGAGCACTGCTCCGGGGGGCCGTTCTGCGTCCGTCAGCGGGGGTCGTCGACCACGGTCCCCTCGATGACCGCCGGCCCCCGGGTGCTGGTCGTGCGAACGGTGGGGTCCACCTCGGCCGTCCGCTCGCTGCGCACGTGCACCGGCCCGCGGGCCCGGTCGGGCAGCCGACGCAGCACCAGCGAGGTGATCAGCGCCCGGGGCAGTCGCCGGGTGCCGGGCAGCAGGCACAGCAGCCCCAGCAGGTCACCGATGAAGCCGGGCAGGATCATGAACAGCCCGCCCGCGGCGATCAGCCCGGCGTCGCCCAGCACGGTGCCCGGGGCGCGGTGCTCCTGGGCCCGCAGCCGCAGCTCGGTGAGCGTCTTGGTGCCCTGCTTGGCCAGCAGCACCCAGCCCAGCACGCTGGTGGCGATGGTCGCCAGGACCGTCCAGCCCACGCCGATCCAGGCCGCCACGGCGATGAACACCAGCACCTCGGCCAGGGCACCCAGGCCCAGGATGGTGCGCAGTCGGCTCGACATCTTCTCCCTCTCTCCGGTCACCGGGGAGGTCAGCGACCTCCGGCGACCTGCGACCGTGCCGGCACGGGTCGGGGGACCCTGCCGGGCAGCCGGTCGGCCACCCGGTCGAGCAGACCCCACCAGGTCACCCGTGCCAGTGCCTCTCCAACGATCGAGGAGCTCATCTTGCTCCTGCCGGCGGCACGTTCGGTGAAGACGATCGGCACCTCGACCACCCGGGCCCCGCTGCGGACCGCCCGCCAGGCCCAGTCGACCTGGAAGCAGTAGCCCTGCGAGGCCACCTCGTCGAAGGGCAGCCGGTCCAACAGCTCGGCCCGGACCGCCCGGAAGCCCCCGGTGGCGTCGGTCAGCGGCAGCCGCAGGGCGCGCCGGGTGTAGACGTTGCCCACCCGGGAGATGGCCAGCCGGAACCACGGCCAGTCCTCCACGCGCCCCCCGGGGAGGTAGCGCGAACCCAGCACGAGGTCGGCGTCGGCGAGGGCGGTCAGCAGGTCGGGGAGCTGCTCGGGCGGGTGTGACCCGTCGGCGTCCATCTCCACGACGACCGGCCACCCGTGCTCGCGCGCCCAGGCGAAGCCGGCCACGTAGGCCGGGCCCAACCCGGCCTTCTCGGTGCGGTGCAGCACGTGCACCCGCTCGTCGGCGGCAGCCAGCGCGTCGGCGAGCGCGCCGGTGCCGTCGGGTGACCCGTCGTCGACGACCAGGGCGTGCGCGGCCGGGACGGCGGCGTGCAGCCGCGCCAGCACGGGCGCCAGGCTCTCGACCTCGTTGTAGGTGGGGACGACGACCAGGACGCCGTCTCGCGCGGGGCTCACGCCTGCGTTCGACGTGCGGCCCGGCGGCGGATGACCCCAGAGCCGGCCAGCACCAGGACCGAGCCGACCCCGAGGGCGGTGAGCACCCACTCCGGGCCGGCGTCCAGCCGCGAGGCCAGGGTCTGGCCGTCCCGCTGGGCGATGTCCTCGACGAAGACGTCGGGGGTGAACAGCTCCGAGCTGCGGACCAGGGTGCCGTCGGGGGCGATGACCGCGCTGATCCCGCTGGTGGAGGCCATCACCACCGAGCGGCCGGTCTCCACCGCGCGCAGCCGGCCCATCGCGAGCTGCTGGGGGCTCTCGTCGGAGAACCCGAAGGTCGCGTTGTTGGTCTGCACCACCAGCATCGTGGCGCCGCCGTCCACGACGTCGTGCACGAGGCCGTCGTAGGCGACCTCGAAGCAGATGACGTCCCCGACGGTGGAGCCGGCGATCTGCAGCGTGCCCACCTCGTCGCCGGCGGCGAAGTCGTTGCGCACCAGGTCGACCTGGGAGCTGAAGAAGCGGAAGAAGGACCGGTACGGGATGTACTCGGCGAAGGGCACCGGGTGCCGCTTGACGTAGGTCTGGCCCGGCCCGGTCTCGGGGTCCCAGACGATGGCGGTGTTGGAGATGAACTCCCCCGGCCCGCTGACCACCGCCCCGACCAGGATCGGGGCGTCGATCGCCCGGGCGGCCCGGTCGATCGCGGCCGCGGCGTCGGCGTTGAGGTAGGGGTCGATGTCGGAGCTGTTCTCCGGCCACACCACGAGGTCGGGCTGGTCCTGGTCGCCGGCAGCCACCGCGGCGGCGAGGTCCAGGGTCTGCTGCACGTGGTTGTCCAGGACCGCGCGGCGCTGGGCGTTGAAGTCCAGGCCGGCGCGGGGCACGTTGCCCTGCACCACGGCGACGGTCTGCGTCGGTCCGCCCTCAGTGAGCGAGGACCCGGCCAGCGGCAGCGACGAGAGCAGCCCGAGCGACGGCACGGCGATCGCGCCCACGACGGCGAGGACCGCGACCTTCCGCCCGCTCCCCCGCCGGCCGCGGCGCACCAGCGCGAGGACGGCGGCCGCCAGCAGCGTGCCGGTCAACGCCACCGCGAAGGACACCAGCGGCACCCCGCCCCAGGCGGCGAGCCCGGTGAACGGACCGTCGGCCTGGCTGAAGCCCAGGCGTCCCCAGGGGAAGCCACCGAAGGGCCAGCGGCCGCGGACGGCCTCCTGACCGACCCACAGCGCCGCGGCCCAGAACGGCCAGCCCCGCGCGCGTGAGGTGAGCGCCAGCGCCCCACCCAGGACCGCGACGTACAGGGACTCGGTGGTCGCCAGCGCCAGCCAGGGGAACGAGCCGACGTAGATGCCGGTCCAGGACAGCAGCGGGACGAAGAAGACCAGGCCGGTGACCAGGCCGAGCCACAGCCCGGTGCGCACCCGGACGCCCCGGACGGCCAGGGACAGCGCCATCGGGCCCAGGACGGCCAGCCCGGTCAGGTCCCAGCCCGGGAAGGCGAGGAACAGCGCGCCACCACCGAGGGTCGCCAGCAGGGTGCGGCCGAGCAGGCCGATCCCGCGACGGCTGGTCCGCTGCTCGTCCTCGGGCGGGCGTGCCGCCTGGACCGTGCCGGTCGCCACCACTCCGGCACCCGCCCCCGTTCGTGTCCACCCCGCCGCCGGCGGGGACGTGGACCACAGGCCGGTGGGCCGGGTCCGGGCCGCGGTTGCGGCCGGACCCAGCATCCCACCCGTCCGGCGGGGCGTCCGGCACCCGGTGGCGGCACCCCGCACCTTCGGGCCGCCGGGGCGGACGCCGGCTGCGTCCGTACCCGCCGTTGTCTGGTGGCGCGGGGTGCCGCCCGGGTGGTCCCGAGACGCCTCGGGGCCGTTCGTGCTGCGGGGTCAGACCCTAGGGAACGGAGCGGGCCCCGGACAGGCCATCGGTACAGCAGCGGCACGCCGTGACCGAACCGTTACATCGGCTGTACCGGAGGTCACGCACCGGTCGCGGGGACGACGAGGGCAGCGGTCGCCTCCACCACCCGCAGTGGCGGGTCCAGCACGGTGGCCGCCGACGCGCCGCGGGACGGGTCGGCCCGGGCCACCACGTCGGCCCAGCACCGCAGTTCGCGGCTGCGTCGGCCGACCCGGACGACCTCGCACGAGGCCTCCAGCACGTCCCCGGCCTGCACCGGGGCGAGGAAGCGGACCTCGGAGTAGCCGGCCAGCAGGCCCTCGTCGCCGTCCCCGACGATCGCTACCTCGGTGGCGACGTCGCCGAACAGGCCCAGCGTGTAGGCGCCGTCCACCAGCGAGCCGCCGTAGTGCGCGTGGGCGTACGGCACGTAGCGGCGGTGGGTGACGGTCAACCCGACGGTTGCACTCATGCTGCCTCTCCCGACGGGATCAGGGCGGAGACGAGGTAGGAGGCCACCTCGCCGGGGGTGGTGCCGCGGCCGAAGACCTTGTCCACGCCGAGCTCGCGGGCCATGGCCGGGTCGAAGCGCGGCCCGCCGACGACGAGCAGCGGCCGGTCCTCCCCCATCGCCTCGCGGAAGGCGCCGGCCAGCTCGCGGGTGTTGCGCAGGTGCGCGTCCTTCTGGGTCACGACCTGGCTGACCAGCACGGCGTCGGCGCGGGCGGCGCGGGCCTGGCCGACCAGCTCGGGCACGGTGACCTGGGCGCCGAGGTTGGCGACGTCCATCTCCCGGTAGTACTCCAGGCCCTTCTCCCCCGCGAAGCCCTTGAGGTTGAGGATCGCGTCGATGCCCACGGTGTGGGCGTCGGTGCCGATGCAGGCGCCCATGACCACGAGCTTGCGGTGCAGCCGGGTCTTGATCACCCCGTTGACCTCGCTGGGGCTGAGCAGCGGGTAGGCCCGCTCCTCGACCTCGACGGCGTCCAGGTCGACCAGGTGGGACACCGAGCCGTAGACGACGAAGAACGTGTAGCCGGTGCCGATGCCGTGGCTGTGCACCACCATCGCGGGGCTGATGCCCATCTTGGTGGCCAGCTGCAGCGCCGCGCCCTCGGCCCTGGGCCCCGGCGGCACCGGGAGGGTGAACGACGTCTGGATCATCCCGTCGCCGGTGGTGTCGCCGTAGGGCCGGACGATGCTGCTCACAGCGCTGCCTCCATGAGCTCGGTGGCGGGGTCGAGGTGGCCCGGCGCCTTCACGACCACGCCGTCCAGGCCCTTGCCGCGGTCGGCCGGACGCCTGGTGATGCCGAACGTGCCGGCCGCGATGGAGGGCAGCAGGCCGTCGGTGGTGATCCGCTCCAGCAGCTCGACGGCTTCGCCGAGGACGGTGTGCGCGCGGGTGTCGATGAACCCGCCCGGCGGCGGGGCGAAGTCCTCCCCCAGTCCCCCGGCGGCGTCCAGCACGTAGCGCACGTTGCGCAGGGCCAGGTCCCGGTCGGAGAGCCACGGGGTCACGACGGCCTCGGTCATCATCCCGACCAGCAGGATCGACTGGTCGGTGAGCATCCCGGCCAGGTTGAAGAACCCGTCGAGCAGGTAGCCGCCGAACACGTCCCCGGTCATGTGCTTGGTGGGCGGCATCCACTTGAGCGGGGCGTCGGGGAACAGCGAGCGGGCCAGCATCGCGTGCGCCAGCTCGAGCCGGAAGGACTCCGGCACCGTCGGGTTGATCTCGAAGGCGTGGCCCAGGCCCAGCTGCCAGTCCTCGAGGCCGGCCTCGCGGGCGAACCGCTCGTTGAGCAGCTGGCTGACCGTGACGGTGTGCGCCTCGTCGACGGCGTCGGCGGTGGTGAGGTAGTTGTCCTCGCCGGTGTTGATGATGATCCCGGCGCGGGCGTGCACCATCCGGCTGAACCGCTGGTCGACGAAGGTGCGGATCGGGTTGATGTCGCGGAAGAGGATCCCGTACATCGCGTCGTTCAACATCATGTCCAGCCGCTCGAGCCCGGCCAGAGCGGCGATCTCGGGCATGCAGAGCCCCGAGGCGTAGTTCGTGAGCCGGACGTAGCGGCCGAGCTCCGCGCTCACCTCGTCCAGGGCGGCCCGCATGAGCCGGAAGTTCTCCTGGGTGGCGTACGTGCCGGCGTACCCGGTGCGGGTGGCGCCCTCGGGCACGTAGTCCAGCAGCGACTGCCCGGTGGAGCGGATGACGGCGATGACGTCGGCCCCGGCGCGTGCGGCCGCCTGGGCCTGCGGGATGTCCTCGTAGATGTCGCCGGTGGCCACGATCAGGTAGATCCAGGGACGGCGGGGCGGGTCGCCGTGGGTGGCCACCAGCTCCTCCCGCCGGCGGCGGGCGTCGTCCACCCGGGAGAGACCGGCACCGACGGCGGCGAGCGCGGCCTCACGGGCCCGCTCCTCGTCCCCGCCGGTGGGCACCTCGAAGCGGGCGGTGCCCGCGCCGACCTGCTCGGCGACGTCCTGCACGGTCGCGGCCGCACCCGAGGCGATCGCGTGCCAGACCGGCAGCGCCACGCCGTGCTCCAGCCCCACCTGCTCGCGGACGACGTCCACCACCCGGTTCACCCAGGGGATCTCGCCCTCCCCGGTCACCGGATCGGTGCCCTCGAGGCCGGCCAGCCGCAGCACGGCGCGCTCGACGGAGACGGTGGTGTGCTTCCCGGCCAGGTCGATCACCGGTTGGGCGGCCTGCTCGGCCAGCTCGCGGGCCCGGGTGACCAGGCCCGGGTCCAGGGTCAGACGGGCGCTCACGGCTCTCCTCGGACGGCGTGGCCACCGACGAGCAGGCCACGGCAGGTGGGCCGGGCGCGCTCGGCGAGCACCCCGGACAGGGTCAGGTCGGTGGCCCACAGCGCCAGGTGCGCCGGAGCTCCGACGGCCAGGGGGCCGTCGCGGTGCTCGGCGCGGGCGGCGTGCCAGCCGCCGTGGGTCGCTGCGTCGTAGGCGTCGAAGGGGCGCAGTCCGGCGCCGGGGGTGCGGTGGTCGACGGCGGCGTGCACCCCGCCCCAGGGGTCCAGCGGGGTGACCGGGGCGTCGGAGCCCAGCGCGATCGCCACCCCGCCGTCGGACAGGTCGGCCAGCGGGTTGCAGGCCAGCGCCCGCTCCACGCCCAGGCGCTCGGCGTACATGCCGCCGTCCCCGCCCCAGGCGGCGTCGAAGGCCGGCTGGACGCTGGCGACCATCCCCCAGCGGCGCATCTCCTCGATGGCGTCGACCGACACCATCTCGACGTGCTCGAGCCGGTGCCGGCACGCCCGGACGGCGTCGCGGCCCAGCTGCTCCCCCACCGCGGCGACGGCGGCGAGCACCTGGTCGACCGCGGCGTCCCCGATGCAGTGGAACCCGGCCTGCACTCCGGCGGCGGTGCAGGCACGCACGTGCTCGACCAGCTGGGCGGTCTCGAAGCGCAGCACGCCCGAGGTGTCGGGCCGGTCGGTGTACGGGGTGGACAGCGCCGCGGTGTGCGAGCCGAACGCGCCGTCGCAGAACAGGTCGCCCCCGGCGCCGGCCAGGTCCAGCTCGCGGACGACGTCCAGCCCGCCGCGCTCGGACAGCTCCCCCCACCAGCCGAGCACCAGCGGGCCCGGGGCCCGGCGGGACAGCTGCAGCAGCCCGGCGAGGTCCTCGGCGCTGGACACCTCGGGGCCGGCCATCTCGTGCACGCAGCCGATGCCCAGGTCGGCGGCGAGGTCGAGGGTGGCGCGCTGGGCGGTGGTGCGTTGGCCCGGGTCCACGGCGCCGTAGGCGGCCTGCCGGGCGGCGTGGTGGGCGTCCAGGCGCAGCTGGCCGTCGGCGGAGTACCCGGGCAGCGCGGTGATGCCCGGGATCCGGTCGAGCAGCGCGGTGGACACGGTCGCGGAGTGCACGTCGACCCGGGCGAGGTAGGCCGGCCGGTCCCCCACCACGGCGTCCAGGTCGTGCCGGGTGAGTGCGCGGCCCTCGGGCCAGTCGTTCTCCTCCCAGCCGGTCCCCAGCACGATGCCGCTGCGGTGCCGGGCCACGTGCGCGGCGACCGCCGCCAGCGCCGACCGCAGGCTGTCCGCCCCGTGCAGGTCCAGCCCGGTCAGGGCCAGCCCGGTGGCGGTGGCGTGCACGTGGGCGTCGACGAACGCCGGGGTGAGCAGGGCGCCGCCGCCGTCCAGGGTCCGGTCCGCCGTCGGGGCGTCGGCGGACGGCCCGACCCAGGCGATCGCG
The DNA here is from genome assembly GCA_014218215.1 of Geodermatophilaceae bacterium NBWT11. NCBI lineage: Bacteria > Bacillati > Actinomycetota > Actinomycetes > Geodermatophilales > Geodermatophilaceae > Geodermatophilaceae bacterium NBWT11. Next base: position 4,335,460 of record CP043652.1, read on the forward strand.
CCGTCGACGACGTGCAGGGCCCGGCCGCGGGCGTCCCCGACGGTGACGTCGCCGATCAGGAGCGACATCAGTGGACGCGCGGGTCGATCAGGGCCCGCACGCCGGGGGTCCGGCGGTACAGGTCCAGGGCCAGGGCGGCGTGCCCCGGCGTGTAGCCGTTCCCGATCAGCATGGTCACGTCCGCTGCCATCCCCTCGGCGCCCAGGGCCGCCCCCGGGAAGGAGGTGGCCATGGAGAAGAAGACCACGGTGCCGCCGTCGGCCGTCGCGAGGACCGCGCCGTGTTCGGCCCCGGCCACGTCCACGCAGACCACGGTCACGTCGACCGGGTCGCCGACCGCCGCGGCGACGGCCAGCGGGTCGGTGGCGTCGGCGACGACGACCTCGTCGGCCAGCCCGGCCGCCCGCAGCGCGGTGGCCTCCTGCTCGGTGCGGACGACGCCGACCAGCCGGTGGGCGTGGGCGTCCCGGGCCGCGGCCAGCGACAGGCAGCCGGACTTCCCGGCGGCACCGATCACCGCGACCGACGACCCCCGCCGGACCACGCGCTCGGTGGCCGCCGGGGCCCCGCACACGTCGAGCACCGCCAGCGCCACGTTCTCCGGCAGGTCCTCGGGGAGCACGGCGGCGATGGACCGGGCGAAGAGCACCGCGGTGCCGGTGGTGGGCACCTGCTCGCCGAGCCCGTCCCAGCGCTCGAGGCCGTCGGTGATCCGCAGCGGGGTCAGCGTCAGCGACACCAGGGTGGCCACCCGGTCGCCGACGGCCAGGCCCAGCGGGGAGTCGTCGCCCACTTCGGCGACCCGACCGATGAGCATCCCGCCGGAGCCGGTGACGGGGTTCTGCATCTTGCCGCGCCGGCCCACGATCTCCAGCACGGCGGCCCGCACCGCGTCGCCGTCCCCTGCGTGGGCCTCGCCGAGCTGCCGGAAGGACGCCGCGTCGAGGTTGAGCCGCTCGACGTCGATGCGCACCTCGTCGCGGCCGGTCGGGGCATCGGGGTCCAGCCGGTGCGCGGCCTGGGGCAGCACGCCCACCGGCTCGAGCACCCGGTGCACGCCCAGTGCCCGCTCTGCCGCCGTCGTCACCTGGAACTCCTCGTCGTCACTGGTGCTGAACACGGAGAACCTATCGCGAAACTCACGTTTCACCGAACGATCTCCCGTAGGGTGTCGGAGTCGCCACCGGAAGTGCCGGTCGCACCCGCAGGAGGACGTCGTGCTGGAGCAGCCCTACGAGTACACCGCCCGGGAGCTCGTCGAGCCCGACTGGCGTCGGCTGCCCGGGTTCGCCGACGTGACGGCGGAGCAGTGGCGCAGCGCCCAGTGGCAGCGGGTCAACTGCGTGAAGAACCTGCGTCAGCTGCGCGGGGTCTACGGCGACCTGCTCGACGAGTCCTTCTTCGCCGACGTCGAGGCCGACCAGGCCGGCCGCGCCACGATGTCGCTGCTGCTGCCCCCGCAGATGCTCAACACCATGGTCCCGGCGGCGGTCCCGACCACCGCGGCGATGCTGGCCGACCCGGTGCGCCGCTACATGCTCCCGGTGGCGTCGGACCGGCTGCCCGGGGCCGCCGCCAGCCACCCCTACGCCGCCCGGGACTCCCTGCACGAGCACGAGATGTGGGCCGTCGAGGGCCTCACCCACCGCTACCCCACCAAGGTGCTCGCCGAGCTGCTCCCCACCTGCCCCCAGTACTGCGGGCACTGCACCCGGATGGACCTCGTCGGCAACTCCACCCCGGCGGTCACCAAGCTGAAGTTCGACCTCAAGCCGGTCGACCGGCAGGCCGAGATGCTGGCCTACCTGCGGGCCACCCCCGGCGTCCGGGACGTCGTGGTCTCCGGCGGTGACGTCGCCAACCTGCCGTTCAAGAACCTCGAGGCGTTCGTCTCCGGCCTGCTGGAGATCGACTCCGTCCGCGACATCCGGCTGGCCACCAAGGCGCTGATGGGGATGCCGCAGCACTGGCTGCAGGACGACGTCGTCGCCGGGATGACCCGGCTGGCGACGACGGCGCGGTCGCGCGGGGTGTCCCTCGCCGTCCACACGCACGTCAACGCCGCCCAGTCGGTCACCCCGCTGGTGGCCGAGGCCGCCCAGGCGATGCTGGCCGCCGGCGTGCGCGACGTGCGCAACCAGGGCGTCCTGTTGCACGGGGTCAACGACACCGCCGGCCAGCTGCTGGACCTGTGCTTCGCGCTGCTGGACGGTGCCGGTGTCACGCCCTACTACTTCTACATGTGCGACATGATCCCCTCGGCCGAGCACTGGCGGGTGCCGCTGTCGGTGGCGCAGACCCTGCAGCACGACCTGATGGGCTACCTGCCCGGCTTCGCCACCCCGCGGATCGTCTGCGACGTGCCCTACGTCGGAAAGCGCTGGGTGCACCAGGTCGCCGAGTACGACCGCGAGCGCGGGATCAGCTACTGGACCAAGAACTACCGCACCGGCATCGAGCGCACCGACGAGGCCGCGCTGGACCGCCGCTACACCTACTACGACCCGATCCCCTCGCTCCCGGCGTCCGGCCGGCAGTGGTGGGCCGACCGCGCCGTCGACCCGGTGGCCGCCGACGCCGCAGCGGTGGCCTCCCGCGAGGCCTCCCTGGCCCAGCTGTCCTGACCCCCCTCCCCTCTTTCCCCTCCCCCCTCCGGCCGGTGATCATGGGGTCGTTGCCAGGTGACACGCCGCCCGTCGGCGAGTCTCCGACATCCACCCCATGATCATCGGGAGGTGTGTGCCGTGGAGCTGGTGAGGACCGGGCGGCTCCTCGTGCGGGCGTGGACCTCGTCCGAGGACGACCTCGCGCGGCTCGCCGACCTGTACGGGCGCGCCGAGGTGACCCGGTGGTTGTCCGGGCCGCCGGCCGGTGGGGTGCAGGCGATGCTCGAGCGGTGGGCGGCGGTGCACGCGGCCGATCCACGGGCGGGGTGCTGGGCGGTGCAGCCGCTGGACGGCTCCCCGGTGGCCGGCACGGTGCTGCTCAAGCCGTTGCCGGCCGGGGACGGCGAGTTCGAGGTGGGCTGGCACTTCCACCCGGACAGCTGGGGTCGCGGGTACGCCACCGAGGCGGCCGCGGCCGTCGTCCCGCGCGCGTTCGAGGACGGGCTGCCCGAGGTGTTCGCCGTGGTGCGGCCGGGGAACGAGCCGTCGCTGGCGGTGTGCCGGCGGCTGGGGATGACCCCGCTGGGCCGGACGACGCGGTGGTACGGGGTGGAGTGCGAGGCGTTCCGGCTGGGGTCTAGCTCCTCCTGAACCGCTGGACCAGGGACCTGCGCGGAGCCTTGGTCGCAGTGCCGTTGACGTCGTGGACGTCCAGCTCGTGGGCCTCCTCCGGCGTCGGTGCGGTGCCGCCGAGGTGGGTGGGGAGCCACCAGCGGTCGGTGTCGTCGGCGGGGACGTCCGGGTAGCTGCGCTGGGCCTCGGCGAGCAGCTCCTCCATCGCGGCCTTGGTGCGGCGCAGCACGGCCTGGGTCCTCTCCCCCTCGGCCGGCACGATCGGCTCACCGAGCAGCACCGTCACCGGGATGCCCCGGCGGAAGACGGGCCGGCGGGCCTTGGTGGCGATCCGGTGTCCGCCCCAGACCGCGGCCGGGATGACGGGCACCCCGGCCTTCACGGCCATCCGGGCGGCTCCGGCCTTGAGCTCCTGGACGGTGAACGAGCTGGAGATGGTGGCCTCGGGGAAGACCCCGACCACCTTGCCTGCCTGCAACGCGCGCACCGCCACGTCGAAGGCGGCAGCGCCGGCGCGCCGGTCGACCGGGATGTGCTGCATGGCCCGCATGGACGGCCCGGAGACCCGGCTGTCGAACACCGAGGCCTTGGCCATGAACCGCACCAGCCGGCGCTGCGGCAGGGCGGCCAGGCCCAGGTAGGTGAAGTCGAAGTAGCTCACGTGGTTGCTGGCGATCACCGCCCCGCCGGTGGTGGGCAGGTTCTCCTGACCGCGGACGTCGAACCGGAAGCCGAAGACACGGAACACCACCAGGAAGGCGCGGACGACGATCCGGTAGGGCCTGTCCCGGGGGTCGGGCCGGTTGCCGAAGAGGTCGCGGCGGACGACGTCACGCCAGCTGGCCGTGTACATGCGCGGACCCTAACCGGGTCCGGGCCACCGGCCAGGACCGGCACGGGCCCGTTCCGGGCGGCTCAGCACAGCGACAGCTGCTCGGGCTCCTCCACCTCGACGACCGTCACCGGCCGGTCGGGCAGCGACCCGGCCGGGAAGCTGGCCGCGTCGTCCCCGGGCAGCCCCCCGACCCCGCGGGCCACTCCCCCGGTGTGGCTGTCCAGCCCGTGCGCGGCGAGCATCGGGGCGACCCGGGCCGAGAGCCACTGCCGGTAGTCCGCGGGCACGTAGGCGCCCCGCCCGTACAGCGCCCTGTACCGGCTGACCAGGCGAGGGTGCTCCCGGGACAGCCAGGTGGTGAACCACTCCCGCGCCCCGGGTCGCAGGTGCAGCGGCACCACCGTGATCCCGGTGGCACCGGCCTCGGCGACGGCCGCGATGGCCTTCTCCAGGTGGTCGCGCTGGTCGGTGAGCCCCGGCAGGACCGGGGCGAGGAACACCCCGCACGGCAGCCCGGCGTCCCGGATGCGGCGGACCAGCTCCAGGCGCGCCTTCGGGGTCGGCACACCGGGTTCCAGCGAGCGGTGCAGGTCGTCGTCCCAGATGGCCAGCGAGACGCCCATCCCGATCGGCACGTCCCTGCTGGCAGCGGCCAGCAGCGGCAGGTCGCGCTGGGCCAGCGTGCCCTTGGTGAGGATCGAGAACGGGGTGCCCGACCGCGCCAGGGCCTCGATCACCGGCGGCATCAGCCGGTAGCGGCCCTCGGCGCGCTGGTAGGGGTCGGTGTTGGTGCCCAGCGCCACGTGCTCGCGCTTCCAGGACGCCCGGCCCAGCTCGCGCCGCAGCACCTCGGCGATGTTGGTCTTGACCACGATCTCCTGGTCGAAGTCAGCCCCGGTGTCCAGCTCCAGCCACTCGTGGGTGCCGCGGGCGAAGCAGTTGTGGCTGACCACCCCGTTGGCGATGAAGTCGCCGGTACCGGTGGTGATGTCGTACATGGGCAGCTCGAGGCCCAGAGGCTCGACCGAGGCGACCCGGAGATCGGCATCGCTCTTGATGGCGATGCCGTCGACGGAGCACTTGCGGCGGGTGGCCGGGTCCACCAGGTGGATGAAGCGCATGTGCTCCCGCAGGCCGCCGCGCAGACGGACGTACCCCAACCCGTTGGCGCGCTCGCGGTCCTCCCGGACGACGTCGAAGCCGAAGGCGCGGAAGGCCTCCTCGGTGTGTCGCAGGATCTCCGGATCGCAGTTGGCGACCCGCAGCACGCCCGCACTCCGAGACCCCTCGGCGTCGAAGACCCCGGCGAGGAAGCCCCGGTGCCACTCCTCGCTCGGTGCGTCAGGCCAGGCCACCAGCTCGCCGATGCGGTCGTGGTCTGCTGTGCGCTGCGTCCGGATGGCGGTCATGGGCCGACGGACGTCGGTCCCTGCCGTGAACTGGAACCGGTCGGTCCGAACACCCTCCTCGGCCAACATCGCCTGCGCTCGGTCCAGCGCCTCGACGTCGGCCAAGGCCAGTCGAAAACGGTGGACGACTCGCGTCCTCCCTCCCGGGCCCGCGTACTCGTAGCGCCCTCGAGTCGCGTCGCCACGGATCATGCCGGCGAGGTAGCCCCGTCGGTGGTCGTCGCAGGACTTGGGTGTCTCGGCGGTCAGCCCGAACCCGAGGAGCGAGTCGTTCGGGGTGAGGTGCGGCCGCCGGTCAGCTCCGGACGTGGCGCCGGTGACGTGTTTCCAGCCACGGTTGGTGAGGAAGCGGTGGTCGCCGCTGGCCACGAGTTCGGTCCCGTCGTGCAGCCGCACCCGGTGCCCGGGCTTGCGCGTGCTCCAGTGCGCCAGCACCTCGGTGGTCACGTACCGGCGGTAGGACCCCACGACCTCGGTGCCGATGATCTGGTCGCCGACCCGCAGGTCGGCGATCCGTCTGGTCCGGCCGTCCGCCATCAGGATGGCCGTGTCCCCCGTTAGGCAGTACACGCACGCGTGGGAGCAGCCCCGGAACGTGTTGATCGTGTAGGCGAAGGGCATGGCCGAGCCCTTGGGCACGGCGTTCAGCGCGGACTTGGAGCGCACCTCGTGCAGGGTGAGGCCGGGGAACTCGGGCACCTGGAGGCTGCGCAGCAGGCCGGCCACGGTGGGCAGCCCGGGGAGCGTCTCGGGCTCCACGAGGTCGAGCCGTTGGGCGTCCCATCGCATGACCCCAGTCGAACACACGTTCGGGCCGATGTCGACGTGCCGGGCCGACCTGTGGACGAACGGTCAGGCCGGCGGTTCCCCGACGTCCAGCCTCGTGACGAGCCCGTCGACGACGGTCAGGGTGTGCTGCACCGTGGTGTCGGACAGCAGGTCGCCGTCGGCGTCGCGCACGACCTGGTGCACCGTCACCTCGACGAGGCCGCTGACCCGGCGCACCACCACGGGTGTCACCTGCAGCCGCACCACGCGAGCCTGGTCCCGCAGGTGCGCCTCGACGGCCCGCCGGCCCCGCAGCCGCCCGCCCGACCAGGGTTCGGGCCAGTCCACCCCCGCCCGCAGCCGCGCCGACAGCGCCGGCACGTCACCGGCGGACCAGTCGGCGTAGAAGGCCGGGACGTCGAGGATCAGAGCGGCGGCCGGTCCTCGTAGAAGGTGGTGAGCACGACCGTCGTCCGGGTGGTGACGTTCGCTGCGGACCGGATCTCGGCGAGCAGGCCCTCCAGGGCGTCCGGGGAGGCCACCCGCACCTTGAGCAGGTAGCTGTCCGGGCCGGCCACGGAGTGGCAGGCCTCGATGGCGCCCAGGTGGGCCAACCGGGCCGGGGCGTCGTCGGGCTGGGCCACGTCGATCGGGGTGATGGACACGAAGGCGACCAGCGGCAGTCCGACGGCCTTGGCGTCGACCTTGGCCGCGTAGCCGGTGATCAGCCCGCGCTGCTCGAGCCGGCGGACCCGCTGGTGCACCGCCGACACCGACAGCCCGACCTTCTCGGCCAGCTCGGTGTAGCTGGCCCGACCGTCCCGGGCCAGAGCAGCCAGCAGGGCCCGGTCCACGTCGGGCGCGGCGACCTTGGGGTCCAGGGCGGTCATCGGCAGAGACTAACCAGCACGTCGGACGGTTCCGCCGGTCGTTGTGAGGCCGTTACCGTCCCCGGCGTGACGACGATGCTGCTGGACGCCGCGAGCCTGTACTTCCGCGCCTTCTACGGCGTCCCGATGACCGTGGTGACCCCCGACGGCAGGCCGATCAACGCCGTCCGCGGCTTCCTGGACATGACCGCCCGGCTCGTCGTCGCCCACCGTCCCAGCCACCTGGTGGCCTGCTGGGACGACGACTGGCGCCCGGCCTTCCGCACCGACGCGGTGCCCTCCTACAAGGCCCACCGGCAGGCCGAGGAAGGGGCCGAGGAGGTGCCCGACGAGCTCGGCCCGCAGGTGCCGGTGCTCGTCGAGGTGCTCGCGGCCTGCGGCATCGCCCGGGTCGGGGCACCCGGCTACGAGGCCGACGACGTGATCGGCACGCTGGCCACCCGCGCCGACCGGGACGTCGACGTCGTCACCGGCGACCGGGACCTGTTCCAGCTGGTGGACGACGCCCGCGGGGTGCGGGTGCTCTACACCGCCCGGGGCGGGATCGGCGACCTCGACCTGGTCGACGAGGGTGCGGTGGCGGCCAAGTACGGCGTGCCCGGGAAGGCCTACGCCGACTTCGCCGTGCTGCGCGGCGACCCCAGCGACGGCCTGCCCGGCGTCAAGGGCGTCGGGGAGAAGACCGCGGCAGCACTGATCACCGCGTTCGGGGACCTGGCGGGCATCCGGGCTGCGGCGGCCAGGACCACCGTCCCGAAGGCGCCGCTGACCGCCTCGGTGCTCAAGAAGCTGCACGAGGCCTCGGCCTACCTCGACGTGGCGCCCGCCGTAGTGGAGGTGGTGAAGGACATCGACATGCCCGAGGTGGCCGGCGAGCTGCCCGGTCGGCCCGCCGACCCGGACGCGCTCACCGCCCTGGCCGAGCAGCACGGGCTGCAGACGTCGGTCCGTCGGCTGGGCGCTGCCCTGGAGTGGCCCGGTTTCACCTTCTGACGGCGGGCCCGAGGGCCCGCCGTCAGGGGTGTCTCAGCCCTCTTGCCAGGTGTAGGCGCCCTCGTCGGAGGTGATCTCGATGGAGATCGTGACGTCCTCGTCGTCGGCGGTGGTGCCGGTGCACTGGTAGGTCTCCCCCACCGACACGTCCATGTCGTCGGGGCAGGTGAGGTCGACGGCGACGCTCTCCCGCTCCTCGAACTGGGTGGCGACGTCGCGCTGGACGGCCTGCGGGTCCAGGCGCGTGCCGCCGAGCACGAGCGGCAGGATGATCGCCGCCGCGATGACCACCACGGCCAGCGCGATCAGCCCGACGATGAGACCGGTGTTGCGCTTCTTGGCCGGCGCACCCTGGTTGCCGCCCTGCCACGAGCCCTGCTGCCCGTACTGCTGACCGGGCCCGGACTGTCCGTACTGGTTGCTCTGCCCGTACGGGGCCTGCTGTCCGTACGGGCCCTGCTGGCCGTACTGCCCCTGCTGACCAGGCTGCCCGTACTGGCCCTGACCCGGCTGGCCCGGCTGGCCCGACGGACCGGCCTGGCCGTACTGACCACCCTGTCCGTACTGGCTCGACGTCCCGGCCTGGGGCTGGCCGTAGGACGGCTGCTGCCCGTACTGGCCCGACGGCTGCTCGTACGAGGGCTGCTGTCCGTACTGGCCCTGCCCCTGCTGGCCCTGCCCGTAGGACGGGTTCTGGCCGTACGGGCCGGACTGCTGCCCGTAGGACGGCGCACCGGACGCGCTCTGCCCGGGCGAGGACTGCCCCGACGGCGACTGCTGCCCGTACTGCCCGGGGGTCGAGCCGAACGGCGGAGGCTGCTGCGGGGAACCGGGCTGCTGGGAACTCGGCTGCTGACCCGCCGCGGACTGCCCGGACCAGCCGGCGGACCCGGCGGCCGAGGACCCCGTGCGCTCCGGTGCGTCCGAGCCCTGCCCGGACCAGCCGGAGGCCTGCTGGCCCCAGCTGGAGCCCCCGCCCGACGCGCCGGCGGAGGTGGACTGCTCCCAGCCGGCGGCCGGGGCGTCCTGGCCGGGCTGGCGCAGCGGGATCATCCGGGTCGAGCCGGGGCCCTCGGGGACGTCGTCCTGGGAGGGGTGGTGGGCCTGCGTGGCCTCGGGCTCTTGGGGTGCGGACGCCGGGGAGGAACCGGACGAGCCGGTCGACGACCCGGACCCGCCCGACCACCACGGCGTCTCACCGGTCTGCCCGGAGGCGCCGTCCCGGTCCTGCTCGTCGCCACCCTGCGGGGGGTTGGTCATCGTCGCTCCCTCGGTACACGTGGCACGGCGGTCTGCCGTGGCTCGGCCTCCTGGCCGGGCACGGCTCGGTCCACTGTCTACTACGCGGCGGGCCAGGGCACCGTGCGAACCGCCCGGTGGGGGCAGGCGGTCACCCGCTCACCGCCACGGCGACCACGCCCCGGCGGACCCGGCCGACGGCAGCCCGGGCGACCCCGGCCACCGGCTCCTCCGCGACCTTGGCCAGCTGGTCGAGCAGGTCGACGAGCTGCCGGGCCCAGCGGACGAAGTCCCCGCCGGACAGCTCGGTGCCGGCCTGTTCGGCACCGGACAGCACCCGGTCGAGGGGTTGCCCGTCGGCCCAGCGTTGGGCGGCCCAGACGAAGCCCAGGTCGAGGTCCCGGCTCGCCGGCACCCCGTGGTCGCTCTCCACGGCGCGGAGCTCCACGTGCACCCGTCGCATGGCGGCCACCGCCGTCGACACCGGGCCGGTCGGGATGGCCGGCTGGGCCGGGGACTCCCGGCGGGCCTCGAACACCAGCGTGGACACGCAGGCGGCCAGCTGGGCGGGGTCCAGGCCGCGGAAGGCACCGGCGCGCAGGCACTCGGCGGTGAGCAGGTCGGCCTCGGACCAGATCCGCGACAACCTGCGCCCGGCGTCGGTGACCACCGGGGCCTCGACCGCCGGGTGCTGGCCGGGGTCCTCGGCGTCCGCGGCGGACGGCGCGTCGGGCAGCAGGTAGCCCAGCTGTTCCAGGACGTCGCAGGTCCGGTCGAACTGCCGGGTCAGCGACCCGGTGCGCTCGGCCATCCGGGCCCGCAGCTCGGCGGCCTCCGCCACCGACCGCACCCACCGGTCGGCGCCGCGGACCCGCTCCTCCCGGTCGGGCAGGGCGTGCACCGGGTGCTGGCGCAGGGCGTGCCGGAGGTCGGTGAGCACCGGGTCCTCCGAGGCGGCCGAGCGCTTCCGGACCTTGCGGGCGCCCAGGTCGTTCTCCGTCCGGGTGTCGCGCAGGGTGGCCGCGAGCTCCTTGCGGGACCTCGGGCTGCGGTGGTTGAAGTCCTTGGGCACCCGCACCCGGGCCAGCGCCGCGACCGGGGTGGGGAAGTCGATCGGCCCGAGCCGACCGGCCCAGGTCTCCTCGGTGAGCACCAGCGGCCGGGGGTCGGCGAGCTCGGTGATGCCGGGGTCCAGCACCACCGCCAGCCCCTGCCGCCGTCCCGAGGGCACCCGGATCACGTCACCGGGGCGCAGTGCGAGCAGCGCCTCGGCGGCATCGCGCCACTTGCGGGCCTGGGAGTCCCGGGACAGCTCCTTCTCCCGGCTGGAGATCTCCGCACGCATCCGGGCGTAGCCCGCGACGTCGCCCCGGTCGGTGGAGACCTCGGCCTCCAGCCGGACGGCGTCCTCCTCGTGCCGGGCCGCCGAGCGGGCCAGCCCGACCACGGACCGGTCGGCCTGGAACTGCGCGAAGGAGGCCCCCAGCAGCTCCCGGGCGTGGTCCCGGCCGAACGAGCCGACCAGGTTGACCGCCATGTTGTAGCTGGGCCGGAAGGACGAGCGCAGGGGGTAGGTGCGGGTGCTGGCCAGCCCGGCGACGGTGGCCGGGTCGACCCCGGGGGCCCAGACCACGGCGGCGTGCCCCTCGACGTCGATGCCCCGCCGTCCGGCCCGCCCGGTGAGCTGGGTGTACTCCCCCGGCGTGACCTCCACGTGGGCCTCGCCGTTCCACTTGGTGAGCTTCTCCAGCACCACCGTGCGTGCGGGCATGTTGATGCCCAGCGCCAGGGTCTCGGTGGCGAAGACGGCCTTCACCAGGCCGCGGACGAAGCACTCCTCGACGGCCTCCTTGAACGCCGGCACCAGCCCGGCGTGGTGCGCGGCCAGCCCGGCCAGCAGGCCCTCCCGCCACTCCCAGAAGCCGAGCACGTGCAGGTCGGCCTCGGGCAGCGAGCCGGTGTGCCGGTCGACCACCTCGGAGACCGCGGCCCGCTCGGCCTCGTCGGTGAGCCGCAGCCCCGACCGCAGGCACTGCTCGACGGCGGCGTCGCAGCCCTTGCGGCTGAAGACGAAGGTGATCGCCGGGAGCAGCCCGGACGTGGCCAGCCGGGAGATCACCTCCGACCGGGACGGCGGGGTGTAGCGGGGCCGCTGGTCCCAGCCGTCCCGGCCCCGTCGTCCGCCGCCGTGCCAGGAGTCCAGCCGCCGCTCCTGCTCCTTCACGTAGCGGACCAGCTCGGGGTCGACGACGGCCGAGCCGCGCTGGCGGGCGGTCAGCTCGCGCACCGGGGACTCGGTGCCGGCGACGTGCGCGTCCGGGCGCAACGCGAACAGGTCGAACACCCGGCCGCCGACGAGCATGTGCTGCCACAACGGGATCGGCCGGACCTCGCTGACCACCACCCGGGTGTCGCCGCGGACGGTGACCAGCCAGTCGGCGAACTCCTCGGCGTTGCTGACCGTGGCCGACAGCGAGACGAGGGCGACGTCGTCGGGCAGGTGGATGATCACCTCCTCCCAGACCGCGCCGCGGAACCGGTCGGCGAGGTAGTGCACCTCGTCCATCACCACGTAGCCGAGCCCGTGGAGCGCCGGGGAGTCGGCGTAGAGCATGTTGCGGAGCACCTCGGTGGTCATGACCACGATCGGTGCGTCGCCGTTGACCGCGTTGTCTCCGGTGAGCAGCCCGACCTTCTCCGGGCCGTACCGGGCGACGAAGTCGGCGTACTTCTGGTTCGACAGCGCCTTGATCGGTGCGGTGTAGAAGGCCTTGCGGCCCTCGGCCAGCGCCTTGTGCACCGCGAACTCCCCGACCACGGTCTTGCCGGCACCGGTGGGGGCGCAGACCAGCACGCCCGAGCCCTCCTCCAGCGCGGCGCAGGCCTCCTCTTGGAACGGGTCCAGGGTGAAGCCGAGGTCGGTGGTGAAGTCCGACAGGAGCGGGTGCTTGCCTCGGCGCCGGGCCGCGGCGTACCGCTCGGCAGGACTCGACATGTCCTCCACCGTAAGCGCTGCGTACGACGGTCCGGCGGCCTCAGCGGCGGCCGGTGCCCACCACGACCAGGGCGCCGGGGACGACGACGGTGCGCGCCGGCAGCGGGCCCACCGGCTCCCCGTCGGCCCAGGCGGTGAGTCCCTCCCCCGTGGGTCCGGCCGGCTCGAGCACGACCTCGGCGGCCCGGTGGGTGCGGACGGCCGGGTGCGCCACGTGGCTGCCGTCGGCCAACCGGGGACGGGTGCGCACCAGGTCCCGCCTCGTCACCGGGCCGATGACGGTGACGTCGAGCAGGCCGTCCCTCGGGTCGGCGTCCGGGCACATGCGCAGGCCGCCGCCGTAGCAGGCGGTGTTGCCGACGGCGACCAGCGTGACCTCGAGCTCGTGAGCCACCCCGTCCAGGGTGAGCCGCACCGCGCGCGGGCGCAGCCGGGCGAGCTCGGCCACGATCGCCACGTCGTAGCGGCGGCGCCCCGTCGGCCAGGTGAGCCGGTCGGCCCGGTCGCTGACCAGGGAGTCGAAGCCGCAGCAGAGCACGGTGGCCCACCACCGGTCGCCGTCCGGCGTGCTCGTGCGGCCCAGGTCCACCCGGGCGGACCGCCCGGCCAGCAGGTCGGCGGCAGCCGCCCGGGCAGCTGCGACCGGGTCGGCCGGCACGCCGAGGGTCAGGGCCAGGTCGTCGCCGGTGCCGGCGGGCAGCACGGCGAGCGCGGTGCCGGTGCCGGCCAGGCCCTGGACGGCGGCGTGCACGGCGCCGTCCCCACCGAGGACGACGACCGCGGCCACCGAGCCGGCCACCGTGCGCACCGCCGAGGCGGCGGCCGCCCGGTCGGTGGCGGCGAGCTCGTGCACCTCGAGCCCGGCGGCGGTCAGCGTGGCCCGCACCGGCCCGTGGGCCGCGGTGGCGCGGCCCCTGCCGGCGGCGGCGTTGACCAGCAGGGCGACCCGCACGTCGGGCGGGTCAGCCCCGGGTGCCGGTGGGCTCGTCGAGCCGGGAGGGGGTGGCGTCCAACGGGGAGGCCTCGTCGTCGTCCAGGTCGTGGAAGCCGGCCAGGGCGTCGCGCTTGGCCCGCCGCTTGTCCACCACCCGGGCGATCTGGATGGCCACCTCGAACAGCACGCACATGGGCAGGGCCATGAGCAGCATGGTGAAGGGGTCCTGGGTGGGCGTGATGAACGCCGCGAACACGATGGTCAGGAAGTAGATCCAGCGGCGGGACTTGGCCAGCACCGCGTACGACAGCACCCCGATGAGGTTCAGCGCGACCGCGATGAGCGGCACCTCGAAGCTGACGCCGAAGGCGAGCAGCAGGGAGATCACGAAGCCGATGTAGTCCTGCGCGGTGAGCGCCACGACCACGCCGTCCCCGGCCAGGCCGAGCAGCAGGCGCAGACCGGCGGCGAGGGAGATGTAGGCCAGCACGGCGCCCAGGGCGAACAGCGCGCTGGCAGCGACGACGAAGCCCACGCCGTAGCGCTTCTCGTTGGACTTCAGACCCGGGGTGAGGAAGCCCCAGACCTGCCACAACCAGAAGGGCGCGGACAGCACGATCCCGGCGATGAAGCTGATCTTCAGCCGGATCAGCGCGCCGCCGAAGACGTCGGTGACGAGCAGGCCGCAGCCGCCCTCGGAGTCGGAGTAGCGCAGGTTCTCCGGGAGGTCGCAGTAGGGCGCCCGGATGAAGGTGCCCAGACCGTGCTCGTACCACCAGAACGAGATGGCGGTCGCGATCAGGATGAACAGCAGCGCGACCGCGATGCGGTTGCGCAGCTCCTTGAGGTGCGAGATCAGCGTCATCGTGCCGGCCTCGTCACGCGGCGGGCGACGACGGCGACCGAGCTTCGTCCGTCCCCCCTGGGTGGTGCTCACGCCCTGGTGCGGGGGTCGGTCAGCGGGTGCCGTCGACCGGGGTCGACGAGCCGGCCCGCGCGGCGTCGGCACGGGCCCGGGCCTCGGCGGCGCGCGCCTCGGCGGCGCGGGCCTCGGCCTCGACGTCGGAGGTCACGGGCGGGACGGGGGCGGGGTTCACGATCTCGCCGCGCACCGTGGTCGCCTCGTCCTTGGTGCGGACGTCGTCGTCCTTCATGCCCTTCATCTCGCCCTTGAAGATGCGCATCGAGCGCCCCAGGGAGCGCGAGGCGTCGGGCAGCTTCTTGTAGCCGAACAGCAGCAGGACGGCCAGGATGATCAGGGCGATCTCGAGCGGACCGAAGCTCATCGGGTCCTCCGTGTCGTCGGGGGGTGTGACGGCGACGATACGCGCCGTCGGTCGCCCGGAGTTCGGTGCGAGGTGACGTCCCGGACGGGTGCCACCCGGTGGTCAGCGGGCGTTCTCGCGCTCGTCCCGGTCCTGGCCGGCCCGTTCCCGGGCCTGCGCGGCCGCGGCGAGCGAGGCCTGGAGCCGGGCCGCGACGGGGGCGACGTCGCGCTCCAGCGCCGCCAGCTCCCGGGTCAGCCGGTTGCGGGCGCCCAGCAGGCCGTAGGCGAGCACGCCCAGGGCCAGGACGGCCAGGACGGCGACGACGACCCACACGATCAGCACCAGCACGGGACGACCCTAGCCGCCGGGGTGGTCGGCGTACCGCGCCAGCGCGGCGCGGGCGTCGGCGGCGATCTCGTCGGCGAGCTCCCGCGGTTCCTCGACCGTGGCCGCACCGCCCAGGGAGGCGACCAGCCGACGGGCCCAGGCCGGGTCGGCCGTCCGGACGCCGACGAGCAGCCCGCCGGGCGGGTCGTCGACCGCGACGACGTCCTCGACCGGGTAGTAGTCGGCGACCCAGCGGGCCGTGCGGGCCAGCCGGAGCCGGACCAGCGGCTGCTCCGGGTCGGCCTGGTAGAGCCCGTCGTCGAGGTCGCGCTCCTCGGCCTGCTCCGGGGGCAGCGAGGGCTCGGCGAGCACCGCGACGTCGTCCACCCGGTCCAGCCGGAACAGCCGGACGCCCTCGGCCCGGCGGCACCACGCCTCCAGGTACCAGTGGCCGTCGACCAGCAGCAGCCGCATCGGGTCCACGGTGCGCTCGGTGCGCTCGTCGCGGCTGGGCACGTAGTAGTGCAGGTGGACGGCGCGGTGCGACTGCAGGGCCTGCCGGACGACGGCCAGCACCTGCTCGCGGGCGTCGATGCTCACCGCCACCGACCCGGCCAGGTCGGCGGGCTCCCCCGCGGCGGCCGACACCTTGACCAGGGCGCGGCTGACCGCCTCGGTCTCGGCCAGGCCGGGCAGCTCGAGCAGGGTGCGCAGCGCCACGATCAGCGCGACCGCCTCGTCGGTGGCCAGCCGCAGCGGCCGGGCCAGCCCGGCGGTGTCGGTGACCCGCACCCGGTCGCCCTCGAAGGCCAGGTCGATGAGGTCGCCGGGCCCGTGCCCGGGCAGCCCGCAGACCCAGAGGAGCTCGAGGTCCTTGCGCAGCTGGACCTCGGTGACCGCGAAGTCCCGGGCGGCGGCGGCCAGGGTGACGCCACCGGGTCGGGCCTCCAGGTAGGGCACCAGGGCCAGCAGCCGGGTCATCCGGTCCGCGGTCGGGGCGCTCACGCCGCACCGCCCATCGCGGCCAGCCGGGTCAGCCGGTCGACCACCGCGGTGCGCAGCTCGGCCGGGGACGCGACCAGCACGTCCGGGCCGTGCGCGGCGATCTCGTCGGCCAGGGCCCACAGCTCCGTCGTCCGCAGCTCGAGGCGGTCGTCGCCGACGTCGTCGGGACCCAGGTCGGTGGCCCGGCGGCGCAGGCCGACGGCGGTGCCCGGGCGGGCGGTCAGCCGCACGACGTGCTCGGTGCGGCCCACCTGGCGGGCGACCACGGCGGCCAGGTCGAGGTCGGCGGGCGGGGTGAAGGCGTCCGGCGGTCCGCTGGCCCGGGGGTTGCCGGTCACCCGGGAGAGCCGGAACACCCGGGGTGCGGCGCGGTCGAGGTCGTGGCCGACCAGGTACCAGCGGCCGTGCCACGCGACGACGCCCCACGGCTGCACCCGGCGCTTGGCACCGGCGTCCTCGTCGGGGCGGGTGTAGGTGAAGGTGAGCACCCGGCGGTCGCGCGCGGCGGAGTAGCAGGCGTCGAACGAGGGCTCACCGGCGTCCAGCCGGGGCTGCAGGGGCAGCCCGCGGCCGGCGTCGACGTCCACCCCGGCAGCGCGCAGCTTGACCAGTGCCCCCTGGGCGGCGCCGCCGAGCTGGGCGGACTGCCACAGCCGCAGCGCCAGGCCCACGGCGGCGGCCTCCTCGCCGGTGAGGGTGATCTCGGGCAGCTCGTAGTCGGCCCGGGCGATCCGGTAGCCCTCGTCGACGTCGAAGGCGCTCGTGCGTCCGGTCTCCAGGGGCACCCCGAGCTCGCGCAGGTCGGCCTTGTCCCGCTCGAACATTCGCTTGAACGCCTCGTCGGCCCGTTCGGTGCCGTCGGCGGCCTCGTAGCCGGGCACGGTCGTACGGATCCGTTCGGCCGAGACGTACTGCCGGGTGCCCAGGAGCGCGAAGACCAGGTTCACCAGTCGTTCCGCTCGCTTCGCCGACACGACCCCCACGCTAGTGGTCTCCCCTAGCCTGGCCCGGTGGCCACCACCGACGCAGCAGGCTCCCGGATCCGCTGGCGGCGCGGGACGGTGACCGCCCTGGGCCGCACCTGGCGCGACTCCCTCGAGCTCGAGGTGACCGTCCCCGGGGACGGCGACCTGCGGGCCCTCGCGCACCCCTCCGTCGTGGGCACCCCCGAGGTGGGCGACGCGGTGCTGCTCAACACCACGGCCTGGGCCCAGCGGCTGGGCACCGGCGGGTACGCCCTCGTCGTCGCGTTCCCCGACCGGCTGCCGGCCGACCCCACCGGCCCCGGGCACCTGGTCAAGGCCCGGTACACCGGCCTGCAGGTCACCGTGCAGGGCGTGGACGAGCAGGAGACCCCGCACCACCGGGTCATCGCCGACGCCGAGGACGTGGGGGGCATGCCCGTCGTGGTGGCCGACCTGCACTCCGCCCTGCCCGCCGTCCTCGCCGGGGTGCACGCCACCGCCCCCGACCTGCGGGTGGCGTACGTGATGACCGACGGCGGCGCCCTCCCGGCCGCGTTCTCCCGCACCCTGGACGCGCTGTCCGACCGGTTGGCCGGTGTGGTCACCGTGGGCCAGGCGTTCGGCGGTGACCTCGAGGCGGTCACCGTGCACACCGGGCTGCTCGCCGCCCGGCACGTGCTGCACGCCGACGTCACGGTCGTCGCGCAGGGTCCGGGCAACCTGGGCACCGGCACCCCGTGGGGCTTCTCCGGGGTCGCGGCCGGCGAGGCCTGCAACGCCGTGCACGTGCTCGGCGGGCGGGCCGTCGGGGCGCTGCGGATCTCCGACGCCGACCCCCGGCCGCGGCACCGCGGCGTCTCCCACCACTCCCTGACCGCCTTCGGCCGGGTCGCCCTCGGTGGCGTCACCCTGGTCGCGCCCCGTGGGCTGTCCTCGGAGCTCGGCACCCAGGTCGGCGAGGACCTCGCCGGGCAGCCCGAGCGCAACCCGGTCGTCTGGGTCCCCACCGAGGGTCTGGACGACGCCCTGGCGGCCTCCCCGGTGCGGTTGTCCACGATGGGCCGCGGCCTCGACGCCGAACGTGCCTACTTCCTGGCGCAGGCCGCCGCCGGCCGGTACGCCGCCGATCTCGCCGGCCCGTCCTGATGGTCGGTGGCCTGCCGTCGGCCGCGCAGCTGGCCTGGGTGGTCGCGACCGCGGCACCGGGTGCCACCGTGGTGGACGTCGCCGGGCTGCGGGACCGCAGCTCCCCGTGGCGGGTGACGCTCTCGGAGGGCCCGGACCTGGTGCTGCGGGTCGGGGGCGACGTCGAGGTGATGCGGGCCGAGGTCGCCGGGCGGCGCGCTGCCGCCGAGGGGGGTCTGCCGGTGGCGACGCTGCTGGACACCGCCCTGGACCGGACGCCGGCGCTGCTGCTGAGCGTGGCGCTCCCCGGGTCGAGCTGGATCGCCGAGCAGCCCGACGCCGCCCACCTCGCGGCCCTGGGCGCGGCGGGGGCGCGGGTGTCCGCCGTCCCCGCGCCCGAGCGGCTGCCCACCGTGGACCGGCCGGTCAGCGGCGTGGACTTCGGCGCCCTGCACGCCGCCTTCCCGCGCCCCCTGCTGCTCGCCGGTGCCGACGCGGTGGAGCGGCTCGGTCCGCCCACCGGGCCGGTGGGCTTCGTGCATGGGGACCTGTGGCACGGCAACACGCTCTGGAGCGAGGACGGCGAGCTGACCGGGCTGCTGGACTGGGACTGTTCGGGTGTCGGGCCGGCCGGGCTCGACCTGGGCTCCCTGCGCCTGGACGCGGTCCTGTGCCACGGTCCGGACGCCGCGGACGCGGTCCTCGGCGGGTGGGAGGAGACCGCCGGCCGCGCGGCCACCGAGGTCGCGCGGTGGGACGTGGTGGCTGCGCTGGCCACCCCGCCCGGGATGGACTGGTTCGTCGGTGCGATCGCCGGTCAGGGCCGCCCGGACCTGGACGCCACGGTGCTCACCGACCGGCGGGACGCCTTCCTGGAGTCCGCGCTCGACCGGTTGTGACCGGGCCGCTCACATGCTGGCGATGAGCTTCTCCACCCGCTCGTCGACGGCCTTGAACGGGTCCTTGCACAGCACGGTGCGCTGCGCCTGGTCGTTGAGCTTGAGGTGCACCCAGTCGACGGTGAAGTCGCGTCGCTTCTCCTGGGCCTGCCGGATGAACTCCCCGCGCAGCTTCGCCCGGGTGGTCTGCGGCGGCACCGTCTTGGCCTCGAAGACCCGTGGGTCGTGGGTGACCCGGTCGACCATGCCGGCCCGCTCGAGCAGGTAGTAGAGGCCCCGGCCGCGACGGATGTCGTGGTAGGCCAGGTCGAGCTGGGCGATCCGCGGCGCCGAGAGCGACAGGTCGTGCTTGGCCTGGTACCGCTCGATGAGCCGCTTCTTGATCGCCCAGTCGACCTCGCGGTCGATGAGCGAGTGGTCACCGGTGTCCACGGCCTTGAGCGCCCGGCCCCAGAGCTCGAGCATCTGGCGGTGCACCGGGCCCAGGCCCTCGCGGTCCACGTACTCGGCGGCCCGGTCGTGGTACTCGGTCTGGATCTCCAGCGCCGACATCTCACGCCCGTTGGCCAGCCGGACGGTGCGCCGGCCGGTCAGGTCGTGGCTGATCTCCCGGATGGCCCGGATCGGGTTCTCCAGGGCCATGTCCCGGATCGGGACGCCGTCCTCGATCATCCGGAGCACCAGGTCGGTGATCGCGACCTTGAGCAGCGTCGTGGTCTCGCTCATGTTCGAGTCGCCGACGATGACGTGCAGCCGGCGGTAGCGCTCGGCGTCGGCGTGCGGCTCGTCGCGGGTGTTGATGATCGGCCGGGAGCGCGTGGTGGCGCTGGAGACGCCCTCCCAGATGTGCTCGGCGCGCTGGCTGACGCAGTAGACCGCCCCGCGGGGGGTCTGCAGCACCTTGCCGGCGCCGACCACGATCTGCCGGCTCACCAGGAACGGGATGAGCACGTCGGCCAGCCGGGAGAACTCACCCTGCCGGCCGACCAGGAAGTTCTCGTGGCAGCCGTAGCTGTTGCCGGCGGAGTCGGTGTTGTTCTTGAACAGGTAGATGTCGCCGGTGACGCCCTCGTCGGCCAGCCGCTGCTCGGCGTCGACGAGCAGGCCCTCGAGGATGCGCTCCCCCGCCTTGTCGTGGACGACGAGCTCGGTGAGGTCGTCGCACTCGGCGGTGGCGTACTCGGGGTGGCTGCCGACGTCGAGGTAGAGCCGGGAGCCGTTGCGCAGGAAGACGTTGGAGCTGCGCCCCCAGGACACCACCCGCCGGAACAGGTAGCGGGCGACCTCGTCGGGGGACAGCCGACGCTGGCCCTGGAAGGTGCACGTGACGCCGTACTCGGTCTCGATCCCGAAGATCCTGCGGTCCACGACGCGAGCCTAGGCCGGTGTACCGACGACGGGGCGGACCACGAGTCGCATCAGGCGGGACCGTCTGCCTGGGCGCCACCGGCGGTGTCCGGGGCGGCCGGGTCACCGAGCCCGGGCGGCGTGCCCGGGGCCGGCTGGCTCGCGGCGTGCTCGGTGGTGTCGGCTGCAGCCTCGGCGGGGCTCTCGCCGGTGACCGCGTCGTCGGCGGTCTGGTCGGCGGCCAGCAGCCCACGCAGCGCCGCGCCCGTGATGCGCCGGAACGACCGCTTCGGGCGGCGGCGGTCGAGCACGGCCACCTCGAGCTGCTCGGCGGGCAGCTGCTCGTGGCCCCCGCCGTTGGCCTGGGTGGAGGCGCTGACTGCGGAGAGGGCCTTCACGCCGGCTGCCAGGGCGTCGGCCAGGCCCATGCCGGCCCGGAAGGACTCGCGCAGGTGGCCGGTGACCACGTCGGCCTGCCCGCCCATGACCACGAAGTCGGGCTCGTCGAACACCGACCCGTCGAAGGTGAGCCGGTAGAGCTGGTCGGTATCGGGGGTCTGGCCGACGTCGGCGACGCAGAGCTCGACCTCGAAGGGCTTCATCTGCTCGGTGAAGATCGAGCCGAGGGTCTGGGCGTAGGCGTTGGCCACCACCCGGCCGGTGACGTCGCGCCGGTTGTAGGAGTAGCCGCGCACGTCGGCCAGCCGGACCCCGGCGACCCGCAGGCTCTCGAACTCGGAGTACCGGCCGACGGCGGCGAAGCCGATCCGGTCGTAGATCTCACCGATCTTGTGCAGCGTGGAGCTGGGGTTCTCGGCGATGAAGAGGATGCCGTCGGCGTAGGTGAGGACGGCGACGCTGCGGCCGCGGGAGATGCCCTTGCGGGCGTACTCCGAGCGGTCGCGCATGACCTGCTCGGCGGAGGCGTAGTACGGCATGGACACGGCTCAGACCTCCCGGCTCTCGGCGCCGGCGGACCGGTCGGCGGTGATCGCGGCGCTGATCGCGGCGACCTCGGCGTCAGGCAGCCGGACGGCGCCCTCCGCGTCGATCCGGTAGAGGATCGGGTAGAGCCGGCGCACCGCGTCGGGCCCGCCGGTGGCGGAGTCGTCGTCGGCGGCGTCGTAGAGCGCCTCGACCAGGGTGCGGGTGGCGGCGTCGGCGGACAGGCCCGGGCGCCAGGTCTTCTTCAGCGAGCCGCGGGCGAACAGCGAGCCGGAGCCGACGGAGGCGTAGCCGCGCTCCTCGTAGTTCCCGCCGGTGACGTCGTAGCTGAAGATGCGCCCGGGGCTGACGCCCTCGGCGGCGTCGAGGTCGTAACCGGCGAAGAGCGGGACGACGGCCAGGCCCTGCAGCGCGGCGCCGAGGTTGCCGCGGATCATCGCGGCCAGCCGATTCGCCTTGCCGTCGAGGGACATCGTCATCCCCTCGATCTTCTCGTAGTGCTCCAGCTCGACCTGGTACAGCCGGACCATCTCGATCGCGATGCCGGCGGCCCCGGCGATGCCGATGACCGACCAGGAGTCGGCGGCGTAGACCTTCTCGATGTCGCGGGAGGAGATCAGGTTGCCCATGGTGGCGCGGCGGTCACCGCCCATCAGCACCCCGCCGTCGAAGGTCGCGGCGACGATCGTGGTGCCGTGCGGCGCGAGGTCGCCCATGGGGACCGCCGGCACCGGCCGGCGGCCGGGCAGCAGCTCGGGGGCGGTGGAGCCGAGGAAGTCGGTGAAGGACGAGCCCACCCGGTCCAGGTAGGCGGGGGTGAACCCGCTCCGTCCGGTGCTCTGGTCGCTCACGCGTCCGCCTCTCCTGCCGTCCGACGACGGTCCGACTGCTCGCCCTGGTCGTGCCTGTCCGTGCTGCGCCGACTGGGGCGGGACCCCCGTCGCTCGCGTCTGTCCGACCCTAGTGCGGGTGTCGTCGTGCAGCCGGTCGGTGGGTCGACGGCTGCCGCGGGCTCCCCGCGGTGCCGCTCCACGTAGTCGGCGGCGAGCCGGAGCCTCACCGGGTCGTCGAGGAAGAGACCCAGGCCCATGTTGCAGCGCCCACAGAGCAGCGCCCTGATGCGTCCGGTGCTGTGGTCGTGGTCCAGGTGAGCGGCACCCAGGTCCCCACAGACCGCGCAGGCGTCGCCCTGTTGCGTGCGGAGCTCGGCAACCGTCGCGCGGCTGATGCCGTACTTCTGCCGGAAGTAGGCCTCCTTGCTCGTCTCTCGCTGGCACGGTCGGCACTAGGACCCGAACCCTGATGCCGTGCGCGCGTTGACGTTGAACTCCTCGACCGGGACGGCGTGCCGACACGTGGGACACCACCGATGGCCCTCAGGGACCCAGGAGGTGTCTCTCACCTCTCGACCTCGGGCTGCCCTGCTGTCCCGGTACCACCTGCGGTTGCGTCGACGGTTGCACGCGAGGCAGTAGAAGGACAAACCGTCGGGTCGCGCCTTGTTGCTCCCGAACGCCGACGCCGGCAGGTCCTCCGAGCAGGCGGGGCACGTCTTGAAGTCCATCACTCAACGTAACGGAGCGGTCACTCCCCGCCCTTCTGTACGTACGACTTCACGAACTCTTCCGCGTTCTGCTCGAGCACCCCGTCGATCTCGTCGAGGATGGAGTCCACGTCCTCGGTGACCTTCTCGTGTCGCTCGGCCACGTCGGTCTCGACCGCGGCCTCGACCTCCTCGGTCTCCTCACGCGACCGCGTCGCCTTCTGCTGCCCGCCGGTGTCCCTGGTGGCCATGGGGCCCTCCCCGATCTCCAGTGCTGTGCGGCACCGGTGTGGTGCCTGCCCGCAAGCTACCCGCGGGGAGTGACAGTCCGGTGGCAGCTGTGGGGACTCAGCCGCCGGTGAGGGTGTCGACCAGCTCCTGGGCGCTGCCCACCGAGTCGAAGAGGGCACCCACGTGCTCGCGGGTGCCGCGCAGCGGCTCCATGGTGGGCACCCGCACGAGGTTCTCCCGGCCCAGGTCGAAGACCACCGAGTCCCACGACGCGGCGGCCACCTGGGCGGGGTAGCGCCGCAGGCACTCCCCGCGGAAGAACGCCCGGGTGTCCGCGGGCGGGGTGCCCATGGCCGCGGTCACCTCGTCCTCGGTGACCAGCGTCTGCATCGACCCGCGGGCCACCAGGCGCTGGTACAGGCCCTTGTCGGGGCGGATGTCGGAGTACTGCAGGTCGACCAGGGCCAGCCGGGCGTCGCCCCAGGAGAGCCCGTCGCGCTTGCGGTAGCCCTCGAGCAGCCGCAGCTTGGCCGGCCAGTCCAACCGGTCGGCGCACCGCATGGGGTCGATCGCGAGGTCCTCGAGCACCTCGGCCCACCTGGCCAGCACGTCGTGGGTCTGCGGGTCGTCGTCCCCGGTCGCGGCGACGTGCGCGCGGGCCATGGCCAGGTACTCCTGCTGGACCTCCAGCGCGGTGAGCCGTCGGCCGTCGCGCAGCTGGACCCGGTGGGTCAGCGTCGGGTCGTGGCTGACCGCCTGCAGCTCCTCGACCGACTCCTCGATGGTGAGGTCCTGGGTGAGCGTGCGGGCCTCGATCATGGCCAGCACCAACGACGTCGTCCCGACCTTGAGGTAGGTGGACAGCTCGGCGAGGTTGGCGTCGCCGATGATCACGTGCAGCCGGCGGTGCTCCTCGGGGTTGGCGTGCGGCTCGTCCCGGGTGTTGATGATCGGGCGCTTCAGCGTCGTCTCCAGGCCCACCTCGACCTCGAAGAAGTCCGCCCGCTGGGAGAGCTGGAAGCCCTGGGTGCGGCCCTCGACGCCGATCCCGACCCGGCCGGCGCCCGCGAAGACCTGCCGGGTGACGAAGAACGGGATCAGCCCGCGGACGATGTCCAGGAACGGCGTCCGGCGGTCCATCAGGTAGTTCTCGTGCGCCCCGTAGGACTGGCCCTTGCCGTCGGTGTTGTTCTTGTACAGCTGGATGGGCGTGCTGCCGGGCACCCGGGCGGCCCGGATCGAGGCCTCGACCATCACCCGCTCCCCCGCCTTGTCCCACAGCACGACGTCGCGCGGGCTGGTGACCTCGGGCGTGGAGTACTCGGGGTGGGCGTGGTCGACGTAGAGCCGGGCGCCGTTGGTGAGCACGACGTTGGCCATGCCCGGGTCCTCGTCGGGGTCGGCGTGGTCCAGGGCCCGTGCGGGTGCCCGGTCGAAGCCGCGGGCGTCACGCAGCGGGGACTCCTCCTCGAAGTCCCAGCGCGGACGACGGCGCGAGGGCGCCTCGGCCGGGGCCCAGGCGTTCACGACCTGGCTGGACAGGGTGGTCGGGTTCGCCCCGGGCTGCCCCGGGATCGAGATGCCGTACTCCAGTTCGGTCCCCATGACCCGCCGCACGCTCATGCCGGTCACAGTAGGCGGGTGACGCCGACCCTCCGGGGCCTGCGTCAGGGCAGCAGGCTGCCCGTGGTCTCGCTCCCGTCGGCCGGCACGAGGATGCACTCGGCGTAGGGGTAGCCCTCCCATCCCTCCTGGTCGTCGGTGGTGATGTCGACCAGCACGCCCGCGGGCACCGGGCCGCCGAGGTACTGCACCGCGCTGGACTGGCAGGACTGGGCGTACACCGCCCGGGCGGCCTGGTCGGTCGGGTACGGGGACCCCTCGGCGACGTCGGCGGTGCCTCCGCTGGGCTCGGCGAAGTGCGGCTCGGTGCAGGGCACCGTCTCCTGGCTGACGACATCGCCGGACAGGCAGTACAGGTAGGCGTCCCGGTCCGGGCCGGCCAACGCACCGGCCATCCGGCCCGGGGCCACCTCCGGGGAGGAGTAGCCGTAGTAGACGTCGCAGGCCACCCACCGGGCCCCGGCCGCCCACTGCTCCTGGGTGGGCAGCACCTGGGCGTAGGAGGCGTACAGCTGGTAGAGGCTCTCGTCACCCAGGTACTCCTGGGGGGTGTCGTACCTGCAGACGTCGTCGTAGGCGGCACCCAGGTAGTCGTCGTCCAGGTCGTCCACCGTCGGGTACGCGGCGTCCAGCGGCAGCCCGGTGTCGACCACGACCGCCGTCTCGGACGTGTGGTCCTCGTCGCAGTCGACGACCGCCGGCGGCTCGAGCGGCAGGTAGGCGACCTCGAGGTCGTGGCAGGTGCCGATGGCCGGGGCCTCGAACAACGGGTCGTCACCGGGGGTCACCACCGCCGCCGCACCGGGGCTCGCCGTCCCCTCGACGGTGCTGGTGCAGCCCGCCAGCACCAGCACCAGACCGGCCAGCAGGGTCCCCGTCCTGAGTCGCGTCACCGGCCCATCGTGGCCCATGCACGCCCGAGCCCCCGGCACCACACGGTGACGGGGGCCCGGACGAGCGGTGCTGCTACAGGTACTGCCCGGTGTTCGTCGCGGTGTCGATGGCCCGGCCGCTCTCGTTGCCCTTGCCGCTGATCAGCGTGCGGATGTAGACGATCCGCTCGCCCTTCTTGCCCGAGATCCGCGCCCAGTCGTCGGGGTTGGTCGTGTTCGGGAGGTCCTCGTTCTCCTTGAACTCGTCGACGCAGGCCGCCATCAGGTGCCCGACCCGCAGCCCGTGCACGCCGGTCTCCAGGTGGTCCTTGATGGCCATCTTCTTGGCCCGGTCGACGATGTTCTGCAGCATCGCCCCGGAGTTGAAGTCCTTGAAGTACAGGACCTCCTTGTCCCCGTTGGCGTACGTCACCTCGAGGAAGCGGTTCTCCTCGGTCTCGGTGTACATCCGCTCGACGGTGGCCTGGATCATCCCGTCGATGGTCGCCTCGCGGCTGCCCCCGTGCTCGGCCAGGTCACCGGCGTGGATCGGCAGCGTGGTGGTCAGGTACTTGCCGAAGATGTCGCGGGCGGCCTCGGCGTCGGGACGCTCGATCTTGATCTTCACGTCGAGCCGGCCGGGCCGCAGGATGGCCGGGTCGATCATGTCCTCGCGGTTGGAGGCGCCGATGACGATGACGTTCTCCAGGCCCTCGACGCCGTCGATCTCGCTGAGCAGCTGCGGGACGATCGTGGACTCGACGTCGGAGCTCACGCCGGTGCCACGGGTGCGGAAGATGGAGTCCATCTCGTCGAAGAAGACGATGACCGGGGCGCCCTCGCTGGCCTTCTCCCGGGCCCGCTGGAAGACCAGCCGGATGTGCCGCTCGGTCTCCCCGACGTACTTGTTCAGCAGCTCGGGGCCCTTGATGTTGAGGAAGTAGGACCGCGCGCGGGTGGCCTCCTCGGCCCCGTGTGCGACGGCGATCTGCTTGGCAAGGGAGTTGGCGACCGCCTTGGCGATCAGCGTCTTCCCGCACCCGGGGGGCCCGTACAGCAGGATCCCCTTGGGCGGGCGCAGCTCGTAGGTCTTGAACAGGTCCTTGTGCAGGAACGGCATCTCCACGGCGTCCCGGATCTGCTCGATCTGCCGGGACAGGCCGCCGATGTCGCCGTAGTCGATGTCGGGGACCTCCTCGAGGATGAGCTCCTCGACCTCGCTCTTCGGGATCCGCTCGTAGACGAAGCCCGACCGGGACTCCATCAGCAGCGAGTCACCGCTGCGCAGCTTCTGCCCGGTCAGGGAGTCGGCGAGCTGGACCACCCGCTCCTCGTCGGTGTTCCCGACGACCAGCGCGCGGCGGGGCTGGCCCTCGATCGGCTCGAGCAGCTCCTTGAGCGTCACGACGTCCCCGGAGCGTTCGAAGCCCCGGGCCTCGACGACGTTCATCGCCTCGTTGAGCATCAGCTCCTGGCCGTACTGCAGGCCCTCGGTGTCGACCGCCGGGGGACACCGAGACGCGCAGCTTGCGACCACCGGTGAACACGTCGACGCTGCCGTCCTCGAAGCGGCCGAGGAACACCCCGTACCCCGACGGGGGCTGCCCGAGGCGGTCGATCTCCTCCTTGAGCTGCACCAGCTGGTCGCGGGCACCCCGGAGGGTCTCGGCCAGCTTGTCGTTGCGCTCGGAGAGGAAGGCCGTGCGGCCCTCCGCCTCGGCCAGCCGCTCCTCGAGCACGCGCTGCTGGCGCGGGCTCTCGGACACCTTGCGGCGGAGCAGGCCGATCTCCTCCTCGAGGTAGGAGATCTGGGCGACCAGGGAGGCGGCGTCACGTTCACGCCGCGCTCGGAACTCGTCAGGGCCGAGAGAGCCCATCACGCACCTCCACAGACATCAGGGGGAGCCGGAGCAGCCACTGTATCCACGGCGTACGACAGTCCGCCGCGCTCCGCGGCTCCCGTCCGTGACGTCTGGACGACGCCGGGCCCCACTGGCCCCAGCGGGTCCCGGGGGCCCGTCTCAGATGCGGCGGGCCTTGCGTGCCCGCATCGGGGCGACCGCACCCTCGGCCAGCCTGCGGGTGGTGACCAGGAACGCCGTGTGGGCCACCATCCGGTGCTCGGGGCGGACGGCGAGCCCCACGGCGTGCCACGGGCGCAGCAGCGTCTCCCAGGCGTTCGGCTCGGTCCAGGAGCCCTGCGCGCGCAGCGCCTCGACGTAGGTGGACAGCTGGGTCACGGTGGCCACGTAGCCGACGAGGACGCCTCCCGGCCGCAGCGCCGCGGCGACCGTGGGCAGCACGGCCCAGGGCTCGAGCATGTCCAGCACCACCCGGTCGACGGTCTCCTCCGCCGGGTGCTGGTCCAGGTCCCCCAGCCGCAGCGACCAGTTCTCCGGCACCTCGCCCAGGAAGGCCTCCACGTTGCCGCGGGCCACGTCGGCGAAGTCCTCCCGGCGCTCGTAGCTGGTCAGCGTGCCGGTGGTGCCGACGGCTCGCAGCAGCGAGCAGGACAGGGCCCCGGAGCCGGCGCCGGCCTCGAGCACCTTCATGCCGGGGCCGATGTCGCCGAACCCGACGATCTGGGCGGCGTCCTTGGGGTAGATGACCTGCGCGCCCCGGGGCATCGACAAGACGAAGTCCGCCAGCAGCGGGCGGAAGGCCAGGTAGCCGGTGTTGGCCGTGGAGTGGACGACGCAGCCCTCGGGCGAGCCGATGAGGTCGTCGTGCTCGATCGCGCCGCGGTGGGTGTGGAACTGCTTGCCCGGCACGAGGACGACGGTGTGCATCCTGCCCTTGGGGTCGGTCAGCTGCACCCGGTCGCCCTCCACGAAGGCCCCCTCGACGGGCTCCCGGGGCTCCGCGGGCACCACGGGCACCACGGGCTCAGCGGCGGTGTCCCCGTCCAGCTCGGGCTCGGGCTCACCGGCGGGGACGTCGGCCGGGGTCGGGTCCTCGGGGACGTCGGGGGTGGCGGCATCGGGCTCGGGGCTCACGGGGGCGTCCTGCTGGGGTTCCACGGGCGCCGAGCCTACGGAGCGGCGCGGGTGCGCGGTTCTGTCACACCCCCCGCCTACGGTCGGGTCATGACGACGACGGAGCCGGCGGTGCCGCTCGACCCGGGTCCCTCGGCCCCCCGGCGGCCCTCGCTGTCGCCGTCCCGGGCTGCGGACTTCAAGAAGTGCCCGCTGCTCTACCGGTTTCGCACCATCGACCGGTTGCCGGAGAAGAAGTCCCGGGCCGCCGTGCGCGGCACGCTGGTGCACACCGTGCTGGAGAAGCTGTACGACCTGCCGGCCACCGAGCGCACCGTCGCCGCGGCGCAGGAGCTGATCGACCCCGCCTGGGCCGAGCTCAGCCAGGAGCCCGGCGTCGCCGAGCTGTTCGCCGAGGCGGCCGACACCGCCGACCTCGAGGCGTGGCTGGCCTCAGCCGGCACGCTCGTCGAGACCTACTTCCGGCTGGAGGACCCCACCCGGCTGCAGCCCGCCGCCCGGGAGGAGCTGGTGGAGGTCACGCTGCCCGACGGACTGCTGCTGCGCGGGTTCGTCGACCGCCTCGACGTCGCCCGCAACGGCGCGCTGCGGGTGGTCGACTACAAGACCGGGGCGGTGCCCCGGGAGGCCTTCGAGTCCACCGCGCTGTTCCAGATGAAGTTCTACGCACTGGTGCTGTGGCGCACCCGCGGGGTCGTCGCCGCCCAGCTCAAGCTGATCTACCTCAAGGACGGCTCGGTCCTCACGTACGCCCCCGACGAGGCCGAGCTGCTCCGCTTCGAGCGGACCCTGCAGGCGATCTGGGCGGCCATCGCGACGGCGGTGCAGACCGGGGACTTCCGGCCGAACAAGAACCGGCTCTGCGGGTGGTGCGACCACCAGGAGTTCTGTCCGTCCTTCGGGGGCACCCCGCCCCCGTTCCCCGCCGAGGCCGCGGCCGCGGCGGGGTGGCGGACGACGCTGCCCGTCCTCGTCGGCTGACGGGGCTCAGCGGGCGACGGGCTCCCGGGCGCCCAGAAGGTCCTGCAGGTCGGCCACGCCCAGGCCGGCGAGGGTCGGGCGGACCGTGAGACCCGGCAGCACGGGCAGGTCCTGCAGCGCGGGCACGCCGAGCACGGCGCACCCCGCTGCGAGACCGGCGGTGACCCCGGCGAGGGAGTCCTCGACCACGACGCACCTGGTCGGGTCCACGTCGAGCGCGGCTGCGGCCTGCAGGTAGGGCGCCGGGTCGGGCTTGACCGCCGGGACCTCGTCGCCGAACACCTCGACGGCGAACGGCGCGGTGCCCAGGTCCGCGGCGAGGTGGCGCACCACGATGCTGGCCAGCGGCCGGTGCGTCGTGGTCACCAGGGCGGTCGGCACGCCGCCGGCCAGTGCCGCGGCCAGCAGGTCGCGGGCCCCGGGCCGCCAGCTGACGCCCGCGGTCAGCATCTCCACGACCCGCCCCTGCAACCACCGGTCATCGCCCTCGGCGTCCTGGGTCGCCGGGTCGAGGCCGAGGTCGGCGTAGAGCAGCTGCAGCGAGACCGGCACGGAGACCCCGGTCATCGCCGGCCGCACCTCCGCCGACAGCCGACCGCCCAGCCGCACCGCGAGCTCCTCGAGCCCGACGTCCCAGTAGTGCTCGGTCTCCACCAACGTGCCGTCCATGTCGAACAGCACCGCAGCGAGGTCCCTCACTCGTCCTCCGTCCGGTAGCCCAGGTTCGGGGACAGCCACTTCTCGGCCTCGGCGACGGTCCAGCCCTTGCGCTCGGCGTAGTCGGTGACCTGGTCGCGGGCGACGCGGCCCAGCACGAAGTACTGCGACTGCGGGTGGGAGAAGTAGAGCCCGCTCACCGCGGCCCCGGGCCACATGGCCATCGACTCGGTCAGCTCGATCCCGGTGGCCGCCTCGGCGTCCAGCAGGTCCCAGATCGCGAGCTTCTCGGTGTGCTCGGGGCAGGCCGGGTAGCCCGGGGCAGGGCGGATGCCGACGTACTTCTCGGCCAGCAGCGCGTCGGGGTCCAGCCGTTCGTCGGCGGAGTAGCCCCAGAACTCGGTTCGCACCCGCTCGTGCAGCCGTTCGGCGAAGGCCTCGGCCAGCCGGTCGGCCAGCGACTCCAGCAGGATCGCCGAGTAGTCGTCGAGGTCGGCCTTGAACTCGGCGACCTTCGCCGCCGAGCCCAGTCCGGCGGTGACGGCGAAGGCCCCGACGTGGTCGTGCAGCCCGCTGGACACCGGGGCGACGAAGTCGGCCAGGGACTTGCGGGCCGAGCCGTCGCGGCCCTCGGTCTGCTGGCGCAGGTGGTGCAGCGTCGTCCGGACCCGGGTGCGGGCCTCGTCGGCGTAGACGGTGAGGTCCTCCGTGCCGTCGACCCGGGCGGCCGGGAAGAGCCCGAACACCCCGGCTGCGCGGAGCCACTTCTCCTCGATCAGCCGGTCGAGCATGACCTGCGCGTCGTCGTAGAGCCGGCGCGCGGCCTCCCCGGTGGAGGGGTTGTTGAGGATGTCGGGGAACCGGCCGCGCATCTCCCACGCGTTGAAGAACGGCTGCCAGTCGATGTAGCGGCGCAGCTCCTCCAGCGGGTAGTCGGTGAACGTGCGGACGAACTGGGTGGCGTGCCCGCCCGGGTGGTCGCACACCGGGCCGCTGCACACGTCCCGGGCCTGCTGCAGGAGCATCCGCGGCCGCGGCGGCTGGTAGTCCGTCCAGTCGATCTCCGGGGCCCGCTCGCGGGCAGCGGCCAGCGGCAGCAGCGAGCGGGTGTCCTCCCGGGCGGCGTGCCGCTCGCGGAGGGCGTCGTAATCGGCGTCGGTGGCCGCCAGCAGACCGGGCCGCTGCTCGTCGGACAGCAGCGCGGCCACCACCGGCACCGACCGCGATGCGTCCTTCACCCAGATGACCGGGCCGTGGTACTTCTGGTCGACCTTCACCGCGGTGTGTGCCCGCGAGGTGGTCGCGCCGCCGATCATCAGCGGGATGTCCAGGCCCTGCCGCTCCATCTCGGCGGCGAAGTCCACCATCTGGTCCAGCGACGGGGTGATCAGCCCGGACAGCCCGATCACGTCGGCGCCGTGCTCCTTGGCGGCGTCCAGGATCTTCTGCGCCGGGACCATCACGCCCAGGTCGATGACCTCGTAGTTGTTGCACTGCAGGACGACGCCGACGATGTTCTTGCCGATGTCGTGCACGTCGCCCTTGACGGTGGCCATGACCACCCGGCCGTTGCTGCGCTCGGCGTCGCCGGGCTGCTTCTCGGCCTCGATGTGCGGGATGAGGTGGGCGACGGCCTTCTTCATCACCCGGGCGCTCTTCACCACCTGCGGCAGGAACATCTTGCCGGCGCCGAACAGGTCGCCGACGACGTTCATGCCGTCCATCAGCGGGCCCTCGATGACCTCGATCGGCCGGCCGCCGCGGGCGGAGATCTCCAGCCGCAGCTCCTCGGTGTCGCTCTCGGCGAACTCGTCGATGCCCTTGACCAGGGCGTGGGTGATCCGCTCCCCCACCGGCAGCGAGCGCCACTCCTCGGTGGCGACCTCCTTGACGGTCCCGTCGCCGGCGAAGTCCGCGGCGATCTCGAGCAGCCGTTCGGTGGAGTCCGGGCGCCGGTTGAGGACGACGTCCTCGATCCGCTCGCGGAGCAGCTCGGGCACCTCGTCGTAGACCTCCAGCGCCCCGGCGTTGACGATGCCCATCGTCATGCCGGCCCGGATGGCGTGGAACAGGAACACGGCGTGGATGGCCTCGCGCACCGGGTTGTTGCCGCGGAAGCTGAAGGAGACGTTGGAGACACCGCCCGAGACGTGCGCCCCGGGCAGGTTCTCGCTGATCCACCGGGTGGCCTCGATGAAGTCCACGCCGTAGTTCGCGTGCTCCTCGATGCCGGTGGCGACGGCGAAGACGTTCGGGTCGAAGATGACGTCCTCGGGCGGGAAGCCCACGCCGTCCACGAGCAGGTCGTAGGCCCGGCGGCAGATCTGCTTGCGCCGCTCGAGGGTGTCGGCCTGGCCGTCCTCGTCGAAGGCCATGACGACGACGGCGGCCCCGTGCTTGCGGCACAGCCGGGCCTCGCGGAGGAACTTCTCCTCGCCCTCCTTGAGGGAGATCGAGTTGACGATCGCCTTGCCCTGCACGCACTTGAGGCCGGCCTCGATGACCTCCCACTTGGAGGAGTCGACCATCATCGGCACCCGGCTGATGTCGGGCTCGGAGGCGATGAGCTTGACGAAGCGGTCCATCGCGGCGACGCCGTCGATCATCCCCTCGTCCATGTTCACGTCGATGACCTGCGCGCCGGCCTCGACCTGCTGGCGGGCCACGGCGAGGGCCGCGGGGTAGTCCCCGGCCTTGATCAGGTTACGGAAGCGGGCCGAGCCGGTGATGTTGGTCCGCTCGCCGACGTTGACGAACAGCGACTCCTCGGTGACGGTCAACGGCTCCAGGCCGCTGAGCCGCAGGGCCGGGGAGACCTCGGCCGGGGTCCGGGGTGCGCGACCCGCCACCACGCCGGCGATCGCGCCGATGTGGGCGGGGGTGGTGCCGCAGCAGCCGCCGACCAGGTTCACGAAGCCGGCGCCGGCGAACTCCTCGAGCACCGCGGCGGTCTCGGACGGGGACTCGTCGTACTCCCCGAACGCGTTGGGCAGCCCGGCGTTGGGGTAGCAGGAGACGAACGTGTCGGCGATCCGGGACAGCTCGGCGATGTAAGGCCGCATCTCGGCGGCGCCCAGCGCGCAGTTGAGCCCCACCAGCAGCGGCTTGACGTGCCGGATCGAGTGCCAGAACGCCTCGGTGACCTGCCCGGACAGCGTGCGGCCCGAGGCGTCGGTGATGGTGCCGGAGATCATCACCGGCCAGCGGCGGCCGCGCTCCTCGAACAGCGTCTCGACGGCGAAGATCGCCGCCTTCGCGTTCAGCGTGTCGAAGACCGTCTCGACCAGCAGCACGTCGGAGCCGCCGTCGACGAGGCCGTTGGCCTGTTCCAGGTAGGCCTCGACCAGCTCGTCGAAGGTGACGTTGCGGGCGCCGGGGTCGTTGACGTCGGGGCTGATGGACGCCGTCCGGCTGGTCGGACCGATCGCGCCGACCACGAAGCGCGGCTTGTCCGGGGTGGAAGCGGCGTCCGCGGCCTCCCGGGCCAGCGAGGCGCTGGCCACGTTCAGCTCGTAGGCCAGCTCGCTCATGCCGTAGTCCGACAGCGAGATCGAGGTGGCGTTGAAGGTGTTGGTCTCGAGCAGGTCGGCACCCGCGGCGAGGTACTCCTCGTGGATGCCGCGGATGACGTCGGGCGCGGTGATCGACA
The DNA here is from genome assembly GCA_014218215.1 of Geodermatophilaceae bacterium NBWT11. NCBI lineage: Bacteria > Bacillati > Actinomycetota > Actinomycetes > Geodermatophilales > Geodermatophilaceae > Geodermatophilaceae bacterium NBWT11. The sequence continues at coordinate 4,369,195 of CP043652.1, forward strand.
GCAGGTCGTTATTGCCCTGCACGTCGGAGGGCCAGTCGGCGAAGCGCTCGCCGCGGTAGCCGGCCTCGTCGGGCCGGTCGCGCTGGATCGCGGTGCCCATGGCGCCGTCCAGCACGAGGATCCGCTGCTGCAGGAGCGCGGTCAGCTCGGCGGTGGCGTCCGGACGGAGGTGCGCGCTGGGCGCGGTGGTGTCGGGCACGGGGGTCCTCGGAGGTCGGTGCAGCAGGTGTGTCGTACCGGGACCGGGGGGTCCGGGCACGACGTCCGGCGGGCTCGCCTTCGCCCCGGCGTCCACGCACGGGGAACCCCATGTTCCCACTCCCGTCCAGCACCCCGGTCCAGACGTGCCGGGAGCGACCCGGTCCCGCGCCCCGGGCGACGTAGGCTCGGAGGGGTGATCGACCCGACGTCCACCGCCGATGCCCTGCCCCAGCTCACCGACCCCGTCGTCGTCGTGGCCTTCGAGGGCTGGAACGACGCGGGGACGCCGCGACCGGCGCGCTGGAGCACCTGGAGCTCATCTGGGACGCCGAACCGCTGGCCGCGCTGGACCCCGAGGACTACTACGACTTCCAGGTCAACCGGCCCACCGTGTCCCTCGTCGACGGCGTCAGCCGCCGGATGGAGTGGCCCACCACCCGCATCTCGGTGGCCAAGCGACCGGCCGGCAGCGAGCGGGACGTGGTCCTGGTGCGCGGCATCGAGCCCAACATGCGCTGGCGGAGCTTCTGCGCCGAGCTGATCGAGATCCTCGTCGAGCTCGACGCCTCGACCGTGGTCTCCCTGGGCGCGCTGCTGGCCGACACCCCGCACACCCGTCCCACCCCGGTCACCGGCTCGGCCTACGACACCGAGTCCGCGCAGACCTGGGGCCTGGAGACCTCCCGCTACGAGGGGCCCACGGGCATCCTCGGGGTCTTCCAGGACGCCTGCGTACAGGCCGGGCTGCCCGCGGTGAGCTTCTGGGCCGCCGTCCCGCACTACGTCTCCCAGCCGCCGTCCCCCGGGCGACGATGGCGCTGCTGCAGCGGGTCGAGGAGGTCCTGGAGGTCACCGTGCCGATGGGCGCCCTGCCCCAGCAGGCTGAGGACTGGGTCAAGACCGTCGACGAGATGGCCCAGGAGGACGAGGAGGTCGTCGAGTACGTCCGCACCCTGGAGGAGCGGGCCACCGAGAGCGACCTGTCCGAGGCCAACGGCGACCAGATCGCCCGCGAGTTCGAGCGCTACCTCAAGCGCCGCGGCACCGCCGGCGGGAGCTGACGAGCCTCAGGGCAGGAGCGGGGTCATCAGGGACGTCGCGTTGCTGTCGAAGAGACGGTCGTGCATGGCGAGGGCGTAGCGGTCGGTCATGCCCGAGACGTGGTCGACGACCTGGGTGACCAGGTCGGCCTCGGTGTCCCGGTACGTGGCCGGGATGAGCTCGGGGTGGGCCAGGTGGTGGTCGACCAGCCGGCGGATGACGTCGATGGCCACGTGCTTCTGCCCGGCCGCGACGGGTGACTCGTAGACCCGCTCGAACATGAACGTGCGCAGCTCGTGCATGGCCTCGAGCGCGTCGGGCTCCATGACGACAGCCGAGCCACCGGCCAGACTGCCGGCGACCACGGCGTCGATCATCGCGCCGACCATCTCGCTGCCGGGCTCCCCGAACACCGCGCGGGCGCGGGCGGGCAGGTCGGCCGGGCGCAGCACCCCGGCGCGGACGGCGTCCAGCGCGTCGTGGGACAGGTAGCCGATCCGGTCGGCGTAGCGCACGCACTCGCCCTCGCGGGTGGTCGGCGGCGGGCTGATCTTCCAGCTGTGCGCCCGGACGCCGTCCCGGACCTCCCAGGTGAGGTTGAGGTCCTCGAGCACCTCGACGATGCGCACGCCCTGGGCGGCGTGGTGCCAGCCGCCGGGCACGTAGGGCTCCAGCGCGTCCTCACCGATGTGCCCGAACGGGGAGTGCCCCACGTCGTGGCCCAGCGCGATCGCCTCGGCGAGGGTCTCGTTGAGGCCCAGCGCGGCTGCGAGGGAGCGGGCCACCTGGGTGACCTGCAGCGTGTGGGTGAGCCGGGTGACGAAGTGGTCGCCGTCGGGGTGCAGGAAGACCTGGGTCTTGTGCTTGAGCCGGCGGAAGGCCTTGGCGTGCAGGATCCGGTCCCGGTCGCGCTCGTACGCCGTCCGCAGCGGGTCCTCGGACTCCGGACGGGCCCGCCCGCGGGTGGCCGTCGACCGGGCCGCCGCCGGCGCGAGCAGCTGCTCGGCCTGCTCGCGGGTGGCCCGGTCGGCCAACCGGAAGGGCGCGGTCACGCGGGGCTCAGAGGGCCACGCCGAGCAGCGCGTCGACGGCGTCGCGGACGACGTCGGTCGCGTGCTGGTCCAGCTCCTCGGGCTCGCCCCCGGCCAGCGTCGCCGCGGCCCAGGCGTCGACGGCGGCGATGGCACCGGGTGAGTCCAGGTCGTCGGCCAGCCGCTCGCGCAGGGCGGTCAGGGTCGGGGCGGCGGGGGCGCCGGACTCCCGGTCGACCGCGCGCCGCCAGGTGGCCAACCGCTCCTCGGCGTCGGTCAGCAGGTCGGCCGTCCACGCCCGGTCGGTGCGGTAGTGCCCGGAGAGCAGAGCGAGCCGGATCGCCATCGGGTCGACGCCGTCGCCGCGCAGCCGGGAGACGAACACCAGGTTGCCCCGGCTCTTGCTCATCTTCTCCCCGTCCAGGCCGATCATCGCCGCGTGCACGTAGGCCTGGGCGAAGGGCTTGGTGCCGGTGAGGGCCTCGGCGTGCACGGCGGAGAACTCGTGGTGCGGGAAGACCAGGTCGCTGCCGCCGGCCTGGACGTCGAAGCCCATGCCGATGGTGCCCAGCGCGATCGAGGCGCACTCGACGTGCCAGCCGGGCCGCCCGGCCACGCCCTGGGGGCCGGCCCATGAGGGCTCGCCCTCGCGGGCCCCGCGCCAGAGCAAGCGGGTCGAGCCGGTTGCGCTTGCCCGGGCGGTCGGGGTCTCCCCCGCGCTCGGCGGACAGCCGCAGCATGGTGGCCTCGTCGTAGCCGCTCTCGGTGCCGAAGCCCGGGGCCTGGGAGACGTCGTGGTAGACGTCGCCGGTGCCGTCCTCGAGGGTGTAGGCCAGACCGGCGGCCTGCAGCTCCTCGACGTGGGCGACGATCTGCGGGATGGCCTCGACGGCGCCGACGTAGTCCTCGGGCGGCAGCACCCGCAGCGCGGTCATGTCCTCGCGGAACAGCGCGGTCTCCCGCATGCCCAGGACGATCCAGTCCTCGCCGTCCCGGTCCGCGCGCTCGAACAGCGGGTCGTCGACGTCGGTGACGTTCTGCACGTAGTGCACGGCGTGCCCCAGGTCGCGCCACTGCCGGTTCACCAGGTCGAAGGCCAGGTAGGTCGCGGCGTGGCCGAGGTGGGTGGCGTCGTAGGGCGTGATGCCGCAGACGTACATCCGGGCGGTCTGCCCCGGGGTGGTCTGCACGACCTCGCCACGGGCGGTGTCGTGCAACCGCAGGGCGGGGCCGCGACCGGGCAGGGAGGGCAGGAGGGGGGCGGGCCAGCTGAGCACGCACCGAGCCTAGAGCCGACCCCCGACAGCGTCCGCGGGACGGGTCAGAAGGGCGGCCAGGGCAGCGCCGGCCAGTCCCCGCTGGGCTCGGGGTGGGTGCCCGAACGGAGCAGGTCGGCCACCCGCTGCTGGGTGCGGCGCACCTCCCGGCGGGTCAGGTGCTCGTGCAGCTGCTCGCCCAGGTCGCCCATGAGCTGGTGCCGCAGCTTCTCCAGCACCTCGACCGCCTCGTCGGTGAGCGGCTTGCCGGCCCAGCGCCACAGCAGGGTGCGCAGCTTGGGGTCGGGTGAGAAGCAGATGCCGTGGTCCACGCCGTACACGTGGCCGTCGGCCATCGGGATGATGTGCCCGCCCTTGCGGTCGGCGTTGTTGACCACCGCGTCGAAGACCGCCATCCGGCGGAGCTCGGGCACGTCCCGGCGGACGAACGTGGTCATCTCCACCGACGGGTCGGCGTTCTGCCACAGCTGGACCATGCCGCGGCCGAAGGGGCCCTCGCGCAGCACCGTGGGGGGCACCACGCGCCAGCCGGTGGCCTCGGAGACCAGGTAGGTGGCGATCTCCCGGCCGGCCAGCGTGCCGTCGGGGAAGTCCCACAGCGGGCGCTCGCCGGCGACCGGCTTGTAGACGCACTCCCCCGCCAGGGTGTCGGTGCGGATCGCCCCGATCAGGGTGACGTTGCTGGCGTCCAGCAGCCGGCCCTCGAGGTCGAGCTCACCGTCCAGCAGCAGGGTGCGGGCCTCGGCGTCGTCGGCGACCCGGCGGCGGTCCCCGTGGTCGAAGCCCAGGGTGTCCAGCTCGCGGGTGCCGTCGTCGACCTCGGGCTCGTCGTCGTCCTCGGGTTCGTCGTCCTCGACCAGGTCGTCGAGCTCCCCGTCGAGGAACGCGTCGACCAGCTCGTCGCCGGTCCGGTCGGGACCGGGCTCGGCCGTGCTCAGCGCCGGTACCCGTTCTGCCGCGGGCAGACGTGCCCGGCGGGGTCCAGCGGCATCGAGCACAGCGGGCAGGCCGGCCGCCCGGCCGAGACCACCCTGCGGGCGCGGGCTACGAAGGAGCGGGCCGCGGCCGGGGTGATGGTCACCCGGAGCGCGTCGGGGCCCTCGTCGGCGTCGGAGAGGATGGCGTCCTCGTCGATCGGCTCCTCACCGGCGGCCACGGCCTCGACCACGACGGCCTCGGCGTCGCCGTCCCAGGCCAGGCCCATGGCGGCGACCCGGAAACTCCTCGTCCACCGGGGCGGTGAGCGGGTCGAGGTCGTCGACGTCGGCGTCCGGCGGGACGACGGTGGTGGCCCGGGTGGCGATCTCGTCCAGCAGCTCGCTCATCCGCTCGGCGAGCACCTGCACCTGGGACTTCTCCAGGGCGACGCTCACCACCCGGCCGGCCTCGTCGGCGGCCTGCAGGTAGAAGGTCCGGTCACCCGGCTGACCCACCGTCCCCGCGACGAATCGGGAGGGACGGTCGAAGTGGAAGACCTGGCGTGGCACGTGGACGAGGTTACGCGCGCAGCGTCAGACCGTCGTCCCAGCGCCGCCGCCGACGACGGCGTCCGAGGAGGCCTTGCGACGTCGGCCCGGCTTCTTCTTCGGCGGGATCAGCGCGCTGACGTCGCCGCCGGTGTCGTTGACCCGCACCACGAACGGACGGGTCTCGGTGTAGTTCACGACCGAGATCGAGGCGGGGTCGGCCACGATGCGCTGGAACTGGTCCAGGTGCATGCCGTAGGCGTCGGCCAGGATCGCCTTGATCACGTCGCCGTGGCTGCAGGCCAGCCAGACGGCGTCCGGACCCAGCCGGGCGTTCCACTCCCGGACGGCGGCGACGGCGCGGGCCTGGGTCTGGGCGAGCCCCTCCCCCTCCGGGCCGGGGAACACCGCGGCCGAGGGGTGCTGCTGGACGACCTTCCACAGCGGTTCCTTGAGCAGGTCCTTGATCGGCTTGCCGGTCCAGTCGCCGTAGCGGCACTCACCGAGCCGGTCGTCGGTCTGCAGCTCCAGCTCGCGCCCGGCCAGCACCGCGCCCGCGGTCTGCTGGCAGCGCTCCAGCGGGCTGGCCACGACCGCGGCCAGCGGCACCGGGGCCAGCCGGGCCCCGACCGCGGCCACCTGCGCCTCACCGGTCTCGTCCAACCGCACCCCGGGGGTCCAGCCGGCCAGCACCCCGGAGGCGTTCGCCGTCGTCCGACCGTGCCTCAGGAGGATCAGCGTCGTCACGGCCGTGAGCCTAGGCGCGCTACGGCGACAGCACCCCGGCACCGACCAGGGCGAGGAGCACCAGGCCCAGCACGATCCGGTAGACGACGAACGGGGTGAAGGTGCCACGCTCCAGGTAGCGCAGCAGCCAGGCGATGACGGCCAGGCCGACGCCGAAGGCGATCACGGTGGCCAGCAGCGTCGGGCCCCAGTCGATGCCGCTGTCCAGGGACTCGTAGGCCTGGAAGAACCCCGAGCCGAGGACGGCGGGGATGGCCAGCAGGAACGAGTAGCGCGCCGCGGCCGCCCGGGAGTAGCCCAGGAAGAGGCCCATGGTGATGGTGCCGCCGGACCGGGAGACACCGGGGATCAGCGCCGCGGCCTGGGCCAGCCCGTAGAGGATCCCGTGCTTGACGGTGAGCTCGCTGACCTGGCGCTGCTTGCTGCCCACCCGGTCGGCCCAGAACAGGACCAGCGAGAACACGACGAGGGCGATCGCGACGATCCGCAGGTCGCGCAGGGTGGTCTCGATCTGGTCCTGGAAGAGCAGCCCGAGGACGACGATCGGGATCGACCCGATGATGATCAGCCAGCCCATCCGGGCGTCGGGCTCCGAGCGCAGCGACCGGTTGCCCAGCGAACGCACCCAGGTCGAGACGATCCGGATGATGTCGTGCCGGAAGTACAGCAGGACGGCGATCTCGGTGCCGATCTGGGTGATCGCGGTGAACGCGGCACCGGGGTCCTCCCAGCCGAAGGCCTCCCCCACCACGCGCAGGTGCGCACTGGAGGAGATCGGCAGGAACTCGGTGAGGCCCTGCACCAGGCCCAGGACGACGGCTTCGAACCAGCCCACGCCGCTCAGCCCCGACCGGTCGGGGCGGCGGCGGAACGGGTCACACGGGGAGCGGGCACGGCAGGCACCCTAGGGCGCGGGCCTGTGCCGGGCCGGGGTCGACACGGGTGTCGCCGGTCGCTGACGAGCGCCCGCAGCACACGCCGGTAGGTTGACCCGTCGTGGAACAGCGGGCGTTGGGGCGCAGCGGCCTGGTGGTCTCCCGGCTGGCGCTGGGCACGATGACCTGGGGCCGGGACACCGACGAGGACGAGGCTGCGATGCAGCTCACGGCCTTCGTCGACGCGGGCGGGACGCTGGTGGACACCGCCGACGTCTACGTCGACGGCGAGTCCGAGCGGACCCTGGGTCGGCTGTTGTCCGACGTCGTCCCCCGGGAGGACGTGCTGGTCGCGACCAAGGCCGTCGGCCGCACCCGGCCCGGCTCGATGGGCCGGGGCAGCTCCCGCGGGCACCTGCTGGCCGCCCTGGACGCCTCCCTCGAGCGGCTCGGCCTGGACCACGTCGACCTGTGGCAGCTGCACTCCTGGGACGACGCCACCCCGCTGGAGGAGACCCTCGCCGCGGTCGACACCGCGGTGTCCTCCGGGCGCACCCGGTACGTCGGGGTGAGCAACTTCACCGGCTGGCAGACCGCGCAGGCCGCCACCTGGCAGCGCGCGTGGCCCGGCCGCACCCCGCTGGTCAGCACGCAGGTGGAGTACTCGCTGCTGCAGCGCGGCGTGGAGCGCGAGGTCGTGCCGGCCGCCGAGGCGCTCGGCCTGGGCCTGCTCCCCTGGTCCCCGCTGGGCCGTGGGCTGCTCACCGGCAAGTACCGGCACGCGACCCCGAGCGACTCCCGGGGCGCCTCGCCGCAGTGGTCGGGCTTCATCGACGGGCTGCGCTCCAAGAACGCCGAGCGCGTGGTGGAGGCGGTGATCACCGCCGCGCAGGGCCTGAACACGGTGCCGCTGGCCGTGGCGCTGGCCTGGCTGCGCGACCGTCCCGGCGTCGTGGCCCCCGTCGTCGGCGCCCGCACCGCTGCCCAGCTGCAGGTCAGCCTGGACGCCGAGGACGTCACCCTGCCCGCAGCGATCCGCCGGGCGCTGGACGACGTCTCGGCCCCGCACACCTCCTACCCCGACCGCCGGCCCGGATGACCTCGTCCACGGCCGGCCCGGCCCCCGACGTCGTCTTCGCCGCCTTCACCACCGCGGGGCTCTGGCCCGGGCTGGGCAAGCGGGCGGCCGCCGAGCTCCCCGAGGCCGGCATCCGGACGCCGGACGACGTCACCGCCGACAAGCTGGTCGGACTGCCCCGGGTCGGCCGGCAGCGCGCCGAGCGGCTGTTCTCCTCCTTCCTGGCCGCAGCCCCCACCTACGACGTCGTCGAGCTGCTGGTCACCGCCGGGGTCTCGGCCCGGCTGGCCGCCAACGCCGCCGAGGCCCTGGGCCCCGACGCCGCCCGCCGGCTGCGGGACGACCCGTGGATGCTGCTGTCGCTGTCCCAGGTGACCCTCGCGGACGCCGACCGGCTGGCCGTGGCGGTGCTGCCCGGGGTGGACAAGCAGGACGCCCGGCGCGGCCGCGCGCTGGTCTCGCTGACCCTGCGCACGGCCACCCGGGACGGGCACACCGTGCTGCCGGTCGACCTGGTCGTCGCCGCGCTGCGCGCCGAGGGCGTCGAGGACCCGGCCGCTGCGGTGCTGGCCGCGGTCGACGGCGGCGAGGTGCTCGACCACGAGCCCCCGGAACCCGAGTTCGACCCGGAGTCCGACGAGGAACCGGCCGAGCCGGACCCGGCGCTGCGGATGCTGTCGCTGTCCCGGTACGGGATGGCCGAGGAGGCAGTGGCGGAGAACGTCGTCCGGCTGGCCGCCACGGCCGAGCGGATCGCCGACCCGGCGTCGGTGCGGTCGGTGGCCAAGGGGCTGGACCCCGCGCAGCTCGAGGCCGTGGCGCAGGTGCTGGGCGCCGGCGTCAGCCTGCTCACCGGCGGGCCGGGCACCGGCAAGAGCCGCACCGTAGCCTCGGTGGTGAAGCTGCTGGAGTCCAAGGGCACCGAGGTCGCGCTGGCCGCCCCCACCGGGCGGGCGGCCAAGCGGCTGGAGGAGCTCACCGACCACCCGGCGGTCACCGTGCACCGGCTGCTGGGCGCGCAGGGCACCACCGGCGGGTTCGCCCGCAACGAGGAGTGGCCGCTGGACGCCGACGTGGTCGTCGTCGACGAGGCCTCGATGCTCGACGTCGAGCTCACCGCGGCGCTGCTGGAGGCCTGCGCCGACGGCACCCACCTGCTGCTGGTCGGCGACCCCGCTCAGCTGCCCTCGATCGGCCCCGGCCACGTGCTCGGCGACATGATCGACTCCGGTGCGGTGCCGGTCACCGAGCTCACCACGCTGCACCGGCAGGCCGCCGGTGGCGCCATCGCGCGGCTCGCCACCGGCGTGCGCGGCGGGGAGCTCGTGCAGGTGGAGTCCCCCGACCGCGAGGTCGTCATCGTGCCGGCCACCGGCAGTGCCGAGGCAGCCCGCCGGGTGGTCCAGCTGGTCACCGACTCGATCCCCCGCGCGCTGTCGCTGGACCCGGCGACCGTGCAGGTGGTCACCCCGGTGCACCGCGGCCCGGCCGGCACCATCGAGCTGAACAAGGCGCTGAAGGCCCAGCTCAACCCCGGCGACGGCACCGTCTACGGCTTCGACGTCGGCGACCGGGTGGTGGCCACCGCCAACCACCTCGACCTCGAACCCGTCGGGTTCGCCAACGGCGAGGTCGGCGTGGTCACCGGTGCCCGCGACGGGTCGTTGTCCATCGACTTCAGCTCTGGGCCCTGCAACGTCACCGGGACGGCGCTCAGCGACCTCAAGCACGGCTGGGCGATCACCGTGCACCGCGCCCAGGGCTCGGAGTGGCCCGGGGTCGTCGTCGTCCTGCCACCCGAGGCCGGCGGCATGCTGTCCCGGCCGCTGGTCTACACCGCGCTGACCCGTGCGCAGAAGCACCTGTCGATCGTGCACGCCTCGGGTGCCGCGCTGGCCCGGGCGGTGCGGGAGGTCGACGTCCGGCCCCGCCGCACCCGGCTCGCCCAGCTGCTGCGGGATCAAACCGACTGACAGACCCGCGGGCGTCGGGCAGGGTCGGGGCGTGGTGATCGAGCTCCGGGACGTCTCCTACGCGTGGCCGGACGGCACGCCGGTGCTCGACGGGCTCACCGCCTCGATCGGCCCGGGCCGGACCGGGCTGGTGGCGCCCAACGGCGCCGGCAAGACCACCCTGCTGCGGCTGCTCACCGGTGAGCTGACGCCGACCCGCGGCTCGGTGGTCGTCGACGGCGTGCTCGGGCACCTGCCGCAGGACCTCACCGCCGACGCCGCCCGCACCGTCGCCGACGTCCTCGGGGTCGCCCCGGTGCTCGCTGCGATCGCCGCCGTCGAGGGCGGGGACACCGACCCCGCGCACCTGGACACCATCGGCACCGACTGGGACGTCGAGGAACGGGCGCGCGCCCAGCTCGACCGGCTCGGGCTCGGTGACGTCGCCCTGGACCGCAGGCTGGACACCCTCAGCGGCGGTCAGGTCGTGACCATCGGGCTGGCCGGCCAGCTGCTCCGCCGCCCCGACGTGCTGCTGCTCGACGAACCCACGAACAACCTGGACGGCGACGCCCGCGCGCGGCTGTACGCGGTGGTGGAGGGCTGGTCGGGCACCCTGCTGGTGGTCAGCCACGACCGGGAGCTGCTGGAGCGGGTCGACCGCATCGCCGAGCTGGACCACGGTGCGCTGAGGGTGCTCACCGGCCCGTTCTCTGCGTACGAGGCGGTCGTCGCGGCCGAGCAAGAGGCCGCCGAACGCGACGTCCGCGGCGCCGAGCAGGCGCTGAAGCGGGAGAAGCGGGACCGGCAGGAGGCCCGCGAGCGCGCCGAACGGCGGGCCGGGAGCGCGGCCCGCAAGGCCCCCGACGCCGGCATCCCGAAGATCCTGGCCGGCGCACGCCAGCGCCGGGCGCAGGAGTCCGCCGGGCGCGCCGACGGGACGCACGCCGGCCGGGTGGACGACGCCCGGGCCCGCCTGGACCGGGCCGAGGCCGGGCTGCGCGAGGACCAGGTGGTCACCGTCGACCTGCCCGAGACCCGGGTGCCGGCCGGGCGCACCGTCGTCGCGGCGGTGGGCGTGCGGGTGCGGGACCTCTTCGGCGCCGGGCTGGACCTCGAGCTGCGCGGCCCCGAGCGACTGGCGCTCACCGGCCCGAACGGCAGCGGCAAGACCACCCTGCTGCGGGTGCTCGCCGGGCTCCAGCAACCCGACGCCGGCACCGTGCGGCGGGCCGAGGGCGGGGTGGCCCACCTGTCGCAGCGGCTGGACACCCTGGACCCGGCCCGGTCGGTGGCCGACTGCCTCGCCGACGCCGCGCCCGACCGCCCCGAGGCCGAGCGGCGCACGGTGCTGGCCAGGTTCCTGTTCCGGGGCGAGCGGGCCGACCTGCCGGTGGGCGCTCTCTCCGGCGGCGAGCGGCTGCGGGCCACCCTCGCCGTCGTCCTCGCCGCGCGGCCGGCCCCGCAGCTGCTGCTCCTGGACGAGCCGACGAACAACCTGGACCTGGGCAGCGTGGCCCAGCTGGAGTCGGCGCTGGCCGGCTACCAGGGGGCGCTCGTGGTGGTCAGCCACGACCCCCGGTTCCTCGCCGCCCTCGCGCCGGACCGGTGGCTCGAGCTCAGTCGGTAGCGCGGCAGCAGCGCCGGGCGGCGCACATCATCCGGTGCACGGCCGGGCCGAGCTGGTCCTCGCTGTCGACGGGGACGTCGAAGGGCACCCGCACGTCGCGGTGCCCCCGGCCGGACTCGATCCGCAGCCGGAAGCCGGCCCGGTCCAGGCCCAGCGGCCGGACGACGTCGCCGTCCGCGACCCACGCGGCCGGGATGCGCGAGCGCAGCAGGGCGAGCTCCTCGGGGTGGTCGGCGTCCAGGTGCTGCAGGGCCGAGCTCTCCACGGCCACCAGCGGGTCGGGGTCGGCTGCGGTGTAGTCCTCGGGCTCGATCTCGGTGGTGCCGCCGTTCTCCCCGAGCACCACCTCGGCCAGGTCCAGCCGCAGCAGCGTCGCGCTGACCCCCACGTCGAGCAGGGCGCCGGCGGGGAGCACCTCGGCGAACTCCAGGGCGGCCTCCCGGGACTCGTCGTCCGGCACCGGGGCGAGCCAGCCCGAGAGCCAGAGCTGGGCCCGGACCGGGTCACGCAGGCTGACCGGGGCGTGGTCGGTGACCATGACCAGGGCGGCCAGGTCGCCGTCCTCGGCGGTGCGGACGGCGACGGCCAGCTCCCCCGCGGCCGGCACGACCAGCAGCACGGACCCCGCCTTCGTGGTGGCGTGGGCGAGCACCCGGGAGCCGGAGACGCCGGCCGCGCAGACGGCAGCGGACGGGCGACAGGCCACGGTGCGGGCGCGCTCGGCGGCGGTGGGCCGGACGACGGGCGGGGTGGTCGAGGTCATCGGTGGTCCTTCGCTCGGGATGTAAGGTGAGCCTAACCGAACAAGGAGGCCTCGTGAACACCCCTCGACCGAAGGTGCGCCTGTCCCGCGCCCTGGGCATGCCGCTCACCCCCAAGTGCGTGAAGTACTTCGAGCGGCGGCCCTACCCGCCCGGCGAGCACGGCCGCAAGCGCAAGAACACCAGCGACTACAAGACGCGGTTGATGGAGAAGCAGCGGCTGCGTGCCCAGTACGACGTCAGCGAGACCCAGCTGCGTCTGGCCTTCGACCGGGCCAAGAAGACCAGTCGCAACACCGGCGCCAAGACCGGTGAGGCGCTGCTGCTCGACCTCGAGGCCCGTCTGGACGCCACCGTGCTGCGCGCCGGCTTCGCCCGGACGATCTACCAGGCCCGGCAGACCGTGACCCACCACCACGTGACGGTCAACGGCAGGCGCGTCGACCGGCCCAGCTACCGGGTCGAGCCCGGCGACGTGGTCGCGATCGCCGAGCGCAGCAAGCCCAAGCAGCCCTTCCAGGTCGCAGCCTCCGGTGCCCACGCCGAGGCCCCGAAGTACCTGGACGTCCGGCTGACCGAGCTCACCTGCTTCGTCGTCCGCCGACCCCAGCGCACCGAGATCCCGGTGCAGTGCGAGGAGCAGCTGGTCGTGGAGCACTACTCCCGCTGAACGTGGCGTGATCTGAACGCATTCGCGCCCAGGAATGCGAACAGGTCACGCCCAGATGCTCGGGCGTTCACGTCCCGACCCCCCAGACGACGCTCCGACCGGTCACCGTGGGCGGATGCGCATCGTGCTGGTCGCAAACCTGCACCACCCCACGTCCGGCGGGCTGCGGACGGCGGTCGACCGGCTGGCGGCGGGCTACGCGGCCCGGGGGCACGCGGTGGCCGTCGTCGTCCCAGGCCCGCGGACGGCCGGTGACCCCGCCGAGGTGCGACCCGGTGGGGTCAGCGTGCTGACACTGGCCGCACCGCGGGTGCCCGGCGCCGGCGGCTACCGCCTGATGGACCCCTGGCGGGTGCGCCGCCTGCTGGACCAGCTCGACCCCGACCGGCTCGAGGTGTCCGACCGGACGACGCTGCGCGGGCTGGGCCGGTGGGCCGCCGCCCGGGGCGTGCCCACGCTGGTGGTCGCGCACGAACGGCTGGACCGCGTGCTGACCCAGTTCCTGCTGCCCGCCGGGGCGGCCCGCTGGGTCGCCGACGCAGCGAACCGGCGCACCGCCGCCGGGCACGACCTGGTGGTCTGCAGCACCGAGTTCGCCGCCGAGGAGTTCACCCGGCTGGGGACGACGGTGGCCCGGGTGCCCCTGGGGGTCGACCTGCGCACCTTCGCCCCCGACCGCTGGGACTCCCGGCTGCGCGCCGAGCTGCTGGACCGCTCCGACGTGCTGCTGGTGCACGCCGGGCGGTTGTCGGCCGAGAAGCACCCCGACCGGTCCGTGGAGACCCTGGCCGAGCTCCGCCGCCGCGGGGTGCGGGCGACGCTCGTCGTCGCGGGGGACGGGCCGTTGCGCGGCAGGCTGGAGCGGCAGGCACGCGGCCTGCCGGTCCGCTTCCTCGGCCACGTCACCGACCGGGACGCCGTCGCCACCCTGCTGGCCAGCGCCGACGTCGCGCTGGCCCCGGGCCCGCACGAGACCTTCGGACTGGCCGCGCTGGAGGCGCTCGCGTCGGGCACCCCGGTGGTCGGCTCGGCCGGGTCGGCGCTGCGCGAGCTGCTCGGGGACGGCCCGCACGGCGTCGCGGTCGCCGACGGACCGGACGCGTTCGCCGACGGCGTCGCCCGGTTGCTGGCCGTGGACCCCGCCACCCGCCGAGCCGCCGCCCGGGCCCGGGCCGCGGACTTCCCGTGGTCGACCTCGGTGGACCAGATGCTCGGACTGCTCGCGGCCTGAGCTGCGTCGACCTCCGGGAACCCGCAGGGTGGAGGCCATGCGTCGCGCCGCCCTGCTCCTGCCCCTGGCCCTCGTCCTCACCGCCTGCTCCGGCAGCGACGGCGGTGGCGAGCCCACCGAGAGCGCCCGCGCCGCCGAACCGGCTGACTCCCCCGAGCTGACGACCGACCCCGAGGGCACCGTCGTCGACCTGGACCCCGATGCCGAGGGCATGGTCTTCGACCCGGTGACCGGGCTGCTGGCCGTCGCCGTCCGCGACCCCAACCGGCTCGTCCTCACCGACGCCGACGGCGTCACCCAGGCCGAGATCGAGCTGCCCGGGCACGCCCGGCACCTGCAGCTCGCCGCCCCCGGCGGACCGGTGCTGGTGCCCGCCGAGGACTCGAACACCCTCGTCCAGGTCGCGCTGCCCGGCGGCGAGGTCACCGAGACGATGGTCGGGGACAACCCGCACGACGCCGCCCAGGTCGCCAGCGGCCAGATCCTGGTCGGCGACGAGATGGGCGGCACCCTCTCGGTCGTCACCGACGGCGAGGTCACCCAGACCTTCGACAGCCAGACCCAGCCCGGCGGGGTGGCCACGGTCGGTGACGTCGCCGGCGTGGTCGACGTGGGCGCCTTCAGCATCACCACCTACGACGTCGCGGCCGGTGAGCTGCAGACCGTGCTGGACGCCGGCGACGGCCCGACCCACCTGGTCGCCGACTCCCAGGGCCGGTTCCTGGTCGCCGACACCCGCGGCGACGCGATGCTGGTCTACGGCTCCGACCCGCTGGAGCTGGAGTCCACCTACGAGCTGTTCGGCAACCCCTACGGACTGGCCTACGACAGCACCGACCAGGTCGTGTGGGTGACCCTGACCGCGACCAACGAGGTCGTCGGGCTGTCCACCGCCGGTGACGAGCTCACCGAGGTGGCCCGGTTCCCGACCGTCCGCCAGCCCAACACCGTCGCCGTCGACCCCACCACCGGGCGGGTGTTCGTGGGCAGCCGGGAGACCGGGCAGCTGCAGCTGATCGACCCGCGCTGAGGATGTCCCGCAGGTGACCGGCCGGCCGACGGCTGGCACCATCGGGCGGGTGTCGATCCACGGAGACTGGGAGTACGCCCCGCTGCGCATCCCCAACGGCACGTCCCGCTCGGCGGCCGCGCAGATGATGAGCCTGCAGTCCGACGTCGGCGGCTGGGAGCTGGCCCGCCTCGAGCTGTACGCCGACGGCACGCGCCGCGTCGTCATGCGCCGCCGCGCCCGCCTGAGCTACCTGCCCCTCCCCGCCGTCTGAGGCCCCCTCCCGAGGCTCGTCCCGAGCGTGCGAGGGATGAGGAGGAGGGGGTCCTTCGTCAGGGGACGAGGACGACCTTGCCGACGGTGCCGCGGTCGCCGAGGGCGGCCAGGGCGGTCTGGGCCTGCTCCAGCGGCAGGGTCTGGCCGACCAGCGGGTCGATCAGGCCGTCGGCGAAGAGCCGGGTGAGGTCCTCGTGCACCATCCCGATCCGGCCCGGGTCCTTGCTCCGGTACAGCCCCCAGTGCAGGCCGAGCACCGAGTAGTTCTTCACCAGCAGGTGGTTGGCCCGGGCCGCGGGGATCCGCCCGGAGGTGAAGCCGACGACGACGATGCGGCCCTCGAAGGCGATGCACTTGGTCGAACCGTCGAACACGTCACCACCGACCGGGTCGTAGACCACGTCCGCGCCGTGTCCACCGGTGATCTCCTTGACCCGGGCCACGAAGTCCTCGGCCGCGTAGTCGATGACGTGGTCGGCGCCCATGTCGGTGCACACCTGCGTCTTGCGCGGGCCACCCGCGGTCGCGATGACCTTCGCACCGGCGGCCTTGCCGAGCTGGATCGCTGCCGTCCCGACGCCCCCGGCGCCGGCGTGCACCAGCAGCCACTCCCCCGCCTGCAGGCCGGCACGACGGTGCAGCCCGACGTGGCCGGTCTGGTAGGTGATGTAGAGCGCGGCGGCCTGCTCGTCGGTCATGCCCTCGGGCACCGGCCAGGTCGCGTCGGCGTCCATCAGGGCGTACTCGGCGAACGCGCCGGGCCCACCGGACGGCGAACCGAGCACCCGCTGCCCGTTCTCCAGCTGCCCGCACAGCTCCAGGCCCGGTGTGAACGGCAGCGGCGGCTTCTCCTGGTAGGTGCCCTGCGCCATGAGGATGTCGGGGAAGTTCAGCGCCGCCGCGAGCACTCTGACCTTCACCTGACCGTCCCCGGGCACGGGCTCCGGGACGTCGTCCAGGGTCATCACGTCAGCCGGGTCTCCGAGCGAGTGGACTCGCCATGCGCGCATGGCCGCGACAGTGCCAGACCGCCCGGTGACCGGCGTCACGAGGGTGTCAGAGCGGCCCGAGCAGCTGACCGGGGATGCGGGCGGACTCCCCCGCGGCGTTCTTGGCCGCCGGCACGCCCTTGAACCGGTACGGCAGCGCACCGACGCCGGGCTGGACGACGTAGGCCGCACCGGGCTCGGCCGAGGTCCACGCGGCGGCCATCGCGGCGGCCACCTCGTCGGCGCTGAGCACCGGGAAGTCGGCGGACTCGAAGTGCTCGCGCCACGGGTCGATGATCGCGGTGTCGGCGAACCCGGGGCAGATGGCCGAGATGGTGATGCCCTCGCGGTGCAACGCGGTGGCGATCGAGCGGACGAACGCCACCGCACCGCCCTTGGCGATCGAGTAGGCCTGGTCGGTGGGCATCGGGGAGAGCCCGGCCAGGGACGCGGTGACGACGACGGAGCCCCCACCTGCGCGCCGCAGCGCCGGCCGCGCGGCGTCGGTGCCGTAGACGACACCGTGCAGGTCGACCGCGATCACCCGCAGGTACTCCTCGACGTCGAGGGCGTCGGTGTCCCCCGAGCCCGCGATGCCGGCGTTGAGGAACGCGGCGTCCAGCCGGCCGTGCTCGGCCTCGACGTCGGCCACCACCTGCTGGTTGGCGGCGTGGTCGGTGACGTCCAGGACGGCGAATCCCACGCCCAGGTCGGCGGCCACCGAGCGGTTGCGGTCGCTGTCCAGGTCGGCGAGGACCACCCGCACGTCGGCGTCCCGCAGGCGGGTGGCCAGGGCGCGGCCGAAACCGCCGGTGCCCCCGGTGATCAGCGCGACGGAACCGGCGGGCGGGGTGGGCGACGGGGTGGGCGAGGTCATGCGGGGCATCGAAACACGTCGGTGACCCGCGCCACCCGGAGGGGTGATCGGTGGACACCCGGCTCCAGTCCCACCCCCGGGGGCCCGATGCACCCGGAGTAGACGTGTCGTGCACGACCGAACGGAGACCCCACCTCATGCGGCCAGGTCCGCTGCGCAGCCTGACGTTCGCCGTCCTCACCGCCCTGGCGGCACTCGTGGGCCGGCTGACCGTCGTCGAGAGCACCCCGGTCGCCCTGGTCTGGCCGGCTGCTGGGCTGGCGGCGCTGTGGATGCTGCTCCTGCACGGCCGCACCGGGGTGCGGTGGGACGCGCTGCTGCTGGGCGTCGTGCTCGCCGCTGTCGACCTGGCCACCGGGAGCAGCCCCGCCGTGGCGGTGGCGCTGGCCGCGGTGGACGTCGGGCAGGCACTGCTGGTGGCGCGGCTCTACCGGCGGTGGAGTCCGACGCCGTCGGGTCCGCTCCTGCTGCACATGCGCGACCTGACCGCCCTGCTGGTCGCCACCGGGGTGGCCACCACCGCCGGCGCGCTGGCCGGCGGCGCCGTGCTCTTCCTGGGGACCGGGACCGGGTCGGTGCTGGCCACCGTGGTCGGGCAGGCCCGCAGCGGGGCCGCCGTCCTCGTCGTCGTCGCCCTGGGCCTCCGTGTGCGCCAGCTCCTGCTGGTCCGCCGGGACGCCGAGCAGGAGACGGCGGTGCTGCCGTTCCAGCGGCCCACCGGCCGACGGGCCGCCGAACTGGCGCTGGCCGTCGTCGCGTCGGTGCTCGGCAACGTGGCGGTCTTCGTGTGGCTGCCGGCCTACCCGGTGGCCTTCCCGCTCTTCGCGCTCACCGCCTGGGTGGCACTCCGCTTCGACACCGGCCTCACGGCGCTGCGGACCGCCGCGGTGTCCCTGGTCGCCGTCGTGTTCACCCTCCAGGGCGACGGCCCGTTCGCCGCCGTGGACGACGTCCTGGTCCGCGCCGTCATCGTGCAGGCCTACATCGCGCTCGGTGCTGCCCTCGGGCTGGCGCTGGCGCTGAACCGGGACGAGCGGCTGGTCCTGGAGACCCGGCTGCGCAGCGCCGCCGACCACGCGGAGGAACGGCACCGCCAGGTCCAGGTGCTGGCCACCGCCACCCGCGCCGTGCTCACCGCCGACGACCCCCGGACGGCGGTGTGCGACGCGGTCCGGGAGGTCACCGGAGCCGACGGCGTCTACCTCATCGAGCCCGACGGCGCCGGCCACCTGGTGTCCACCGCCGTCGTGGGGCTGGACCTGCCTCCGCTGGCCTTCAGCACCGACCCGACCACCTCCATGACGTCGCGGTTGTTCAGCGCGGGCGCGGGCGCCTTCGTCCCGGACGCCCGAGCGGAGCCCGGGGTCAGCGCCGGCCTGGTCGAGCACCTCGGGATCGCGTCGGCGGCGTGGCAGCCGGCCGTCCTGGCCGACGACCGGGTCGTGGCGCTGATCGGCGTCATGTGGCGGACCCCGGTCCCCGAGCTGTGCGCCACCACGCTCGGCGTGCTGTCGGTGCTGGGTGGAGAGGCAGCCCGCGCCATCGAGCGCGGCGACCTGCTGGAGCAGCTGGCCCGCGCCGCGGACCGGGACCAGCTGACCGGGTTGGCCAACCGTCGCCGCTGGGACGAGCTCTCCGGCGTGGAGGTCTCCCGTGCCCGGCGCAGCGGCCTGCCGCTCACCCTCCTGCTCCTGGACCTCGACCACTTCAAGGTCTTCAACGACACGTACGGGCACGGCACCGGGGACGCGCTGTTGCGGGACTTCGGGTCGGCAGCGTCGGAGTGCCTGCGGGACGGCGACCTGATCGCCCGCTGGGGTGGCGAGGAGTTCGCCGTCGCGCTGCCCGCGTGCACCGCCGAGGGCGCCCGGCCGGTCGCCGAGCGCATCCTGGCCGCAGTCCCGCACGGGCAGACCGCCACGGTCGGGATCGCGCAGTGGGTGCCCGGGGAGTCCGTCGGGGACACCCTGGCCCGCGCCGACGCCGCGCTGTACTGCGGCAAGCGTGCCGGCCGCGACCGCGCCGTCCTGGCCGGTCAGCCGGCGCTCGTGCCGGCCTGACCGGCCCGGACGGCGCGTAGGAACCGCTCGACGGCGGTGTCGTCGTCGACCACCGTGAAGCGCAGTGTCGCGTCCCCGGTCCACACCGAGAGCTCCCGGCGGGTGCCGGTGAGCCGCTTGGCCACCCGGACGTCGACCCCGGTCACCGTGTCCAGGGGGATGTCGGCCAGCGTCGGCTGACCGAACAACCCGGCGTGGGCCAGGTACAACCGCCCGCCGGCGACCCCGAGGGCCTGGGCGCTGCCGGGCACCGGCAACCGACCCTGGGTCACCCGCAGGACGGTCACGACGTCGTGACCGTCCTGGGTGAGCTGGCCGATGAGGAAGGCGGCCAGCGGGTCGGTGGGCACGTCAGCTCGCCCGCAGGAACCTGTCCAGCACCCGGATGCCGAACTGCAGGCTCTCCACCGGCACGCGCTCGTCGATGCCGTGGAAGAGGCTGGCGAAGTCCAGGTCGGCGGGCAGCCGGAGCGGGGAGAAGCCGAAGCAGCGCATGCCCAGGGTCTCGAAGCTCTTGGCGTCGGTGCCGCCGCTCATGGTGAACGGCACCGGCCGGGCGCCGTCGTCCTCGGCCTTGAGCGCGGCGACCATCTGCTCGACCAGCGGTCCGTCGAACGTCGTCTCGACGGCCTGGTCGTGGTGGATGTAGTCGCGGGTGACGCCCTCGCCGAGCAGGGCGTCGATCTGGGCCTCGAACGCCTCCTCCTGGCCGTAGAGGAAGCGGCCGTCGATGGTGGCGCTGGCGGTGCCGGGGATGACGTTGGCCTTGTAGCCGGCGTCGACCATCGTGGGGTTGACCGTGTTGCGCAGCGCCGCGCCGATCATCCGGCTGATCGAACCGAGCCGGCTCAGGGCCTCCTCGGGCTCGTCGGGGTCGATCTCGATGCCGTAGGCGTCGCTGACCTCCTCGATGAACTGCTTCATCGGCGGGGTGAGCACGGTGGGCAGCCGGGTGGAGCCGATCCGGGCCACGGCGGCCGAGAGCCGGGTGACGGCGTTGTCGTCGTGCACGAACGAGCCGTGCCCGGGGCGGCCGGCGGCGGTGAGCCGCATCCAGGCCAGCCCCTTCTCGGCGGTCTGGATCAGGTAGAGCCGGAGGTCGTCGCGCACGGTGAGGCTGAACCCGCCGACCTCGCTGATCGCCTCGGAGACGTTCTCGAACAGGTCGGCGTGGTGGTCGACCATGTAGTGGGCGCCGTACTTCCCGCCGGCCTCCTCGTCGGCGACGAAGGCCAGCACGATGTCCCGCGGGGGCTTCACCCCGGTGCGGGCCCAGTCGCGCACGAGCGCGAGGGTCATCGCGTCCATGTCCTTCATGTCGACCGCGCCGCGGCCCCAGACGTAGCCGTCCCGCTGCTCACCGGAGAACGGGTCGACGCTCCACTCGCGCTTGTCGGCGGGGACGACGTCGAGGTGCCCGTGGACCAGCAGCCCGGGGCGGTCGCGGTCCTCGCCGGGGATGCGGGCCACCAGCGAGGCGCGGCCGGGCTCGGACTCGTGGATCACCGAGTCGATCCCCACCTCGTCGAGCTTCCCGGCGACCCACTCCGCGGCCTTCCGCTCCCCCACGCTGGTGGAGAGGTCGCCGGTGTTGGTGGTGTCGATCCGGATCAGGTCGCTCAGCAGGTCGGCGACCTCGGCCTGGGCGCGCTCCAACGGTGCAGGTGTCGTCTCGGCCATGCGCCCGATCGTGCCACCGCGGCCCGCTTGCCCGCTCACTGCCGCCGTCCAGGCCTGCTCACGCCCTGCAGCGCAACAGCAGGCCGGCTGCGCGACAGCCGGTCACCCGGCAGGGACCCGGTCACGGCGTGCGGTGACCGGATCCCTGCACGGTGACCGGACACGGCGCAGGGGCGGTGCGGACGACGCCGCGGCCTCCCGTATGCTTCTCCACGGCCCGCGCCGCAGTGCGCAGGTCCACCTGTCCGGGTGGCGGAATGGCAGACGCGCTAGCTTGAGGTGCTAGTGCCCTTTATCGGGCGTGGGGGTTCAAGTCCCCCCTCGGACACCAGTTGACCCCGGTCTTCCTGCAGGTCAGGCGACCGGGGCTCTTGTGTGGACGCCCAATTCATGGCCCGTGATACTCCGGTGATACTTCGGACCTCACTCGGGTTCATCGAGCAGCGCCGCGAACCGATCCGCGGCCTGCCGGCCCATGCCTGGATGCACGTGCTGATAGACGCCGAGGGTGATCGTGGCGTTGGCGTGCCCGAGCCGCTCGGACACGACCTTGACGGGTTCACCGTCGGCCAGCAGGAGAGTCGCATGGGTGTGCCGGAGGTCGTGAAGACGGATCCTGGGGAGCTTGTCCTCGCCGAAGGCGCGGCGGGCGCGGGTGACATGACTGTTGAACCGCCGCGAGAAGCGCTCGGGGTGTCGGTGGTCGCCGTCGAGACCACCCAGCACCAGGGCGCTATCCCGCACGAGCTGCGGTGAGACGTTCGAGCGCCGAGCTTTGTACACGCGCAGCTTCTGGACCGTCCCAGCGTCCAGGTCGACGACTCGCGACTGGCCGGTCTTGGTGGGCCCTTCTACGAGCTCCTCTCCCCTTTCCTTCGTCCTGACCAACCCCACGCTGCGACGGACCGCCACGCGCATGGCATCGAGGTCGACGTCCCTCCACCGGAGTGCGAGTGCTTCACCGTGGCGCATCCCGGTGAAACCGAGCACCCGCCATGCCATCGCCGCCTCGGAGTCGAACGACTCGCTCCACGTCAGGAACCGCGACAGCTCGACGGCGGTCCACGCGAGCATTTCTGGTGGCCGGGCCTGCGAAGGTGTTGGCGGGCTGCAACGGTCCGTCGGGTTGACGGCGAGGTGCCCGTGCTTGACGGCGTCGCCGAGGGCGGAACGGAGGATGGTGAACACGTACCGGACCGTCCGCGCGGACAGGCCGCCCTTGTTGTCCGCCCGGCCGGATGACTCGAGCTTCCGCATCCAGGTGTCGTTCGCCAACGCGGTCAACCGGTCTAGCGGGGTGCGGCCGATGTGCCGGTCGATGTGCAGTCGGATGTTCTTCTGGTAGCTCGAGTTCGTGGAGGGCGCCAGCCGTTGAGCGCCGATCCACTCGGCCAGGTAAGCGGTCAACGTCTCCTTCGACAGGTCGACCCACTGACCGGTCTCGACCTTCCGTACCTCGGTCCGAAGGGCGTTGGCAGCCTCGCGGCGAGTGGTGAAGCCTCGCTTCAGGACGACCTTCGTCGAGCCGTCCGGCCGGATGGCGTTGTACTTGATCAGGAACTTGGGGCCAGTCGACGTCTGGTACTCACTGATTCCACCTTCACCGGCCTGCCGCCGTTTCGTCCTCGCCACCGGTCTCCGTCCTCCACCTCTCGTCGCCTCACGGACCGCTGTCCGCGACAAGCCCATGCAAGGCCTGCGAGCTCTGCAGCAGGCCTGTCGACCAGAGGCTGTGGACAGCGGGGACCTCCCACAGGGAGAGGTAGCGGTTTCAGCGGGCAAGTGACATGGGTCAGCGCGTCACCTAGCCGGAGCGGCCGAGGGAGTGAGGCAGACGTCTGTCATGGGCGCGTCGCCGGTGGCACCTTCGGGAGTTGTGCGTTCGGCGGCCTCGACGCTCACGGACTGAGGGGCCAGCGCTGGACAAGATCCGTGGAGGAGGCGACTTGGATGGACCTGGATGACCTGGTGAAGAGCAAGGCCGCAGTCGTGACCGTCGCTGAGGTTGCCGAACTCCTCGGCGTAGACGTTCGAACGGTCACGCGGGCGATGAACAACGGTGACCTGCCCGCCCTCCGCGTCGGGCGACGCCTTCTGGTTCCCAGGTTGCCACTGCTGGCTCACCTCGGTGTGCCGGATACCGGGCCGGCGGCCGCAGCCGGCGCTCTCGCCTGCTGATTCCCCTCAAAGCGTGGGTAAGGCGGTCCGGTAGCCCCTTGACCCCCGGCCAGCAGGGAGTCCGTGGCGGTCCGCGCACGTCCTGTGTGCGCAGGTCAGTCGAGTTCAGCGCCCGGGAACGTCGAGATCGCCGCCCGGCTGTTCTGGCTCTGTTGACCGTCAAGACGCACCTGGACAGGGCGATGAGCAAGCTCGACGTCCGCGACCGGGCCCAGCTGGTGGTGCCCGCCTACCAGTCCGGCCTGGTCCGGGCCGAGGACGGCGGGCGCCCGCGGCCCGCTTGAGCACACCGGGCCCACGAGTCGACCCTCAACGCCCGGTCGACCGCCACTCCGCACCAAGCCTGAGCCGAACCAGGGCCCTTCTCTGGCCGATGGGTGGGTTCTGCGCGCGTAGCGGGGGTCTCACCAGCGACCCAGGGCGTCCCCCTGAGGCAGATCCGTCGATCCGGGTCTGGGCGGAGAGTCGCCCCGTCCGGCACAGCAGAGACACGGCGGCGGCAGGCCGAGGTCCGCCCTCCTCGTCGAGCGCAGACGACCTCGGGGCTCCGGGGCGCCGGCGGTGCTCACGTCACGGACCAGCTGCCACCAGGTCCCCGACGGTGTCCCACCGGTACGACCGTCGTCCCGACCGCGCGGACGACGACCACCGGCTCGGCCAGCACGTCGGCGCCACTGGGGGTGGCGTCGTACCGGGAGGCGATCACCTTGCGGGCCTCCAGCCGCACGGTGCGACTGGTGTTCCCGATCCGGGTCACGGTGCCGGTGACCTCAAGGAAGTCCCCGGCGTACACCGGGGCCAGGAACTCGACCGAGTCGTAGCCGACGAACAGGCCCTCGTCCCCATCGGTCACGATCGCGATCTCGGTGACGACGTCGCCGAAGAGCTTGAGGACGCGGGCGCCCTCGACCAGGTTCCCGCCGTAGTGGGCCTCCTCCTGGCCGATCCGCAGGCGCAGGGTGCTGACGATAGGGTCGGACTGGGTCACGGTTGTGCCTCCAGGGCATCGAGGGTGAGGACGGCGTCGACGGCGACCGCTCGGGAGCGGCAGACGAGGACGGGGTTGACGTCGATCGCGGTGATCGACGGAGAGCGGGCGGCCAGCCGGCTGACCGCGCACAGGGCGGCCACGACACCCGCGCTGTGCAGGGGGCCGCCCCGGGCCCCGGCGAGCATCCGGCCGACCCGGCTGCCGGCGAGGAAGTGCCCGGCCGCGGCGTCGTCGAGGTGCCCGACGTGCACGTCGACGACGTCCAGTGCCTCGGCCCAGACCCCGCCCAGCCCGACCAGGTGGACCGGCCCGAAGACCGGGTCCCGGGTGAAGCCGACCAGCACCTCGAGGTCGCCGCGCACGAGCTCGGCGACCAGCAGCTCTAACGGGCGTCCCTCGGCGGTCGCCCAGCCGAGCATCCGGTCGGCCTCGACGGCGACCTCGTCCGGCGTCAGGCCGACCCGGACCAGGCCGGCCTCGGTCTTGTGCACCAGCCCGGGGACAACGCCCTTCAGCACCACCGGCCCGCCCAGCGACAGTGCCGCCGCCACGGCCTCCGCGGACGTACGCACCCGCTGGCTGTGCGCGACCTCGAGTCCGAGTCCAGCGAGTGCGGCCAGCACCTCGTCCTCCGCGCGCGGCACGTCACCGCTCGCACCCGGCGTCGTTGGCGGTGCCGGGGAGACCGACCGGGCGGCCAGCGCGGCCAGTGCCGCCAGCGCAGGACGGGCACCGCGCACCAGCGGGACGTCGGCCGCGACGCAGGCCCCGACCAGGGCGTCCGGAGGGTCCTGGGCGGCCGGGCTCAGCAGCACCGGGACGACGGTCGTGCCGGCGACGGCGTCACGCAGCGCGCCGGCCAGGAACAGGCCCAGCTCCTGCTCGTGGGAGCCGGCCGTCCGCTGCTGGTCGATCCCCACCACCAGCACGTCGGCGCCCTCCCCGGCGGCGACCGCCAGTGCGGGCGGGTAGACGACGGTGTGGTCGTCGACCCCCCAGGGGTCCAGCGGGTTCCGGGCGTCGAAGAGCGGCCACCGGTCGGTGAGGGTCCGGCGTCCGTCGGCACTGAGCGGCGGGACGTCGAGACCCACGTCGGCGGCGAGGTCGGCGAGCAGGTTGCCCTCCCCGCCGGAGTTGGTGACCACGGCCAGTCGACGGCCCCGCACCCGGTGCCGGGTGCCCAGGAGCTCGCCGGCCGCGAGTAGCTCGTCGAGGTCGCCGACGACCGCGGCGCCGGCCGACCGCAGCGCGGCAGCCGTCGTCCGGGCGCTGCCGGCCAGCCGCCCCGAGTGCGCCACCACCCCTGCCCGGGCCACCGCCGACCGGCCGACGACGACGGCGACGAGGGGCTTGTCGGCCTCGGCGAGCGCGCGGGCCGCGGCCAGCACCGCCGTGGCGTCGTCCACCGCCTCCACGAAGGTGAGCACGGCGGTCGTGTGCGGATCGGTGGCGAAGAACCCCAGGTGGTCGGCCAGTCCGAGCACCGCCTCGCTGCCCGAGGAGATCGCGGTGGACAGCGGCACCCGGGATCCGGCGTTGATGAACGCCTCCACCACCGCACCGCTCTGCGCGACCAGTCCGACCCCGCCGCGGCGCAGCCGCTCCCCGACGGTGCCGATGTAGGGCGCGGCCCCGGTGACCAGGTCGACCACGCCCATGCAGTTGGGCCCGACGACGGTCACGCCGGTGGTGTCGGCCAGGTCGCGCAGCTCCCGGACCAGCTCCCGGGCTACGTCGCCCGAGTCGGTCGTCCCGGCTCCCGGGACGACGAACGTGCCCACCCCGGCCCTGACCCCCTCTCGGACGACACCGAGCACCCGATCGGCCCGCACCTGCACCAGCGCGGTGTCCACCGGTTCGTCCAGGTCCAGCAGCGAGGGCACGGCCGGGACGCCGGCGACCTCCCGGTGCGCGGGGGTGACGGCGACCAGGCGGCCGCCGTACCCCCGTGCCAGGCAGTTCTGCAGGGCGATCCGGCCCACGAAGCTCGAGGGTGACGCACCGACGACGGCCAGGGACCGGGGGCGGTAGCGCACGTCTGTGGACACGGCTCCAGCCTCGCTGCGCGGTGTCCACCCGGGCCCGGACGTTGTGTCGGGTCCCGCGCGCACGACCGACACAACGCCAGCCCGGTCCGTCGCCTCCCGCGCCGAGCATCAGCGCATGCCCCAGCTCCCCGCCCACACGCCCGCCCTGGTCACCGGTCCCGACGGGCTGCAGCTGCGCGACCTGCCCACCGCCGACCTCGGGGACGGGGACGTCGTGGTCGAGGTGCACTGGTCCGGGGTGAACTTCAAGGACGCCCTGGCCGCCTCCCCCACCGGCCGGGTCGCCCGGATCGACCCCCTCGTGCCCGGCATCGACCTGGCCGGCACCGTCCTGGACACCGGCCGCAGCGAGCTGCGCGTCGGGCAGTCGGTCCTGGTGCACGGCTACGACCTGGGCGTGGCCCACCACGGCGGGTACGCCGGACTGGCCCGGGTGCCGGCCGGGTGGGTGGTCCCGCTGCCCGAGGGACTGGACGAGCGGCAGGCGATGGCGCTGGGCACGGCCGGGTTCACCGCCGCGCTGAGCGTGCTGGCCCTGGAGCAGCACGGTCTGACCACCGGCTCCGGCCCGGTGCTGGTCACCGGGGCGACCGGTGGCGTCGGCAGCGTCGCCGTCGCCCTGCTCGCCGGCCGCGGGCACCAGGTCACCGCCGTGACGGGGAAGCCCGGCGCAGCCGACTGGCTGCGGTCGCTGGGTGCGCACGAGGTCGTCGGGCGGGAGGTGGTGACCGGCTCGGGCACGCCGCTGCGGCCCGAGACGTGGGCCGGCGCCGTGGACCCGGTGGGTGGCGAGACCCTGGCCGGCGTGCTCGCCTCGCTGCGGTACGGGGCCGCCGTCGCGGCCTCCGGCAACACCGGTGGCGTCGCGCTGGCCACCACGGTGTTCCCGTTCATCCTGCGCGGTGTCGCCCTGCTGGGCGTCGACTCGGTGCAGGTGACCCGGGAGCGGCGGGCCGCCGTCTGGGAGCGGTTGGCCACCGACCTGTCGACCCCGGCAATGCACCTGGTGGCCACCGGGGAAGTCGACCTGGCCGGCGTGCCGGCGGCGCTGCAGCGGATCAGCGACGGCGGGGCACGCGGCCGCACCGTCGTCCGCGTCGCGTGACCGACACTGCTCCGGTGACGACCGCCCGTGACCGGCTGCTCTCCGACGACGTCGGCACCCACCCGTTGGCCGACCTGCCGCTGGACCCGACCTCGATCGTGGCCGGGCGACCCCGGGCGGGTCTGGTCGAACTGGGCACCGTCGGCGGGGCCACCGTCGGGGTCTGGGAGCTCGGCGAGGGGACCGTCACCGACACCGAGACCGACGAGGTGTTCGTCGTCGTGGCCGGGCGGGGCTCGGTGGCCTTCGCCGACGGCTCGACCCTGGACCTCTCCCCCGGCGTCGTGGTTCGGCTGCACGCCGGGGACACCACCACCTGGGTGGTGACCGAGGCGTTGCGGAAGGTCTGGCTGGCCTGAGCAGTGGGCCTCAGTCCGCGCGGGGGCCGGCCGCGCGCGCGATGCCGTCGATCACCGCGCCGACGGCGAAGTCGAACACGTCCCGACCGGTCGCCGCGGCCAGCTCGGCGGCGTGCTCGCGGGCCGTCGGGAAGTCCTCCCCCGGCAGCGTCGCGTGGATCCGGGACCAGGCCTCGGCGTCCTTGGCCGCCACCTCCGGGCCCAGCCGGGCGATGGTCGCGTTTGCCCCGCTGAGGCTGAGCAGGACCTCGACGAACGCCCGGTAGGACAGCACGGTGGTCGCCCGGTCCAACCCGGCGGAGCTCAGCGTGCGCAGCAGGAGCTCGACCATCCGGCGCTCGCCCGGGCCGCCCGTCGTCCGGGCGAAGGTTGCTGCGTAGACGGCGGGGTAGGTGGCCGCCATGGTCCAGGTGACGTCGGCGACGGCGCGCAGCGTCTGCTGCCAGGTGGCCCCGGGCGGCACCTCACGGACGGCCTCCCAGGCGAGCATCTCGGCGCGGTCCATGCAGGCCAGCAGCAGGTCGTCCTTGTCCCGGAAGTGCCGGTAGAACGCGGTCGCGTCGACGCCCAGCTCAGCGCCGAGCTTGCGCAGCGTCAGGGCCGGCGCCCCGTCGCGCTCGATGATCTGCAGGGCCTGCCCGACGATCGCCTCGGGGGTCAGGGCCCGGTCCCCCGTGGCCCTGCTCCTGGCTGCTGCTGGCACCTGAACTGCTCCTCACGACGCGGTGTGTTGCCGGCAGATTACTCGGTCAACAGCGTTGACAACAAGGTTGCGGAACGGTGGACTGCCCGTGACCACACCGTGAGGAGAACCACGTGACCGCAGTCCTGCCCACCGCGCCTCCGCACGTCGCACCGGCCGGTCCGGGGCTCACCGTGGCCGCTGCGCTGACCATGTCCCTGCTCCGGGCCGGCGACCCGCACGTGCTCGCCGGCCGCGCCGGACTGGGCCGCCTCGTCCACTGGGTGCACACCACCGAGCTCGCCGACATCGGCCCGCTGCTGCGCGGCGGCGACCTCGTGCTCAGCACCGGCATCGCCCTGCCCGAGTCCTGCTCCGACCTCGAGCTCTTCGCCCGCGGTCTGCACGCCAGCGACGCCGCCGGCCTGGTCATCGAGCTGGGACGGCGCTGGAACAGCGTGCCGACGGCGCTGGTCGCGGTGTGCGACGAGGTCGGGCTGCCGCTGGTCGCGCTGCACCGGGAGGTCCGGTTCGCCGCCGTCGCGCAGGCCGTGGGCGAGCGACTGGTGCACGAGCAGCTGACCGAGCTGCGTGCCGTCCAGCGGGTGCACGACGCGTTCACCGAGCTGAGCCTCGCCGAGGCCGGCCCCGACGAGGTGCTCGACGCCGTCCTCAGGCTGGCCGGGCGGACCGTGGTGCTGGAGGACGCCCACCACCGCCTGGTCGACTACCGGCTGGGCCCCGGCGACACCGACGCCCACCTCGCCGACTGGCACGCCCGCTCCCGCGCCTGCCCGCTGGAGACCCGCACCGCCTGGGACGCCGCCGCCGGCTGGTTGCTCACCCGGGTGGGCCGCACCGACCGCGCCTGGGGCCGGCTCGTGCTGCACAGCCCCGAGCAGCCGGCACCCTGCGCGGTCGCGGCCCTGGAGCGGGCAGCCGCGGCGCTGGCGGTGCACAGCCTGCACGACCGGCGGCGGGACAGCCTGGTCCGCAAGACCCACACCGAGCTGCTGGCCGGGCTGTCGGTCGACGCGACGTCGCTGGACCTGGTCCGGCGGTGCGAGCTGATCGGGGTGCCGCTCACCCGCCGCACCCTGGTCGGCCTGACCGCGCGTCCGGTGGCCCGGCCCGGAGCGGAGCCGCTGCGGACCGACGACGTCGCGGCGGTGCTCGCGGCGCTGGTGCACGCCGCAGCCGAGGAGCGGGTCCCGGCGCTGGTCGCCGTCCTCGACGGGCAGGTCCGGGCCCTGGTGTCGCTGGACCCGGCCGTGGGCGCCGACCCGGTGGTGGACGCGCTGGTCGCCCGGGTGCTGCGCCGGCACGACGTCGTGGTGGGCGCCGGGCACGCCACCGGTTCGGTCGGTGGCGTGGCCCGGACGCTCGGGGAGTCCCAGCACGTCGTGGACTCGGTGGGGTCGGTGCCGGCCGGCACCAGGGTGCACCGGCTGCAGGACGCCCACCTGCGCGGGCTGCTGTCGATGCTCGCCGAGGACGACCGGTTGGTGCACTTCGTGGCCCGGGAGCTCGACCCGCTGCGCGAGCACGACGCCCGGTGGGGCACCTGCCTGCTGGACGCCGTCCGGGCGCTGGTGCGGCACCCGGGCAGCAAGTCCGAGGCCGCGGCCAGCCTGCACGTGTCCCGGCCGGCGTTCTACGACCGGCTGGCGAAGGTGGAGCGGGTGCTGGGCGTGCACCTCGACGACCCCGACATCCGGGTGTCGCTGCACACCGCGGTCGTGGCCGCCGAGGTGCTGGACCGTCAGGCCAGCTCGAAGAACCGGATGCAGACGGTGCCCTCCTCGCCCCGGGCCATGCCCACGAACACCGAGCGGGTCAGCCAGGCGTGAGCTGCGGCGTCGGTCTGGAACCGCGGCGAGGTGCGGTAGTAGTACTCGGACTCGTCGACGTCCTCACCGGCCTCGACCCGGGCGTCGACGGCGGGGTCCGCCCGCCAGAACCCCACGTTGAGGATGTCGATCACCGCGCCGTCCTCGGCCTCGAGCAGGTAGCGGGCGTCCAGCGAGGTCTCCCCCGCGCGGGTCGTCGACCAGTCACCGCCGTAGGGCAGCACCCGGCCGGAGAGCCGGGGTCCCTCGACGGTCCCCCCGGTGATCGGGGTGAACCAGACCTCCTCGTGCTCCCCCCGGCCGATCCTGAGCGAGGGGGCGACCTCCACCCTCGCCTCGAAGGCGAAGGTCAGCTGGGGTTCGGGACGTAC
Source organism: Geodermatophilaceae bacterium NBWT11 (assembly GCA_014218215.1). Taxonomy (NCBI): domain Bacteria; kingdom Bacillati; phylum Actinomycetota; class Actinomycetes; order Geodermatophilales; family Geodermatophilaceae; species Geodermatophilaceae bacterium NBWT11. The sequence continues at coordinate 4,399,630 of CP043652.1, forward strand.
GGTCACGGGGTCCTCCTGGGTCGGGCCGGTCATCGGGCGGGGCGCACCGTGAGGTGCAGGACGCTGCCACCGGGCTCGCCCAGCAGCACCGTCTGTGTCGAGGGCAGCGACGTGGTCGCCTCCCACGGGTCGGAGTCGTCGCCGGGATCCGGGACGTAGTCGGGGACGTCGCTGCTCATCAGCTGGACCGCGAGCCGGTGGCCCGCGCGCAGCCGGTGGGACAGCGAGAGCAGGTCCAGCTGCACCGGACCCGGCCGGCGGTCACCGGCCAGGTGCACCTGGGTCTTCGCGACCAGCGCGTGGGTGCCGTCCGGTGCGACGTCGAGCAGCCGGGTGAACAGGTCGGTGCTGACCGCCGTCGTCGCCAGGGCCACGTCCAGCCGGGCCGGACCCAGCAGGTCCAGCGGCTCGTGGACCGGCTCACCGGGCAGGTGCAGCACGTCGGGCCGGACGGCGACCGCGGCCAGGTCGGGGTACGGGACGAGGCGGGCGAAGGGGTCCGGGGCCGCCGAGGGCACCAGCTGCTCCGGGTCGTGCCGCCAGGACAGCTCGGCGCGTGGCCCCGGGGCGTCCCGCAGAGCGGGCCCGCCGTCGTCCCGGGCCAGCCACAGCTGCCGTGGGCCGGTGTCCTCCGGTGGCCAGCTGGTCGAGGTCAGCGTCGGCCCGTGCACGACCTCGTAGGAGACCCGCGGGGTGGCGGCCGGGCCGCCACCGAGCACGTCGTCGAAGAAGTCCAACGCCGGGTCCAGGACCCGGGCGGCGTCGAACGGCACCCCGGCCGGGCCGTCGTCCACGTGGTTGTTCTCGTGGTCCAGCGCGTCCAGTCGCAGCCACACCGACCCGGCCCAGGCGGGGTCCGCCTGCAGGCGGCGGAGGTCGTGCCAGGAGTAGTGCGCGCAGTTGTCGAACAACCCGACGGTGAACAGCACGGGTACCGGCGGAGCCGCGAGCAGCCGCTCGATCGAGGGCCCGGCGAACACGACGCCGGTGCCGGCCCGTTCGGTGTCGTAGCCGGTCGACCGTCGTCCGACCTGGTCGAAGAAGGCGTCGAAGGGCGCCCGCAGCGGCCGGGCGGTCCAGTCCACCGACCACTCGTAGGCGTCCCGGTCCAGGTACCAGGAGGAGTGGTAGAGGGTCCGCGCGGTGGCCTCGACGTCCGGGAACCCGCCGGGGTGCACGACCTCGCGGGACAGCAGCGTGCCGGTCAGCCGGGGGGCGACAGCACGCAACGCCGGGTGGCCGGACGCGGCTGCGGCCAGCGTGGTCAGGCCGAAGTAGGAGTCCCCCCAGGCGACCACCCGGCCGTCGCACCAGGGCTGGTCGACGACCCAGGCCACGGTGTCGTGGCCGTCGTCGAGCTCGTGCACGCCGAACTCGGTGGCCCCGCCGGAGCGGAACTTCCCGCGGACGTCCTGGACGAACACCGAGTAGCCGCGGCCGGTCGCGTGCCGGGCCACCTCGGCCATGTGGCAGTACTCGCCGTCCTTGTCGTAGGGCAGCCGGACGACGACGACGGGATGCGCCCCGGGCCCGGCGAGGTACAGGTCGGCAGCGAGCTCGACGCGGTCCCGCATCGGGACGGCGACCTGGCGGGCGTCGGCCGGGACGGGGCCGGGTGTCAGGACGTCGATCTGCACGGGGCTCCTCGGGTGGGTGGTCAACTGTCGAAGCCCAGGCCGAGCCGGTCCAGCAGCCGCAGCCACGGGTGTCGGCGGCCGGTCCGGTCCTCCCGGGCCAGCGCCCAGCGGGTGAGCTGGATGCCGATCCAGGCCACCGGCTCGGGCGGGAAGGGCACCGGGCGACGGCGCACCATGCCCAGCCCGGTGCGCTCGGTGGGGCGTCCGGCGAGCAGGTCCAGCACCACGTCCGCGGCGAACCGGGACGCCCCGACCCCCAGGCCGGTGAAGCCCAGCGCGTACCCGACCCGGCCGCGGCGGGCGGTGCCGAACAGCGCGGTGAACCGGGTGGAGGTGTCGATGACCCCGCCCCAGCGGTGCGTGATCCCGATGCCGCGCAACTGCGGGAAGGTGTCGTGGACGTGCTCGACCAGCACCCGGTGGGTCGCCCGCCGGTCCTCCAGCGCCGGGTCGATGCGGCGTCCGAAGTGGTAGACGGCGTCGTACCCGCCGAACAGCAGCCGGTCGTCGGGGGTCAGCCGGTAGTAGTGGAACTGGTTCCCGGCATCGGCGATGCCCTGCCGGTCCGCCCAGCCGATCGCGCCCAGCTGGGCCGCGGTCAGCGGCTCGGTCGCCAGCACGTAGTCGTAGACCGGGACGGTGTGCAGCCGCAGCCGGCGCAGCAGCGGACGGAAGGCGTTGGTGGCCAGCACCAGCTGTCGGGCCCGCACCCCGGCCCCCGGGGTCGTGACCCGGACGCCGGTGCCGCGGGTGTCGATCCGCTGCGCCGGGGTGTGCTCGGCGATGCGGACCCCGAGGGACTCCGCCGCGGCGGCCAGGCCCCAGGCCAGCCGGGCCGGGTCGACCAGCACCGAGCCCTCCCGGTCCCAGCGGCCGGCCAGGTAGGTCGGGGAGTCCACCAGGGCGCGGACCGCTGTGGCGTCGAGGAAGCCCTCGGTGTCCGGGTCGAACCCGGCGACCTCGTGTTGCCGGGTGGCCACGGCCAGCGTGCCGGTGGCCGCCCAGCCGCAGTCGATGCCGTAGCGGGCCACCGTCTCGGCCATGGCGGCCAGGTTCTCCCGTCCCAGCCGATCGAGCTGGTCGTACTCGGCCGGCCACCGGGTCCGCCCGTTGGCCTCGCCGTGGGTCAGGCTCGCCTCGCAGAAGCCGCCGTTGCGCCCGGTCGCCTGTTCGGCGAGCCGGTCGGCCTCCAGCACCAGGACCGAGCGCCCGGGGTCCCTCTCGACGGCCCGCAGCGCCGTCCAGAGCCCGACGAAGCCACCTCCAACGACCACCAGGTCGACCTCGGTGTCCGCGGTCAGCGCCGGACGCGGGGCGGGGCGCTCCGGGACGTCCAGCCACACCGACTGCAGTGCCGCGCCGTCCAGCAGCTCGTCCGTGGACGCGGGGTCAGGCACGGTCGGTCACCTCCTCGTGAGCCGGCGACCTGTTCGCCGCGGCGACCGCGGCCGGGTCCCAGCCCGGTGTCGGCACCGAGGCCAGCAGGAGCCGGGTGTACGGGTGCGCCGGGGAGCCCAGCACCTGCTCGGTGTCGCCCTGCTCGACGACCCTGCCGTGCCGCATGACCAGCACGGTCTCGGTGGCGTACCGGACGACGGCCAGGTCGTGGCTGACGAAGACGTAGGAGACCCCGGTGTCCCGGCGGATCTCCTCCAGCAGGGTCAGCACCTGCGCCTGGATGGAGACGTCCAGCGCGGCGACCGCCTCGTCCAGGACCAGCACGCGGGGCTCGATGCCCAGGGCGCGGGCGATCGCGGCCCGCTGCCGCTGCCCACCGGACAGGTCCCGGGGCAGCGCGGCGGCGTTGCGGGTGCTCAGCCCGACCTGGTCGCAGAGCCGGGCGACCATGTCCCCGACCCGCACCCGGTCGCCGTCCCCGTGCAGCCGGAGCGGCTCGGCGATCGACTCCGCGACGGTCAGCCGCGGGTCGAACGACAGGTACGGGTCCTGGAAGATCATCTGGATGCTGCGGGCCCGACGGCGGCGATCCCGCCGGGTGGGCACGGTGACGTCCTCGCCGTCCAGCAGCACCTGCCCGGCGGTCGCCCGCTCCAGGCCGACCAGGATCCGCGCGGTCGTCGTCTTGCCCGAGCCGGACTCCCCCACGATCCCCAGGGACCCACCGCGCTCGAGCACGAAGTCCACGTCGTCGACGGCGACCGCCGCGCCGTAGCTCTTGCGCAGCCCCGTCACCTGCAGCACCGGTCCGCTCATCACCAGGCCTCCCGTCCCGGCCGCAGGCAGGCCACGTCGGACCCGCCGTGTCGACGCACCGCAGGCACCGCGTCCGCGCAGGCGTCCACGGCCGCGGCACAGCGGTCCCGGAACGAGCACCCCGACGGGGTCTCGGCCAGCGCCAACGGCCGCCCGGGGACTGCTCGTAGGGCCGTCCGGGGACCGTGCAGCCCGGGGTGTGCGTCCAGCAGTGCCGCCGTGTACGGGTGCGCCGGGGACCGGAAGAGGTCCTCGCCGGCGGCGACCTCCACCACGCGACCGGCGTACATCACCACCACCCGGTCGCACACCGCGGCGGCCAGGGTCAGGTCGTGGGTCACGAAGACCATGCCCATGCCCGCCTCCGCCTGCATCGAGGTGAGCAGGGAGACCACCTCCGCCTGCGTCGTCACGTCCAGCGCCGTCGTCGGCTCGTCGGCCAGCAGCAACCGGGGGTTCGTCGACAGCGCCCCGGCGATCACCACCCGCTGCAGCATCCCGCCGGAGAACTCCCCGGGGTGCCGACGCATGGCCCGGGCCGGCTCCCGGATCCCCACCCGTTCCAGCAGCTCGACCGCCCGGGCCGCCGCCTGACGACGGTCCACCCCACCGGCGCGCAGACCCTCGACCAGGTGCGCGCCGATGGTGCGCGAGCCGTTGACCGAGGCCCGAGGGTCCTGGAAGACCATCGCCGCGGTGTGCCGGCGCAGCTCCCGGAGCTGCCCCCGACCGGCGCCCAGGACGTCGAGCCCGTCGACGGTGACCCGCCCACCGGTCTGCGCCCGGCGCGGGGTGAGGCCCAGCGCCGTCCGGATGGTGAGCGACTTGCCCGACCCGGACTCCCCCACCAGGCCGACGGTCTCCCCGGGCCGGACCACCAGGCCGACGTCGGCCAGCAGCGGCACCGGACCGTCGGGACCGGGGACGGACAGGGACAGACCCTCGATCTCCAGCACCGGGTCGGCGGTCCCGGCCGGGCTCATGCCCGGCCCCGGTCGGTACGCCCGACGGAGCTGCCGAGGTGCTCACCGAGCAGGTTGACCGCGATCACCGTCAGCAGGACGGTGATGCCCGGGACGATCGCGCTGGCCGGCAGGCCCTGCAGGATCGCCGGTTGGGCCTGGGCGATCATCGAGCCCCAGTCCGACTGCGGCGGCCGGACGCCCAGCCCCAGGAACGACAGCGTGGCCAGGTCGATCAGCGCGTACCCGAAGGCCAGCGCGGCCTGCGCGGTCAGCGCCGGGGCGAGGTTGGGCAGCAGGTGCCGCAGGGTGACCCAGGTGGTGCTGAAGCCCATGACGGCGTAGCTCTCCACGTAGGCCCGCGAACCCTCCTGGACGGCGAGGCTGCGGACCACCCGACCGACGAAGGGCGTGTAGGCGATCGACAGCGCGATCATCGGAGCCACCAGGCCGGGCCCGAACACCGCGACGGCGAGCATCGCCAGGAGCAGGCTGGGGAAGGCGAAGGCGATGTCCATCCCGCGGGACAGCAGCAGGTCCGCCCACCGCGGGCCCCGGGCCGCGGTCAGACCCACGGCGACCCCCAGCACGGTGGACGTCAGCACCACCCCGAGCGGGGCCAGCAGCGAGAGCCGGGCGCCGAACAACAGCCGGGACAGCACGTCCCGGCCGGTGGAGTCGGTGCCGAGCAGGTGCCCCGCCGTGCCGGGCGGCAGCAGCGAGTCGACCAGGCTGGTGGCGTCCGGGCGGTAGGGGGCCAGCAGGGGTGCTGCGGCGGCCGCCACCACCACGACGGCGAGGAGCACCGAGGCGAGCACGACGGTGAGCGGCCGGTGCCGGTTCCACCGCACCCGCCGGGCCCGCAGTGCGGGGACGGTCAGGGTCACCGGGACACCGCCCGGCGCAGCTGTGGGTCCAGCACGGGCAGCAGCAGGTCGACGGCCGTGCTGATCACGACGAAGACGACCACGGCGATCAGCGACACGGCCTGCACGACCGGGAAGTCCTGCCGGGACACCGAGCTCACCAGGAAGGCCCCGATCCCGTTGATGCCAAACGCGGTCTCCACGACCGCTGTCCCGACGAACAGGCTGGCCAGCAGCAGGCCGACGACGGTGAGCACGGGTCCCAGGGAGTTGCGGACGACGTGCCGGCGGAGCACGGCCCCCTCCCCCACCCCGCGGCTGCGGGCCACCTCGACGTGCTCCCGGCGGAGCTGGTCGGCGAACGCGGCCTGACCGACCCGGGCCAGCACCCCGAACGCCGCGACCGCCATGGCCACCGCAGGCAGCGTCAGGTGCCAGAGCCGGTCGAGGAACCCGCTGCCCGCGCCGGTCACCGGGAACCAACCGAGACCGACCGAGAAGACCGCCAGCAGCACGATCACCGCCACGAACGGCGGGGTGGCCGCGGCGCCGCTGGTGAGCACCGTGGCCAGGGTCGCCGTCCGCCGGCCGGCCACCGCGGAGACCAACGCGACGCCCAGTCCCAGGACGACGGTGACCACCGCGGCGTACCCGATCAGCGCCAGGGAGACCGGGAGCCGGCTGGCCAGCAGGGTGTTGACGCTGTCCTGGTAGACCGAGGACGTGCCCAGGTCGAACCGGACGACGTGCCCGACCCACTCCAGGTAGCCGGGCACGAACCCGCGGTCCAGGCCATAGGTCTCGCGCAGCACGTCCAGCTGGCTCTCGGTGAGCCGCTTACCCCCGGTGAGGGTGGCCAGCGGGTCCCCCGGGACCAGCTGCAGCGCTCCGTAGACCACCACCGAGGCCACGACCACCGTCACCGCGGCCCCGGCCAACCGGCCCAGCACCCATCTCGTCGTCCCAGCACGCATCGTCGTCACCCCCCTCGCGGTCGGGCGCCGGACTCAGACGCCGCCGAGCTGGGTGAGCCAGGGCGTGTAGAAGTAGCTCTGCCGCGGGACCAGCCCCGTCAGGTCGCTGCCGTGGTAGACCGAGGTGTCGGGCTGCACGACCGGCATGACCACCCCGGCGTCCATGATGATCGCCTGCGCCTGGGTGACCAGGTCGGCGCGGGCGTCGTCGTCCGTGGTGGTCTGCGCCTGGGCGATCAGCGCGTCGTAGTCGGCGTTGCTCCAGCCACCGAAGTTGTAGAAGGAGCCGGTGGCGAAGAACTGGTAGTAGGTGAGCGGTTCCGGGGTGTCCAGGTACCCGGTGCTCAGCAGGGCGTCGACGTCCTGCCGGGACTCCGGCGACGTGAAGAAGGCCCCGAACTCCGGCGCCGACAACGGCTGGAGCTGCACGTCCATGCCCGCCTGGTTGGCGGCGTCGGCGATGGCCGTGGCCGACCGGGTGTCCTCGTCGGAGGCCGACAGGTAGGCCAGGGTGATCGGCTGGGTGGCCGCGTCGTCCTCGCCGGTGATCTCGGCGACCCGGTCGAGGTCCTGCGCGGGCTCCGGGAGGGCGTCGTAGGCGTCCTGGAACGTGTCGGTCGCGTAGCCGTAGGCCGACGGCGGCACCAGCGCGCGCAGCGGTTCGGCCGTGCCGCGGTAGACCGACTCGCCGATCCCCTGGTAGTCGACGGCGTCGCGCAGCGCCTCCCTGGCCCCCGCGTCGCCCAGCGGCCCGGTGAGGTCGGTGACGCTGATGAACGAGGTCTGGAGGCTCTCCCCGAAGAGGAGGTTCCCGGACTCCGACAGCTGGTCGTAGGCGGAGGTGGGGATGATCCACTGGCCGTCGGTCTCGCCGCTGCGCAGCGAGGCGATCTGGGCCGAGGGGTCGGTGACGAAGGTGAAGGTCGCCTGCTCGACCAGCGGGGTGACGTCGGTGTTCCACCAGTCCGGGTTGCGGGTGAGCACGATGTCCTGCCCCTGGGTCCAGCTGCTCACCTCGTAGGGACCGCTGCACATCAGTCCCCCGGCCGCGGTGCCGAAGGCGGGTCCGGCCTGCTCGGCGAACGCCTGCTCGACGACCACGAAGGCCGGCAGCGCGAACACGCCCTCCACCAGCGGGTCGGGCTGGCGCAGCGTCAGCGTCACCGTCTCGGGCGAGGTCACCGCGACCGAGTCGAGGTTGACCGCCCAGGCCGCCCACGGGGATGCGTTGGCCGGGTCGAGCACCCGCTGGATGCTGTAGACGACGTCCTGCGCCGTGACCGGTGCACCGTCCCAGAAGGTCACGCCCTGACGCAGGTTGAACACGTAGGTGAGGTCGTCGGGGTGGTCGACGGACTCTGCGAGCGCAGGCTGCAGGCCGTAGTCCGCGTCGTAGGTGAACAGGCCCTCGCAGGCGTTCCCGACGACGGTGCTGATGTTCTCCAGCGCGGACTGGGCCGGGTCCAGCGTCGGCGGCTCGCCGGTGGCCAGGTTCCAGGTCACCTCGGCGACGTCGGCGGTCGGAGCCGGGACGTCGGTGGTGATCTGCGCATCGAAGGCACTGCCACCCCCGCCCGAGGACGGCGAGGAGCACGCGGCGAGCGTCGCTATGGTCGCCACGGCGGCGACCGTCAGCCCCCGTCGTCGGGGCGCTGGTCGGGTGGTCGGGACGGTCGACTTCATCGGGTCTCCGCTCATCGGGAGGCGGACCACCGGCGGCCCACGTTCTGAGCTCATCCAAGGAGCGACCGGTCGGATCGCCCGGCTGCAGACCGTCGGAAGTGTCGTCGTCCCCGTGACAGATCGCCAGGGCCCCGCCGTGCCCGGCTCCCGTGGGATGGACCGGCCGGACCGCCGCCGTACGCCCGAGGAGACACCCCATGGACCAGCCCCGTCAGGAGACGCCCGGTGAGACCCCACTGTGGCAGTGGTCGGCCGCGGCCCTCGCCCGTGGCATCGCCGACCGCACCATCACCTCCCGGGCTGCGGTGACCAGCTGTCTCGAGCGGATCGACCAGGTGAACCCCACGCTCAACGCCCTCGTCGAGGTGTCGGGGGAGGAGGCTCTGCGGTCGGCGGACCTGGCCGACCAGATGGTCGAGCACGGCCGGTGGCTGGGGCCGCTGCACGGCGTGCCCGTGTCGATCAAGGACAACACCGACGAGGTCGGCCACCCCAACACCGGGGGCGTGGTCGCGCACGCCGGCCACGTGGCCACCAGCGACGCGGCCAGCACCGCAGCGCTCCGCCGGGCCGGCGCTGTGCTCGTCGGGCGCAGCAACGTCCCGGCGTTCTCCTTCCGCTGGGTCACCGACAACGAGCTGCACGGCCGGACCCTCAACCCGTGGGACGCCGGCCGGACACCGGGCGGTTCCAGCGGCGGCGCAGCGTCCGCCGTGGCCAGCGGGATGGTCCCGGTCGCGCACGGCAACGACATCGGTGGCTCGATCCGCTACCCGTCCTTCGCCTGCGGGCTGACCGGACTGCGGCCGACGACGGGACGGCTGGCGTCCTCGGGCGTCGAGGGCACCGACTTCCCGCTCTCGGCCACGCTCTTCTCCGTCGAGGGCCCTCTGGCCCGCTGCAACGAGGACCTGCGGCTGGCGTACGAGGCGCTGCTGGGTGCCGACGTACGGGACTCCTTCCAGGCTCCCGGTGCGACCCCGCCGCACTCCCGACGGCCACGGCGGGTCGGCCTGGTCCGCACCGTCGGGGTCAGCGACCCGACCCCGGCCGTCGACCAGGCCCTCGACGTCGCCGCCGACGCGCTCCGCGACTGCGGGTTCACCGTGGAGGACGTCGACGTCCCGCTGCTGGCCGAGGCCTACCGGCTCTGGTACCTGCTGGCCATCGAGGAGATCCGGCTGATCCGGCCGACGATGGACGCCCTCGGTGGGGCCGGCCTGCGGACGGCGATGGACGGCGTCTACGCCGTCGCCGCCGACTGGTGGGGAGCCGCCCCGTCCACCGAGGACTACGTGATGGGCTACGCCCGCCGTAGCTCGCTGATCGCCCGGCTGGCCGCGGTGATGGAGGACATGCCGTTCCTCGTCACGCCGGTGTCCACCGAGCAGGCCTTCCCCCAGGACGCCGACCTCACCGGCCACGACGAGTCCCGCCGGCAGGCGGCCGCACAGTGGTCGCAGATGGCCGTCCCGCTGCTCGGCTTCCCGGCGCTCGCGGTGCCCACGGGCACGGCCGACGGGCTGCCCGTGGGCGTGCAGGTGCTCGGCCGGCGCTTCGACGAGGCCGGGCTGCTCGACGTCGGTGCGGTCCTCGAGGCCCGGTTGGGGACGCTGACGCCGATCGACGCCCGCTGACGGGTCAGCCCCGGGTCACCCCGGGGCGGACCGCACGTCTCGGTCGTGTGCGGGGACGAACAGGACCAGCAGCGGGGCCCGGTGGTTCAGGCCGGTGTGCAGCCGGGTGCGGCCCGACTGGTGAGCCGCCCAGCTCCAGGTCTCCACGCCCTACCACTGGCCTGGGGTCGAACACGACTGCACGACCAGCCGCAGCGTCTCGCCCGAGCGGAACGTCGTCCCCGACGGCATGAGCGGGATCTGGACCTCGGTGACCTCGGCCACCGGCAGCGGCTGGTGGCCACCGCAAGCCTCCGCCGACGCGCAGAGCGGGATCCAGGCCCTGTCCAGCGCCCTCGGGGTGAGCACTGAGGACCTGATGGCCCGGTCGACCGACGGCACCGGGATCCAGGACCTCCTCGACAGCAACCCCGAGGTCGCCGCCCAGCTGTCCTCGAACCAGCAGGAGGGCGCCCTGGTCGTCGGCTACGCCTGACCGGAGAACCCCGCACCACCCCGGGGCCGTGCTCGCAGCAGCGCCGCTGCGACCAGCACGGGCAACGCGCCCAGGGTGTTGAGCCCGACGTCGACGAGCGAGACGACCCGGCCCAGGGGCAGCAGGTACTGCAGGGTCTCGATCCCGGCGGCCAGGACCAGGCACGCCGGCAGCAACGCGGCGGGGCGGCGCAGCACCGGCCACCGGGCGGCGGCCAGCGCAGCGGTCGGGACGAGCAGCACCAGGTTGCCCAGGAGTTGCAGGCGGGTCGTGGCGTCGTCCAGACCCGACAGGTACCAGGCAAGCTCGGTGGCCGGGTCCGCCCAGGTCCATCCCCAACCGGCGGGGACCAGCGTGATCAGGGCCACGGCCAGCAGGGTCGCCGCCACACCGCACGTCAGCGCGGTTCGTGGCCGCGCACGGCGGAGGAACGGCGCGATCTGGGTCGACGTCATGCCCGGGCCACCGTGGTGCCCACCTGGTGGAGCACCTGCCGGTCGGTCAGGCCGGACGTCCGGGCCAGTTCGGTGAGCAGCATGGTGCTCACGACGGCGGCCCGGCGGGTCTTTGTGGTCATCGGGTCCTCCGGGGTGGTCGTCGTTCCCCCGGCTCGTGCCGCGTGCCCGGCTCGGCGGGTCGGGTTCAGAGCGCCGGCCCGCCGTCCACGGTCGTGGTCGACCCGTCAGACCCGACGACCAGGGCGGATCGTCCCCGCCGGGTGGCCAGCCAGGAGGCTGCATCGGTGCCCAGGGCGTAGGCGGCGGTGGCGTCGATGTCCGCGGCGGTCAGCGAGTCGCCCCAGACGGTCACCTGGGCGGTACCGGTGGGCGCGCGCCCGGTGCGGGCGTCGACCAGGTGAGCGGCGCGGTGGGCGGTGCCGGAGGTGGCGACGGCGCCGGTGGCCACCGGCAGGACAGCCAGCACCCGTCCGGGGTCGGCCGGGTGCTCGATGCCGATCCGCCACGGCGGGCCGGCGGGGTCCAGGGTCCGGCAGGTCAGGTCGCCGCCGGCGGACAGGCAGAAGTCGGTCTCGGGCAGCTGGGCCAGCCAGGCCGCGGCGCGCTCGGTGGCCCAGCCCTTGACCACCCCGCTCGGGTCCAGCCGGCGCGTCCCGTCGGTACCGGGCAGCCAGGCGCTGAACGCCCCGTCGGAGTCGCGCTCGGCGGCCGCGGCCAGGGCGAGGACCTCGGCGACCTCGGGTGGGCAGTCCTCGACGGTGATCTCGCCGCGCCCGAGTCGGCTGACCGCGGAGTCGGCCCGGTAGGTGCTGAAGACCCGGTCGACGTCGCGCAGCTCGGTCATGACCTCGGCCCAGGCGTCCCGGGCGGCCCGATCGGTGGTGTGCCGGCCCCGCAGCGCCAGGCTGATCGGCATGCCCATGACGTGCTCGACGTACCGGACGGGCGCCACCACCGCGGTCACAGGCCGGCCTGGTCCAGTGCGCTCTGCAGGGACTCCAGGTAGCCGTCGCTGGTGTAGGTGGCGCCGCTGACCATGTCGATGTCGGCGCTCTGCGCGTCCAGGGTCTCCTGCACCAGCACCGGCAGGGCCCGGCCGTTGATCTGGCGGTCCTTGCCGTCGTTGCTGGGGTACTCGACGACGCTGACGTCGGTGATGGTGCCGCCGGAGACGGTCAGCTGGACCTGGACCGGGCCGTAGCGGGTGTCGGCGGCGGTTCCGGTCACGGTGGTCGTGGTGGCCGACGTCGTGTCCGGCGCGGGGGTCGGGGAGGCGGCCGAGGAGGGGGCGGCCGTCGAGGGCGCGGCCGGCGAGGCCGACGTGGAGGGGGTGGCGGCGAGCGAGCCGGTGACGGGGGTGACGGTGGAGGACTCCGCGGTCGCGGTCGCGGTCGCCTGGGAGGAGGTGGAGGTGTGGTACCCGAAGAGCAGCACCAGCACGGTCAGGGTGCTCATGCACCAGAGCACGATCTTCTTCACAGGGTCACCAACCGAAGCTCTCGACGTGGATGCGGTCGGCCGGGACGCCGGCCGCCGTGGCGGTGCGGACGACGTCATCGGCCCAGGGACCGGGACCGCAGACGTAGACGTCGCGGTCGGCGATGTCGGGCACCCACCAGGTCAGCGCGGTCACGTCGTCGGCATCGCCGACCCCGTGGCCGAGCCAGGACCCCTGGGCCCGGCGGTGGCCCGGCAGCCAGAACAGCTGCAGGCCGCGGTCGTCGACGAGCTGCTCGAACTCGCGCTGGAACAGCGGGCGGTCCCGGTAGCGCTGCAGGACGGCGACCTCCCCGGGGGCGTAGGACATCCCCTCGGCCAGGGCCCGCAGCGGGGTGATCCCCACCCCGGCCCCTATGAGGGCGACCCGGCGGCGGGTGCGGGCCCGCTCGGACAGCCGGCCGTAGGGGCCCTCGACCAGCACCCGGGTGCCCGGCCGCAGGTGGCGCAGGGCGGCGCTGCCGTCGCCGACCTCGGCGACCGTGATCCGCAGGGTGTGGCCATCGGGCGCGGCGGACAGCGAGTAGGGGTGCGCGCGGGTCCATCCCGCACCGGCCAGGAACCGGAAGGAGAAGAACTGGCCGGCCTCGGCGACCACCCTGCGTCCCCGGCGGGCGGCCATCGTCACCGACACCACGCCGTCGCCCTCGGCCACGACCGAGGTGACCCGCAGCGCCGAGCGGGTGCTGCGGACCAGCGGCACGGCCACCCGCCAGACGAGCACCGCCCCGGCCGCCGCGGCCCAGGACGTCCACCAGAAGACGGTGCGGGCCGGGGAGGCGAGGAAGTCCTGCCCGGTCCACAGCTGGTGCGGCAGGGCCAGCCCGACGCCCAGGTAGGCGTAGAGGTGCAGCAGGTGCCAGGACTCGTAGCGCAGGCGCCGCCGGGCCGCCCGCACGCTGGTCACCACCACCATGACGAGGCACAGAGTGCCTGCGGCCGCCAGCAGCATGCCCGGGTAGGTCACGGTGAGGTCCCACAGCTCACCCGGTGCTGCGCTGAGCTCACCGGCGGCGTACCCCCAGGTGATCAGCCCGATGTGGGCGACCATCAGGGTGAAGGAGCTGAACCCCACCAGCCGGTGCAGCGCAGCGAGCCGGTCCTGCCCGAACGCGCGCTCGAGCGCCGGTACCCGGGCCATCAGCAGCAGCTGCACGAGCAGCAGGTCCGAGGCCAGCAGACCGGTCAGCCGGCCGGTGGAGGTCAGTCCGGCGGCCCAGGAGCCCAGCGCCTGGAACCCGCCGCCGGTGGCCCACCAGTAGCTGACCAGCAGCAGACCGGACCACAGCACGGCCAGCGAGCTCAGGCGGATCGCGGCGTCGCGGCGGGCCCGGCGCCCCGGGTGGGTGTCCGGTGCGGTGGGGACCTCGAGCGGGCGGGCCGCAACGGCGGTCACCGGGCGCCCCCACCGGTGCGGGGACGAGCGCCTGACTGGTGCACTGGCTGCTCCTGCTGGTCCGTGGTGGGGGGTGAGTCGGTCAGGTCGTCGGGGACGCCGTGGCCGGCGCGCTGGTGGCGGGGGACGACGTGGTCGGGCTCGTGGTCGACGGGCTCGTCGTGGACGAGCTGGTGCTGCCATCCCCGTCCTGGTCCCCGTCCTGGTCGCGGTCACCGCGGACGCCGTGGTCTCCGTCGCCGGGACCACCGCGGTCTCCCCCGCGGTCGTCGACCTGGGCGGTGCCTCGCCCGTCGCCGCCGCCGGCCTCGTGACCCACGGCGAAGCCGGCGCCGCCCCCGACGAACAGCAGCGCGACCGCGGCCAGCGCGGCGAGCAGGCCGCGGCCGCGGCGGGTGGTGGGTCGCCGGGTCAACGCGCGGCGCAGGCGGTCACGGCGCCCGGCGGCGGGGCCGGGGGCGTCGGCCGGCGAGGCGGCCCACTGGCCCTCGCCAGCGGCAAGCTGGGCGTCGACGGGCACGGTGGCGCCGACGGGCGGCTGCTGGGCGGGGATGTCGTCGCGGTCGGTGGGCACGCAGGTCTCCTGGGATCCGGGGGGCGGGTACGGCTCAAGCCTGGCCGCCCGCCCGCCTCCCGGCATCGTCCCGGCGCAGGCTCCTCACCTGCTGCGGCTGCAGTAGCCGACGCCGCGCGCAGGCGGTGACTCCTGCGCCAGCAGGCCCCTCCCGCCGGCCTGGTCCGCTGCGGGAACCGGGCTCTACGGGGCGCCGGTGTCCCCGACGCGGACCAGGCCGCTCTGGTAGGCCAGCACGACCAGCTGGGCGCGGTCCCGGACGTCGAGCTTGCTCATCGCCCGGTTCAGGTGGGTCTTGACCGTGAGCGGGGACAGGAACTGCTGGGCGGCGATCTCGTCGTTGCTGAGGCCGAGCGCGGCCTGGGCGACCATCTCCCGCTCGCGGTCCGTCAGCGCCGCCAGCGACGCCGGCGCCGCACCGGGGCGGGGTGCGGCGGTGTCGGGGGCGGCGAGGAACCGGGCGATGAGGCTGCGGGTGGCCCGCGGGGACAGCAGTGCGTCCCCGCCGGCGACCACCCGGACGGCCTCGAGCAGCTCCTCGGGTTCCACGCTCTTGCCCAGGAACCCGCTGGCGCCGGCGCGCAGGGCGTCCAGCACGATCTCGTCGGCCTCGAAGGTGGTCAACACGACCACGCGGACGTCGACCAGGTCGGGGTCGGCGGTGATCTGACGGGTCGCCGACAGACCGTCCGTGCCGGGCATGCGGACGTCCATGAGCACGACGTCGGGCCGCAAGGAGCGGGCGAGGTCGACCGCGGTCGCGCCGTCGCCGGCCTCCCCGACCACCACGAGGTCCTCGGCGCTGCCGATGAGCGCGGCGAACCCGGACCGGATGAGCACCTGGTCGTCAGCCAGCAGCACGCGGATGGTCACACCGTGCCCCGCGGGACCGTGGCTCGCACCCGCCAGCCACCAGCGCCGTCAGGCCCGGCGGCCAGCCCACCGCCGACGGCGTCGACCCGCTCCCGCATGCCGATGAGGCCGTGCCCGCCGCCGACCGGAGCCGGGCGGGGGGAGAAGGTGTTCACGACGTCGATGGTGACCTCCCTCGCCCCGTGGTCGACGAGCAGGGTGGCCTGCCCGTCGCCGTACTTCACCGCGTTGGTCAAGGCCTCCTGCACGACGCGGTAGGCGGTGAGGTCGGCGACCGGGAGCAGGTCGGCCGACTCACCAGTGA
Source organism: Geodermatophilaceae bacterium NBWT11 (assembly GCA_014218215.1). Lineage (NCBI taxonomy): Bacteria > Bacillati > Actinomycetota > Actinomycetes > Geodermatophilales > Geodermatophilaceae > Geodermatophilaceae bacterium NBWT11. Next base: position 4,415,180 of record CP043652.1, read on the forward strand.
CCCGCCAGTCCAGGGCGAGCCCGGCCGAGCGCATGTCGTCGACCAGGGCCGGGAGCCTGGCCAGTCCGGGGGCGGGGGCGGCCGGTCCGTCGCCGCCGTCCGTGCGCAGCAGTCCGACGACGGAGGTCAGCTCGGTCAGCACGCTCTTGCTCGCCTCTCGCACCAGGGTCAAGGCGTGCTCGGCCTGCTGCGGGTCGCGGTGCATCAGGTGCTTGGCGACGCCGGCCTGCACGTTCACCACCGCGATGTGGTGGGCGACGACGTCGTGCAGCTCGCGGGCGATCCGCAGCCGCTCGTCGGTGACCCGGCGCTGCGCCTCCTCCTCCCGGGTGCTCTCGGCCTGCGCGGCCCGGGCCCGCGCCGCCGCCAATGCCGACCGCTGCCCGCGCAGCGCCACGCCGGCGGCCGCGGCCGCCCCACCCAGGGCCAGCACGGTCAGGGCCGGGGAGTCCCCGCGCTCGTCCAGGAACACCCCCTGCGCGGCGGCCAGGGCCAGGACGTAACCGAACCCGGCGACGACGACGGTGAGCACGGTGGTCCGCAGGGTCGCCAACCACCCCAGGGTGAACAGTGCGACCAGCAGCGGGGCCGACACCAGGGGGTCGGCGCCACCCATCAGCACCGCACCCACCACCGCTCCGGCCGAAACAACGGCCACCGGGACCGGGTAGGCACGGCGGGCCAGCAGCACCGCCGAGGCGAGCACGAGCAGCACCACCGCACCGGCCGAGAGGGAGCTCCCGGCTCCCCCCACGGCGTCCAGGCCGTCCAGCCCGGTCAGGCCTCCCCCGCCGCGGCCGCGGTCCCGGCCGCCGGTCAACCCGCCCAGGGCCACGGCCAGCGCCAGCGCGGCCAGCACGGCGTCGGCGACGCGGGGGTGCTGGGCCGCCCACCGGTTCGCCCGGGTCAGCAGGGGCCACATGGTGGACCGTTGTACCGCAGCAGCCGAGGTCACCCGAACACTGCGCGGACCCGGGACTGCCGGGCCAGCACGGCGACCAGCCCGAACGCTGCGGCCAGCAGGACCGCCGGGCGCGCGTCGGCGACGGCAGCCAACACGGTCTCCCCGTACCTGCCGAGGGTGGCTCCGGCGCCGATCCAGGCCGCGTTCCACAGAGCCGAACCCACCGCGGTCAGCGCCAGGAACCGCGCCGTCGGCATGCCCAACGAACCGGCGGGCAGGTTGACCAGCACCCGCACGCCGGGTACCAGCCGGCCGAGCAGGACCACCCAGGCTCCCCGGCGGTCGAACCAGCTCTCCAGGTGGTCCCAGCGGCGCGCATCCAGGCCGATGAGCCGGGACACCTGCTGGACCCGCGTGCGGCCTCCTGCCCGGCCGACCAGGAAGACGACCCAGGCCCCCAGGGTCGACCCGAGCGTCGCGGCGAGGACAGCACCCGGGTAGGACAGCTGCCCCGCTGCCACCTGGCTGCCGACCAGGGGCAGCACGACCTCCGAGGGGACGGGAAGCACGGCTTCCACGGCCATGACGAGGGCCAGCCCGGCATCCCCGGCAGCGTCCACGAGTCCGGTCGCCGCGTCGGCGACGGTGCTCAGCGCGCTCATCGGTGGTCTTCTGCCGGTGTCCAGGTCATGCCGATGAGCCTGCTGGGGTTCGTGGTCCTTGTCGTCGTCCCAGCGCAGTCACACCGCCTACCGCGGCAGCAGTAGGTCGTCCCCGGCCAGGCCGGACTACCGCGTCGGCAGCAGGTCGGCGAGCCTGCCGCTGGACGACGCACGGGTCCCCACCGCCGGGCACCGTCGTCGTCATGAACCCGACCGCCGGACGACTGGCCCCCCTGGCGCCCGACCTCCCGACCTCCTCGGCCTGGCTGGCCGGGCTGGCCGGGTACCTGCTGGTGCATCTGCGCCGCCCCCACGACCGGTGCCGGACCGGGACCCCCGGGCAGGGAGGACGGTCGGCATGACCGCCCACCACGCGGTGGCCCGCCCGCTGACCTGGGTCACCGGGATGCTGCTGACCACTGCCACAGCCCTGGGGCTGTGGTTCGGCGTCGGCGCACCTGACGTCTCCCCCGTCGCCGCTCCCGCCGTGCAGGCCGCCCAAGCCGCCCAGGCCGACGCCGGCCAGCAGGCCACCGGCGGGGACGCCCCGCGCGGCGCCGGACCGCAGGGCGGCGGAGCCGGCCAGGGTGGGCGAGGGGGTGGTCGTCGATGACGACCGACCTGGTGCCGGGGGCGGGGACGACACGCCGGCCGCCGAGCGCATCGCCGCGCCGGCGGACGGTGGTCGACCGCGCCACCGCGCTGACCGTCGCGGGCACCGGCGCGCTCGCCGTCGCCACCTGGCCCGTCGCTCTGGCCACGCTCGGCCCCGAGGTGTCCGGGCTGGGCGTCGTCGCCCACGTCAGCGGGATGCTCGCCGGGTTCGGGGTCCTGGTCCTCCTGCTGCTGATGGCCCGCACCCCCGCCCTGGAACTGGGCGTCGGCGCCGACGTGCTGGCCCGATGGCACGGACTCCTCGGTCGCGCGGTCATCGTCCTGGTCGGCGTGCACGGCATCGCTGCCACAGCGGCCTGGGCTGAGGCCACGGACACCGGACCACTCACCGCTGTGGCCACGGTCCTGGCCATGCCGTGGCTCCCCGCCGCCACGATCGGCACCCTCCTGATGGTCGTCGCAGGGATCGCGTCGGCCCGGGCGGCGCGACGACGCATCCGGCACGAGACCTGGCACGCCCTACACCTGCTGATGTACGTGGCCGTCGCGCTGTCGTTCGGGCACATGCTCGCCGGCCCCGACCTGGCCGGCTACCCGGTGCTCCAGGTGGGCTGGGCATTGGCCTACACGCACGTGTTCGCCCTCGTGCTCCGCTACCGGGTCATCGCCCCGATCCAGCAGGCCACCCGGCACCGGCTGCGGGTGGCCGAGGTGCGGCCCGAAGGCCCCGACGTGGTCAGCATCCACGTCACCGGTCGGCACCTGCACGAGCTGGCGGCGGAATCCGGGCAGTTCTTCCGCTGGCGGTTCCTCACCCGCGACCACTGGCGCAACGCACACCCGTTCTCGTTGTCCGCACCACCCACGTCCACCTCCCTGCGGCTCACGGTCAAGGCGCTCGGCGACGGCACCCACCAACTGCAGCAGCTGCCGGTCGGCACCCGCATCGCGGCAGAGGGCCCCTACGGTGCTGTCACCGCCGCCCGCCGGACGCACCGCAACGTGCTGCTGATCGCCGGCGGTGTCGGCATCACCCCGATGCGGGCCCTGTTCGAGTCGCTGCCCGTCGCCCCGGGTGAGGACCTGCTGCTGCTGTATCGGGCCCGCGACATGGCCGGGGTGCTCTTCGCCGACGAGCTCCAGGCCATCGCCGCCCGCCGAGGGGTGCGGCTGGGCTACGTCCTCACCGGCGACCCGTGGCTCAGCGATCCCCGCGCGCTGCTGCACGCCGTGCCCGACCTCGCCCACCGTGACGTGTACATGTGCGGCTCGCTGAGCTTCACCGCTGCCGTCCGTACCTGCCTGCGGGACGCCGGACTGCCGCCCGGGCAGCTGCACGAGGAACGATTCGCCTGAGGCGGATCGAGCAACCGGGAGCACCCCGCCGGGCCACCGTGGGGTCGCCCACCAGGCGCGGTCCGAGCTGGCTGTGGCCCCCGCCCCGCTGCCTGATCCGACAGGCGGACCACGACGCCAGGGCGACGGCGCTGGCCCGAGGTGTCCTCTACTGCCCCTGCAGTAGCCAGGGAGCCTACGCACGGACGATGACAGCGCGTCACGCGGCGGACACCCTGGAGTGCACGTTCCCCCACGATGACGAGGTCCTCCAGCAGATGCGCAAGTACACCCTGATGGCCGGCGGCGCCCTCGTCGCGACAGCGATGACCGTCACCGCCTGCTCCAGTGACTCGTCGACCTCCACGAGCACCGACAGTTCCAGTGCATCCGGCAACCCCGGGGGGCCTGGTGGCGGCGGTCCCGGCGGGGGCGGCGGTGGGGTCGGCCAGACCTTCACCGCCGTCGACCTGGACTCCGACGGGGTCAGCGCCGGCGGCGCCAACACCGCTGCAGTCGTCCCCGTCGTGCAGGCGTTCCTGGCCACCCTGGACGCCGACGACGCCGACACCGTCAGCTACGACTTCGACGACACCCAGGCCCGCACCACCTGGTCCAACTACCCGCAGACCGCCGTTCCCCGGGAGGGGATCAAGCTCAGCGACCTGAGCGAGGACCAGCAGCAGGCAGCTCTGGCCATCCTGACGACCGCGCTGAGCACCGACGGCGCCACCCAGGACGAGGACATCCGGACCGCCGACGACTACCTGATGAGCCTGGGCGGACAGGGCGCCGACGGATTCGGGTCCCTGGTGGACTACTCCATCGCCGTCTACGGCACCCCGTCGACCACCGCGCCCTTCACCGTCCAGTTCGGCGGGCACCACCTGGCCCGCAACCTGACCTACAACGGCGACGCCATCAGCCAGACCCCGCAGTTCGTGGGCACCGAACCGACCACGTTCACCGTCGACGGCACGGCCTACGAGCCGCTGCAGGCCGAGTCGACCGCCCTGTTCGCCCTCTTCGACGGCCTCACCGACGACCAGCGCACCGGCGCCGAGATCACCTCGGGGACCTTCGACGACCTCGTCATGGGCCCCGGCGTCGACAACGGGCAGTTCCCCGAGACCGAGGGCCTCGCGGTCTCCGAGCTCGACGAGTCCCAGCAGCAGCTGGTCATCGACGCCCTGCAGGCCTACGTCGGAGACCTGAGCACCGAGGCGGCGACCGCGACCATGGCGCAGTACACCGCCGAGCTGGACCAGACGACCATCGGGTGGTCGAACAACACCGGCCCGACCGACGAGAACAGCTACCTGCGCATCGACGGTCCCAGCGTGTGGATCGAGTTCGTCAACACCCGCAGCCAGTCCACCCCCGACATCCACTTCCACTCCGTCTACCGCGACAAGAACAACGACTACGGCAGCTCGAACGTCAGCGGATGACGACGACGCGATCAGTCCCCCGGGCCGTCGTCCTCGCCGCCCTGGTCGTGCTGCTCGCGCTGTGGGGGCTGGGCGGGGCCGGCTCGGCGTCCGCCCACCCTCTGAGCACGACGGCGGTCCTGCTCGACGTCGGTGACACGACCGTCACCGGCCAGCTCCAGCTGCCCGTGGACCGCCTGGCCATCGCGCTGGAGGACCCGGACCTGACCCCGGCCGCAGCCGTGGCGCCGGCCGAGCTGGCGACGCTGCGCGACTACGTCGCCGACCACACCGCCGCCAGGGGAGCCGACGGCACGGCCTGGTCGGTGGACGTCACCGGCGGCCGGATCGCGGCCGTCGACGGCGTGGACCACCTGGTCCTCGACCTCACCCTCACTCCCCCGGTGGGCGAGACCGCCCCGACCGGGCTCTTCACGTTCAGCTACGACGCCATCGTCGAGCACCTGCTGTCCCACCAGATCCTGGTCTCCGCCCGCCCCGCCGGTGCGACGGACTACAGCACGGTGGGCCTGATCAACTGGCAGGACCACGACCTGGCCGTCGACGGCTTCGCCCCGGCCGATCCGGCCCCGGCCGGTGTGGCGGCCGGCTTCGCCACCGCCGTCCACCTCGGGATCGAGCACATCTCCGGGGGTGCCGACCACCTGCTGTTCCTGATCACCCTGCTTCTCCCCGCGCCGCTGATGGCCGCGCGCGGCAGGTGGGTCCGGCGACCGGGACTCCGGCGCAGCAGCTGGCGCGTCCTGCACGTGGTGACCGCCTTCGCGGTGGGTCACTCGATCACCCTCGCCCTGGCCGCCCTCGGCTACGTGCACGTGGACAGCCGGGTCGTGGAGTCCCTGATCGCCGTCAGCATCCTGGCCTCCGCCGTGCACGCGATGAAGCCGCTGGTCCCCGGTGGGGAAGCAGCCATCGCGGCCGGGTTCGGCCTCGTGCACGGGCTGGCCTTCGCCGCGGTCATCGACGACCTGGGCCTGGACCGCGGGTCCCTCGTGGTCCAGCTGCTGGGCTTCAACCTGGGCATCGAGCTCACCCAGCTGATCGTCGTCGCCCTCGTGATGCCCTCGCTGCTGCTGCTCAGCCGGACCCGTCTCTACCCCGCCGTCCGGCTGACCGGCGCAGCCATCTCGGCGGCGCTGGCTCTGGGCTGGCTGGCCGAGCGCACCGGATTGCTCTCCTCAAACGTCCTTGACGGCATGGGCGAGCTGCCCGTCGCGCGGGGCCTCGCCATCGCCGGCGGGCTGGCCGCCCTGGCGGTCGTTGCCTTCACGGTGCGCCGGTGGCGGGTCACCGACGCCCCCGTGGCGACCGCCCGGCGGACCGGTTCGACGAGGACTCTCGTGCGCACCCCCTGACGCCGCCCGCGCGACTCCGAGCTGGGAGGACGTCAGGCCAGCGCTCGGACCAGCTGGTCGGCGACGGCATGCATCCCGTCGGCGTTGGGGTGCAGAGAACCCGCCGTCGTCGCCAGGTCCGCCCGGAACCCCGACACCCACGGCTGGTCGATCCAGGGGCGTGGTCGGTGCCGGCCCGAGCTCCTCATCACCACCTGGGCCGTGGCGGTAGCCCGCTTCCGGCCCGTCCGCGACGGCAGCGTCACCACGCCCACCCCGATCGAGGCCGACATCGTGCTCCCTCGGCTCGACGGGAGAGGTCGACTCAGTCGGAACTCGTTGACGCCGTCGTTGCCAAGATCGTGCGCACAACGGCCTCAGGGTCGTCGAAGACCGGCATGTGGGCAGTTCCCGGCAGGACGACCAGCTGTGATCCGCGGGCCAGCTCGTGGGTCGGTCGACCGAACTCCTCCAATGGCACCGCGCCGTCTTGGTCCCCCCAGGCGATGACGGTCGGCACGCTGCCGACGTCGAAGCGCTGCAGCTCGTGGCCGTCGAGAAGCCATGGGACGAGGTGACGACCGACGTCGGCGAACGCACCGTCGGCCATCAGGGTCTCGAACTCGGTGCGTGTCATCCGGTCACCGTGGACCACGCCGCCGGAGAGCATCTTGCCGCGAAGCCACGGCGATCGTGCGCCCAGAGCGATCAGCGCCGGCGACAGTCCAGGGATTCGCCCGAGCCGGGCCGCAGCCATGGTCCGCTCATGGAATGCGGTGAACGACGCCCGCGTACCGCCGGCGGGTCCACAGAAGTTCACCGCGGATCGCGCCCGCCCTCGTCGCACCAGCTCGAGGGCGATGATGCCGCCGAGGGAGTTGCCGGCAATGTGGGCCGTGTCCAGGCCCGCCTCGTCGAGGTACCGCTCCACGGAGTCGACGAACAGGTCGACTCCAGCCGGGCCGGCCAAGGGTGGTCCGCCTCGGTGGCCGGGGAGGGTCGGCGCGAGGACGTCGTGGTGCGGGGTCAGGAGGTCCAGCACCGGCCGCCACACCTGCCAGCTGGTCTCCGCCCCGTGGATGAGGACGAGCGGTTCTCCGGCGCCGGCCCGGTAGGAGGCGGCAGCCGCGACGACTCCGGTCACGATGCCGGTCCAGCGGTGAAGTGCACGTCGGCGGTGTGGACGGTGGTGACAGCACCGACCTGGTGTGCCTGCGTACGGTTCGCGGGGCCGAGGTCCACCTCGAACGTGATGCGGCCCGCCGGGTCGGGCTGCACCTGGGTGGTGACGCCCTCGACGGTGACCGACACCGTGGCGATGCCGGCGAAGTAGGAGGCAGTGGTCACGGTTGTCGCACCGCTTCCGGCCATGCTCAGCCCCCCGCGGCCGGCGCCGGTGAGGTCGAGGAACTCCAGCTCGCGGTCCGCGTCGGCCTCGATGGTCCAGCCCCACACGTCGATGACGGGGTCGATGGAGCGGTGGTCGAACTGCGTCGGTGCCGGGCCCGGGCGGGCGAAGACCGCGGCGATCTGCGGGAGGGCCTGGCGGATCTCGTGCTGGAACAGCGTGACCCCGTGGCATCCCCAGGGGAGGTCGACCCACCGGTGGGCGATGCCGCGGTCGAGCAGCAACTGGTGCAGGCTGACACTCGTGGGTCGGATGACCACGCCCTCCAGGACACACCCGGCGGAGGCCTCGGCCAGCGTTTCGCCGTGGGTCGGGTCGTAGAGGCCGTTGCCGGTGAACAGCTGGAGGTCGACACCGCGCAGGTTGCCGACGAGGTCGGCTGGGTTGCTCCCGCGCCAGCGGACCTCCTGGGTGAGCCGGTCGCCGAAGATCGACCCCGGGGGCTGGCCCTGCAGCGCGGGCATGGCGGTGATGGCGGCGACGGATGCGGGCAGGTTGCTGTCGACGCCGCCGGACAGGCTCGCGGCGGCCGCGAACAGGTCGGGGTGGCGGGCGGCATAGGCCATGACACCGAAGCCGCCCATGGACTCCCCCATCACGGCCCGGTGGGCTCGGTCGGCCTCGGTGCGGAACGTGGCATCGATGAGGGGCACGAGCTGGTCGATGACGAAGGTCTCGTAGTCGTGCGGACCGGTGGCCTGGCTGAACCAGTCGCTCCAGAAGCCCACGTCGCCGCGGGGGGACACCACGATCGAGCCGAACCCGGTGGTCAGGGCCTCGCCGTCGTAGGAGTCGCGGAACGTCGTCTCGTCGTGGTCGGCCCCGTGCAGGTAGTAGGTGACCGGCCAACGGCGCTGCGGGTCGGCGTCGTAGCCGACGGGCAGGGTCACCTCGACCGGGGCGGGTGCGGTGAAGGCATCGGTCGCGATGGTGAGCCGAAGGGTCCGCGGGGTCAGCTGGGTGCGTTCCAGGACGCGCACCGGCGACGATGCGGTCGTCGGGTCCGCCTCCGCCCGGGCGGTGCCCGCGGGGCCCGAGACGGCGAGGCCGGAGGCCAGCAAGAGGGCTGCGGCCAGGGCGCCGATCCCCGCTCTCATGCCTGGCTCCGGCGCGGTGCGGTGGCGGCGAGGATCCGGCGGCCGTGGCTGATGACGTCGTTGACCCAGGCTTCGGAGACCGCGGGGGTGGCGACGCCGTGGGTCATCTCGTAGGTCAGCAGCGTGCACTCGATCCCGCCGGCGGCCAGGGTCTCGGCGTGCAGCACCCCGTCATCGCGCAGTGAGTCCCGAGTGCCGATGACGACGATCGTCGGCGGTAGTCCGGTGACGTCGGTGGCCAGCGCGGGAGACACCTCGGGGTCCTCGACCGGGGTGCCGGGGGCCAGGTACAGGTCACGCAGGAGGTCACCGGCCAGGGCGTCCGGGTCGGCCTGGATCGAGGCTGACGTGAGGCGGAGGTCCAGGACCGGGACCTGGAGGACCGCCAGGCACAGAGCACGGTCGGTGGCCCGGAGCCGATGGGCCAAGGCCGCGGCCAGGTTGCCGCCGGAGGAGATGCCGTACACCCCGAGCCGGTGGGGGTCCACGCCGAGCCGGGCGGCGTTCGCCGTCATCCAGTCGATCGCGGCCTCGGCGTCGTCCAAGCCGGTCGGGAACCGGTGCTCGGGGGCCAGTCGGTAGTCGAAGTTGACCACGACCACGTCGAGCTCGGCCGCCAGGCGGCGGCACAGAATGTCACCGATGGAGAAGGCGGTGGCACCGCCGCCCATCCACCAGCCGCCCCCGTGCAGCAGCAGCAACCCGGGGCGGTCGGTGTCCCCCGCTGGTCGGTAGACCTTGGCGGCCTGCACGCCCTCGCCTTCGACCGGGACGACCACCGAGGTGACCTCGACGTCGGCCGCAGCCGGGTCGGTGCTGGGGGCCACCGGTGGCACCAGTGCGGAGAAGCTGACCGCCATGGCGTCGTGGTGGGCGCGGTGGGCGGCGACTTCGGCCGCCCACTGCTCACTCGACTGGCCCGGTCCCGGGGCGACCGGCGGCCACGCGACGGTGGGATCCAGGGCCCGGGACGCCCGGGCCAGGACCGCAGCCAGCTCCGGCGGCAGGGCCGGGGTGCTGATCGGGTCGACAGCCGGGTCGTCGTTGACGGCCGAGCAGAGCTGACTGGTCACTGCGGGTCCTCCTGGGGAGTCGAGGTGGTCGGGTTGGCTGGTCATCGGTCGGCGGCGGGGATGGTGGCGCCGACGCGCAGGGCCTGGCGCAGTTCGCGTCGTCGGGCCTGGACGGCCGGGTCCGGGGTGGGGGCGCTGGCCATGAGCGTGCGCGTGTAGGGGTCGGTCGAATGGCCGTACACCTGCTCGGCCGGGCCGACCTCGCGCAGTTCCCCGTGTCGGAGGACAGCGATGTCGTCGGCCATGTGTCGGACCACCTCGAGGTCGTGGCTGACGAACAGGTAGCTCAGGCCGAGGTCGGTCTGCAGCTGTTGCAGCAGGTTGAGCACCTGTGCCTGGACGGACAGGTCCAGGGCGCTGACCGCTTCATCGCAGACGATGAGCCGGGGCTGTACGGCGAGCGCGCGGGCGATCGCGATGCGCTGGCGTTGTCCGCCGGAGAACTGGGCGGGGTAGCGGTCGGCTGCCTCGGGTGGCAGTCCCACCTGGGTGAGCAGTTCGGCGGTGCGGGTGCGGGTGGCCGCCGGGGACAGGCCCAGGTTGAGCCGCAGCGGCTCCTCCAGGGTCTGCCGGACGGTGCGGACCGGGTTCAGGCTGTTGAAGGGGTCTTGGAAGACGACCTGCACCTGCCGGGTGAGGGCCCGGCGGTCCCGCGTGTTCAGCCGGGTGATGTCCCGCCCGTCGAAGCGGATGGTGCCGGCGGTGACGGGCACCAGCCCGAGGACGGCGGCCCCGATGGTGGACTTGCCGGCCCCGGACTCCCCTACCAGGCCCAGCGTCCGGCCGGCGTCCAGCTGGAGGGAGACGTCCTGGACTGCCACGTGCGCCGAGCGGCCGGTCCCGTATCGGACCGTGAGTCCCTCGATCTCCAGCAGGGACGCCGTGTCACGAGCCCGGCCGTCCTGCCCGGGACGCGTGTGCCCGGCCGGCACGGCGACGGACTGTCTGGCTGCCAGCTCGGGGATCCGCAGACAGCGGGCGCTGCGGGTCGGGCCGAGCTCCACCAGCGGCACCGCAGCCTCGGCGCACTCGGACGTGGCGAGGGCGCACCGCTCCTGGAAGTGGCAGCCCGCCGGCCAGTCGGCCGGGGCGGGCACCGACCCGGCGATCGCCGGCAGCTGCGAGCCTGCCGGGACGCGGGCGGGGTTGGACTGCAGCAGGGCCGCCGAGTAGGGCATCCGCGGGGCGGCCAACAGGTCGGCGACGGGGGCGGCTTCCACGACCTCGCCGGCGTACATCACCACTGCCCGATCGCAGATGTCTGCCAGCACACCGAAGTCGTGGGTCACCAGCACCACGGCCAGCTCCCGGGAGCGGCGCAGGGAGTCCAGCAGGTCGAGGATCTCGGCCTGGACGGTGACGTCCAGGGCCGTCGTGGGCTCGTCGGCGATGAGCAGCTCCGGGTCCCCGGCCAGGGCGGCGGCGATCCCGATCCGTTGGGCCATGCCGCCGGAGAGCTCGTGCGGGTGCTTGCGGGCCACAGCTGCGGGGTCGGGCAGCTTGACCGACTCCAACAGCTCGAGGACCCGCGTGCGGGCCTGTCGCCGCGATGCCCCGGTGTGCCGGCGGACGACCTCGGTGAGCTGCTGGCCCACGGTGAAGGCGGGGTCCAGGCTGGCGATGGGTTCCTGGGAGATGAAGGCCATCCCCCGCCCTCTCAGGTCCCTGCGGCGCCGGGCCGACATCCCCACCAGCTCCTCGCCGGCGAAGGTGATCGTCCCCGCTGAGACCGACAGGCCCTCCCGCAGCAGGCCGAGCACGGCCATGCTGGTCACCGACTTGCCGCAGCCGGACTCCCCGACGAGGCCGACGATCTCACCGGCCCGGACGTCGAAGGACACGTCCTGCACGACCCGCACCGGACCCAGCGGGCCGGGCGTGGCGACCGAGAGGCCGCGCACGCTGAGCAACGCCGCCGGGTCCGGGGGGATCAGGGGGGTCGCCCAGGCGTCCGTCGGCTGCGTCACCCCGGACGGGTGTGGGCGGTCGGCACCGCGACCGGACCGTCGGGCGGCGGTGAGGTCGCGTGCAGCGTCACCGAGCAGGCCCAGGGCCAGCACCGTGAGGATGATGACTGCGCCGGTGGGCACGAGCAGCCAGGGCTGGGTGTTGATGGCCTGGGAGGCGTTGGCGACCAGGTTGCCCCAGGACGGGGCCGGTGGCGGGGTGCCGAACCCGAGGAAGCCCAGGGCGGTCTCCACCAGGATGGCGCTGCCGGCGAACAGCGACGTCTGCACGGTGATGGGTCCGGCGAGCCGCGGGAGTACGTGCCTGCGGAGGATCTGGGCCTCGGTCAGACCCGAGGTGCGCGCGGCGCGTACGTACAGCTCCTGCTTGATGGCCATGGTGCTGCTGCGCAGCACCCGGATCAGGCCGCCGCTGGCCAGCACCCCCAGCGTGGTCATGGCGATGACCACGCTGTTGCCGAACACGGCCAGCATGACCAGTAGCAGGATGATCCCGGGGATGGCGAAGAGCAGCTCCGAGGCCAGGACGACGATCCGGTCCACGACACCACCGAAGTAGCCGGCCAGGACCCCGGCGGGGATGGCGACAACGAGGAAGACGGCGACTGCGAGCAGCACACCAGCCAGCGTGGGTCGCCCTCCGACCAGCAGTCGGGCGAGCAGGTCGCGCCCCAGCCCGTCGGTGCCCAACCAGTGCTGGCCGGTGGGGCCCGACAGCACGCTGGTGAGGTCCTGGTCCATCGGGCCGTAGGGCAGCAGCGCCGGCCCGGCGGTCACGGCCACCACCACGAGGCCCAGCCAGCTCAAGGCCACCGCGGCCACGGGCTGGTCGCGGAGTCCGCCGGACACCCGTGCCCGCCGGGTGCCGGTGCCTGCCGGCGTCAGCGGGGCCGCCGTGGCGGGCAGCAGCTCCCCGGGAGGCGGCCCCGGGGTGGCTCTGGCCGGTGCGGGGGTGGTGGTGGGGGTGCGGGGCTGGCTCATGCGGCGACCTTCGGGTTGATCCAGGCGTTGACCAGGTCGACGAGCAGGTTCACTGCCACGACCACGACGGCGAAGAGCACGGTGACGCCCTGGATCACCGGGAGGTCGTGGCGCAGGGTGCTGGTCACCGCAAGCCCTCCGAGTCCGGGCAAGCTGAACACCGATTCGACGAGCACGGTGCCCCCGAGCAGGCCGATCAGCAGCACGCCGAGCACCGTGACCACGGGGACGCCGGCGTTGCGCAGAGCGTGCTTGATCTGCACGGTCCACTCCGAGGCGCCGTGGGAGCGCAGCACCAGCACGTAGTCCTTGCCGAGCTCCTCCCGCATGGCGTCCCGGGTCTGCTTGGCCACGATGGCGGTGCCCGCCAGGGCCAGGGTGACGATCGGCAGCACGATGGACAGCGCCCAGGCGACCGGGTCGACGGCCGGGGAGGTGTAGCCCACCACCGGGACCAGTCTCAGTCCCACTGCGAAGACCGCCGAGAGCACCAGACCCAGCCAGAACGGCGGGATGGCCGACCCGACGAGGGAGGCGACGTCGACCACCCGGGCCAGCACTCCGCTGCTGCGGGAGCTGATCACGCCGAGGGCGACCCCGAGCAGGCCGGCAACCAGCACCCCTCCGGTGATGAGGGTGAGGGTGACCCCCAGCCGCTGGGCGATGAGTCCGGTGACCGGTTCACCGGAGAACAGCGAGGCGCCCAGGTCTCCGTGCAGCGCGTCGGACAGCCATGCGCCGTACCGGGTCAACAGCGGCGCGTCCAGGCCCATCTGCAGGCGGAGGGCCTCGTACTGCTCCTGGGTGGCCGACTGACCCAGGATGGTCCGGGCAGGGTCTCCGGGGGTGAGGGAGACCAGGACGAAGGTCAGGGCGGAGACCAGGAGGACCAGCAGGGTCGACCGGACCAGCCACCGCCCCAGCAGCCTGGGCACGAACGTCGTCATCACTGGCTCAGCACTGGGTGCTGAACAGGTTGACCGGGTCCAGCAGGCGGTTCTGCTCGTTGACGGCCAGTCCACCGGTGGTGGCCGAGCCGTAGTAGTAGACCGGGGTGAAGGTCACCGGGGCGAACCAGGCAAGCTCCTGGACCCGCGCCACGATCTGCTGGTTCAGCGCTGCACGGTCAGCCTCCTCAGCCGCTGCTGCCTGGGTGTAGAGCGTCGCGAGCTCGGCGTCCTCGGTCCGGAACGGGTTGAACGGCCCGGTCGGGGCGATGGCGAGGGTGGCGCTGATGTGCACCGGCGGGGAACCCAGTCCTACGGCGGCCGCGGGGTAGGCGGCTGAGAAGAGGTCCGTCACGTAAGAGTTGGGCTCTTCCTGCACCAGGTTCAGCTCGATGCCGACCTGCTCCAGCTGCCCGGCCAGTGCCTGCCCAGCGGTACCGATGTTCGCGAAGTCGGTGGACAGCACGTCCAGGGTGAAGCCATCGGGGTAGCCGGCCTCGGTGAGCAGCTCGCGTGCCCGGTCGGGGTCGTAGGCGTAGAAGTCCGCGGTGTCCTCGTTGTAGTCCTCGCTACCGGGCAGCGCGATCTCCGAGGTGGGGACGCCGTCGCCGGCGTAGAGCGCCTCGGTCACGGTCTCCCGGTCGATCGCGAAGTTGATCGCCTGGCGCACCCGCTGGTCGGCCAGCGGGGCCGACAACGACCCGGCACGGTCGAACAGGCCCAGGCCCTGCCACACGGTGGGCTGCGCGGCGACCTGCAGGCCGGCCCCGCGTGCGGCGGAGGCGGTGGTGAAGTCACCGATGGCAGCGTCGAGCTCGCCGGTCTGCAGGGCGCTGAGCAGGCTGTTGGGGTTGGCGACGACTCGGATCGTCATCTCTCGGTAGTGGACAGCCGAGGGGTCGTAGTAGTCGGGGTTTGCGGTGTAGACGTAGGTGTCACCCGCGACGGTGCGTGAGGTGTCCAGGACGTACTGCCCGGCTCCGGCAGTCGAGGTGCCCAGCGCTGCCGGGTCCTGCAGCGCGATCGGGCTGATCACCATGCCGATGACCCAGTCCTGGGAGAGCAACTCCTCCAGGATCGGGTTGGGTGCGGCCAGGTTCATGGTGAGCTGCAGTGGGCTCTCGACGGTGAACGTCGTGCCGGCCAACAGCGCCGAGGAGGACCCACCCGCCTGCTGGAGGTAGGTGAAGTGCTCCACCACACCCTCAGCGGTCAGCTCACCCCCGTCGGGGAACGTGACCCCTTCGCGCAGTTGGATCTGGAACTGGGTGTTCCCCTCCCCCACGTAGCCCCACTCGACGGCCAGGCCAGGCACGTACTCACCCTGCGGGTCGCGGCGGATCAGCGGCTCGTAGGCAGGCTGGATGTACAGCGAGGCGCTCTGGTCGATCGTGCCCGGGTCCAGCGTGGAGGGACCCGCACCGTTGCCGAAGGTCAGGGAGTCTGCGACCCCGCACGGCGTGGCCGAGGCGTTCGGCGTCCCCTGCTCCTGACCGCCACCGGCCCCACCACTGCATCCGGCGACCAGTGCCGCCACGGCGGTGGCGGCGACGGCCGTGGCCGTCGTTCGCCCACGGTTCTTCAGCGAGCTGGTACGGCGGTTCGTCATCGCGGGACTCCGGTTCTCCGGTGGGTGCGCACCCCGACGTCGTCGGCGGTCAGCGCTGGTGTCGACGGGAACGTACGGTGGCGCGCACCACATGTAAAGCATTTCGGTAAAAGCACTTCTACCACGCAGAAAGAAGGCAGGATGGACTAGCCCCCGGAGCGAGGGCCGACGGATCGACGCGAGGACGAAGGTGAGCTGGGCATGGGACGCAGCAACGTCACGATCTACGACGTGGCCAGCACGGCCGGCGTCAGCATCTCGACGGTCTCCAACGCCCTCAACCGACCCGACCGGGTCCGCGAGGACACCCGACGGCGCGTGCTCGAGGCCGCCGAGTCCCTGGGGTTCACCCCCAAGTCCGAGGCGGTCAACCAGGCCCGACGCGGGGTCGGCCGCATCGGGGTCATCGCCCCCTTCGTCGCCTACCAGTCCTACATGCGGCGCCTGTCCGGCGTGCTCGAGGTCATGAACAAGGCCAACCTGGAGGTCTGCCTCTACGACGAGGAGTCAGCGGCCTCCCGCACGTCCCTGCTGCTGTCCCGCCTCCCGCTGGGCAGCCGACTCGACGGACTCATCGTCATGGGCATCCCTCTCGACGACGAGGCAGCTGAACGCCTGCTGGCTGCGTCGTTCCCCACAGTCCTCGTCGACTCCGAGGACCCGGGCTTCAGCTGCATCAACAGCGACAACGCCCTCAGCGGTCGGCTGCTCGCCCGACACCTCCTCGCCGCCGGACACACCCAGATCGGCTATGTGAACGAGGAACACCAGTTCGCAGCGCGGCCCCAGCAGGGGGTCCAACGGTTTCAGGCCTTCGCAGCCGAACTCGCCACAGCTGGCCACCCGCTCCCCCCACACCGCGTCGTAGAGACCCGGCACTCCCCCGACGACGCACGTGTGGCCGCCACCCGTCTCCTCACCGATCGAGACGTGACAGCCGTGGCCGCCCACGACGACGTCCTCGCCGTCGGCGTCCTGCACGCAGCAGCCGCGCACGGTCTTCGCGTCCCAGCAGATCTCGCGGTCACCGGTTGCGACGATGGTGACGTCGCAGCCGCTGTGGGCCTCACGACGGTCGCGCAGCCCTTCGAGGACTCCGGCCGACTGGCCGCCACGACGCTCCTGGAGCTCATGCACGGCGACCACCCCATCCGCAAGACCGTCCTCGGGCAGGAACTGGTGGTCCGATCCTCGACGGACGACACGAAGCAGACGACCGGGCCACCAGAGGCGAGCTGACCCGCCACCCGCCGGGCCGCGCACCTCGTTCCCAGTCCGCACCAGGAACGTCCGTACCCGTCTGTGCACTGCCAGGACCACGGGCCTCGATGCTCCGCTGGAGGTCTCGGACTGGCTCACGAGCCGTGGTCCGTCGATCCGTCCACGTGGGTTCGTGGTCACCACTGCCGATGACTGAGACGTTTCCTGGGCGCCCTCACAGAAGGTCGACTGGAACTGACCGTGTTCATCGACATCGCCGCCTACCCCGTCGCGCTCTCGGGAACGGAAGCCCCAGCGCCGACGGACTCCTGCCACGCGGTGCGACTTCGGCGCGTCGAGTCGGGGGTGGAAGCCGTGCGCATGTCGGTGCTGTGACCGACGGCATCAACGTCATCCTGACGGGAACCTCAGGGGCTGCGGGTGAGGTGAGCAAGATGAGCCGGTGACCAGCGCAGCCGGCCGTCTCCTGCCCCTCCTGCTGCGGGTGCTGCGCTTCAAGCGCACGTTCGCCACTCGGGAGGGAATGCTCGACCGACTCCGGGAGGTGGCAGTCCGGCCCCAACGATTCGGGCCGCCTGCCCGCCTCCCCGGTGACGTCCGCGTCTCCGTGAGCAGAGTCGACGGCTGGCCCGTCTACGTCGTCGAGCCCCGGGCAACCGCGTCGGGGCAGCACGTCGTGTACGTCCACGGTGGATCCTGGGCCTTCGAGATCAGCCCGTTCCACTGGCGGCTGATCGCCGTCGTCGTGCGGGACAGCGGTGCCACGGTGACAGTGCCGATCTACCCGCTGACCCCGACCGGGACCGCGGCCACGGTGGTGCCGGTGGTCGCCGACCTGGTGTCGGACCTGGTCGACCAGCACGGTGCCGACCACGTCACCGTCATGGGTGACTCGGCCGGGGGGCAGGTCGCGCTGTCCACGGCGTTGCTGCTGCGTGACCGCGGCGTGCCGCCGCTGCGGCGCACGGTCCTCATCTCCCCTGCGCTGGACCTGTCGCTGTCCAACCCCGAGATCGACCGGGTGGAACCCACCGACCCCTGGCTGGCCAGACCGGGCATCCGGGTGTCCATCGACCTGTGGCGCGACAGCCTCGACCTGGACGACCCCCGGGTCAGCCCGCTGGCCGGCGACCCCGCCGGACTGGGACCGATCACGGTCTTCGGGGGCTCCCGGGACATCACCCACCCCGACATCCGCCTGCTCGTCGATCGGGCCCGAGCCGCCGGGGTCGACGTGGACGACCAGGACGGCCCCGGCATGGTGCACGTCTGGCCGCTGCTGCCCATCCCCGAAGGGCGCACCGCCCGAGCCCACATCGTCGACCTGCTGCGCGGCTGAGCCCTCCAGGGGTCGGGGAGGGCGACACCGATCGATGCCGGGCCACCGAGCGATCGGCCCGGCGAATGCCTGCACATGGGCAAGAGTCATTTCCCCCGGGCCAGCACGATCCGCAGACTCCTCGACGGCAGCGGCGCCGGTCGACGGGATGCGGCGCGCGGATCCCCCGGGAGGGCCCAGTGGCTGTGTCCCCACCTCCGTCGCGGCAGGCGTCGGACGTCCTGTCCGGTCTGCTGCGCGACGCGGCACTCCTGGTCGACCGCGGGACGGCATCGGCTGCGGACGTCGACACCGCGATGCGACTGGGCGCGGGCCACCCGGCCGGCCCGTTCGAGGTCATGGCCGCTCTCGGTCCGGGAGACCTCGACCGGCTGGGTCTCCGGGTGCCCGCCGAGCCCGCGCCGACCGGCGCGGCACCGGTGGCGGGGCTGACGTGGGACGGCCCGGTGGGCGTCGTCGGCACCGGGCACATGGCCGGCGGCATCGTCGAGGCCGTCGCGCGCAGCGGTCGGCCGGTGCGCGTGCTCGCCCGCAGCGACGAGTCGGGTGGACGACTCCGCAGCACGCTCACGGCGAGCCTCGACCGCGCGGTGTCCCGCGGGAGGCTCGACGGAGCAGGCAGGACCGACGTGCTCGACCGCGTCTCCGTCGCGACCGACACGGCGTCGCTCGACGGGACCGACGTCGTGGTCGAGGCGGTCGCCGAGTCCCTCGACGTCAAGGCCGAGGTCATCTCCCGCCTCGACGCGGCCCTGGCCCCGTCGCTGCCGCTGGCGACCAACACGTCGTCCTTCCGCGTCGGCGACCTGACTCCCGCGGCGCCCTCCGGGCGACCGGTGATCGCACTGCACTTCTTCAACCCGGCCCAGGTCATGAAGCTCGTCGAGGTCGTCGTGCCGGCAGAGCTCGACGGATCTGCCGAGCTGCGGGCCACGGCCACCGCCTGGGCCCGTGCCCTCGGCAAGACCCCGATCGGCTGCGCGGACGCCAGGGGGTTCGTGGTGAACCGGTTGCTCATCCCCTTCCTCAACGACGCGGTCCGGCTGCACGAGACCGGCATCCCGGTCGAGGAGGTCGACGAGGTGCTGACCAGCGGCGCAGGGCACCCGATGGGGCCGCTGGCGCTCATCGACCTGATCGGCGTGGACGTCACCGTCGCGGCGCTGGAGTCGATGGCCGTGGTCGACGACGACCCCCGGATCCCTCCCGCCCGGACCCTCCGCGACCTGCTCGCCACCGGCCGGCTCGGCCGCAAGACCGGCGCCGGCTTCCACACCTACGGAGAGAGGCACGCATGACCCCCCTGCCCGACCCACGAACCGCGACCGACCCGACCGTCGCCTGGACCGCGCTGGTCAGCCGCTACTACGAGGGCTGCAGCGCCGGCGACGTCGACCTCATGATCACGACCCTGCACCCCGACGTCGTCCACTGGTTCCTCGCGCCCAACACCGGGTCCGCAGCCGTCACCGGGGCCGAGCACCTGGCCCGGTACTGGCGGAAGGTGACCGGCATCCTGCAGGCGCGCTGGGTGGTCGACAGCATCTGCGCGACGCCGGAGCAGGCCGTCATCGAGTGGAGCATGTGGTGGCTGCCGCAGGGTGCCACCGAGCGGGTGGCCACCCGGGGGGCCGAGTGGTTCACCTGCGCCGACGGGCTGATCCACGAGATCCGCAGCTACTACCAGATGCACCCGGCGACCACCGAGCTCGACGGGTTCCCCTACGCCGCGCGGGGCTACTCCGTCCCGGGCAGCGAGCACAGCACCATCCACCCCGGTGCCGACTCCTACGGCCCGGGGGTGGCCGCGTGAGCGCCGTCCAGGTGACCCGGCACGGCGCGGTCGCCACCGTCACGCTGGACCGACCGGACAGGCTGAATGCCCTCGACAGGTCGACCCGCTGGGAGCTGATCGGGGCCCTGCGCGAGGTCGCTGCCGACGACGCCGTCCGGGCGGTCGTCCTGACCGGCACCGGGCGCGCGTTCTGCGTCGGCCAGGACCTCGCGGCGGTGGAGGAGCTCGAGCACGCCGACGAGACCGTGGCCGGTTCCTACAACCCGATCGCCCAGACCATCACGGCCATGCCCAAGCCGGTGGTCGCCGCCGTGAACGGAGCCGCCGTCGGTGCGGGCTTGGGCCTCGTCCTGGCCTGCGACCTCCGCCTGGCGGCCGAGGAGGCGTCCTTCTCGTGCGCGTTCGGCAAGGTGGGCCTGGTGCCGGACACCGGCGTGTCCTGGCACCTCGTCCGCGAACTCGGGTACGCCCGCGCGTTCGCCCTCGCCACGTTGGGGCGCACGTTCTCCGCCGAGCAGGCCAAGGAGTACGGGCTGGTGAACCGCGTGCTCCCCGCCGACCAGCTCGCCGCCACCGCCCGCGAGCTGGCGGAGCTGCTGGCGGCAGGTCCGGCCCGCGCGTTCGCGCTGACCAAGCAGCAGTTCCGCGCGGTCGGCGACGTGACGTTCGAAGGCATGCTCGCGATGGAGGCACGCCACCAGGGCGAGGCTGCCGCCCACCCCGACCACGCGGAGGGGCGGACGGCGTTCGCCGAGAAGCGCCCGCCGGCCTGGGGGTGACGAGCCCCCCGGGTGCGCTGCTCGTCCACGGCCTCTGGCACGGCGCCTGGTGCTGGGACGACGTGCGCGCTGCGCTGGCCGACCGCGGCGTCGACAGCGCGGCGGTGGAACTGCCGCTCGGGGACCTCGACGGCGACGTCCGCGCCACCCGGGACGCACTGGAGGCCTTCGGCAGACCGGCGGTCCTGGTCGGGCACTCCTACGGCGGCGCCGTGGTCACCGCCGCCGGGGTGCACCCGCTGGTGCGCGAGCTCGTCTACCTCGCAGCCCACCAGCTGGACGTCGGTGAGTCGGTGAGCCGGCCGGGGACGATCGGCGAGCTGCCCGACACCCGGCTGGGCGAGGCGCTGCGCGTCGTCGGCGACGAGGTGGAGCTCGACGCCGACCTGGGGGTTCAGCTGCTGTACGGGGACGCCCTCCCCGAGGTCGCCGCCTCGTGCGCAGCGCGGTTGCGGCCGGCGGGGCGCCTGGTCTTCCGCGGTGCACCCGAGCAGGTCGCCTGGCGCACCGTGCCGTCGACCTACGTGGTCTGCGCGGGCGACCAGGTCGTGCACCCCGACCGGCAACGGGCGATGGCCCGGCGCGCCACCCGCACCCTGGAGTGGTCCTGTGGGCACAGCCCGGCCGCGACCCGCCCGGCGGCGGTGGCCCAGCTGATCGCGGACCGGGTCCGGGCGATCACGACGGGCTGACCGGGCCAGTCACAGGCATGCCCCGGCGCCGGTTCACGCAGGAGGGGCCGCTGCCCCCCGGGCCTGGTCCTCCGCACCCGGAAACACCTCTGCCGCCACGATGAGCAACTGCTCTCGCAGCCACACGTGGCCCGGGTCACGGTCTCGGCGGGCGTGCCAGAACGCCGACTGCTCCAGCGGCTGCAACTCCATCTCCGGTTCCAGCAGCCGGATGTCTGCTGCCCCGGCCACCCGCAGCGCCAGCCGCTCAGGCAGCACGGCCACCAGCTCGGTGCCGGCCAGCATGAACGGCAGCGGCACGAAGCCGCCCGCCGTGGCGCCGACCCGACGTGTGCAGCCGGCAGCGTCCAGCTCCTCCTCGACGATGGACCGCCGGCCCTCGATCACGTACTCCAGGTAGGGCGAGCCGGCCAGCAGGTCCGCGGTGAGTCGATCACCCGCGTGCGGGTGCTGGCTCCACACCGCGCCGACGAAGCGGTCGGTGATGAGCGGTATCCGCGAGCAGTCAGGCAGGGAGCGCTCCGCGACGATGCGGTCGGGCAGGATCGCCAGGTCGATCTCGTCCCGCTGCAGCGCGTCGAGGTAGCGCGCACCGACCGGGGCGGCATCCAGCCGCAGGCCCGTGGCGAGGCCGCTGAGGCGTGCGAGCAGCGGCCGCAGCAGCGTGACCCCGATGTAGTCGCTCCCGACGACAGAGAACCGACGGGTGTCCGCCGTCGGGTCGAACGTCGGCGGGCGGACGATCGACTGCTCGATGGTCGCCAGCACCTCGCGGACCGGCACGATCAACGACTCGGCCCGCGGCGTCAGCTCCAGGTGCCGCCCCTTCTTGACGAGCAGCTCGTCGCCCAGGACCCGGCGCAACCGGGCCAGCGCGGTGCTGGCCGCCGGCTGCGACATGTACAGGCTCTCGGCCGCCCGGGTCACGTTCTGCTCCCGCAGCAACGCATCGAGGACGACCAGGAGGTTCAGGTCGACCTGGCCCAGCTTCACGGGTTCCTCCTGGCGGGTTCGTCGTGACGGCCATCACGATCGTGGATCGCAGCCAACCATGCTGTGCATTTCCGGACGTCCGGCCACCTCCCTAGCGTCGTGGGCACTCGACGAGGAGGTGCGATGGACGACGTCCGCACGACGGTGCTGGTCACCGAGGTTGCCTGGCCCACGACGGATGCCGAGCGCGCCGTGCTCGCGGCGGCCGGTGCCGACCTGGTGCTCGCACCCAGCGACGATCCCGCCGAGCTGGTGCGGCTCGCCGCCGACGCCGACGCGATCCTCACCTGCTTCGCGACGGTCTCGGCCCAGGTGCTGGACGCCGCCCCGCGGTGTCGCACGGTCGCCAGGTACGGCGTGGGCGTGGACAACATCGACGTCGCGCACGCGACCGCGCTTGGCATGGTCGTCAGCAACGTCCCGGTGTACTGCGTCGACGAGGTCGCGGACTCCGCACTGCTGGGCATCCTGGCCCTGGCCCGGCGCCTGCTTCCCCTCACCCGGGACGTCGCGGCGGGGCGCTGGGGCAGCGATGTCCCGGGGTCCGGGACACGGCTGCGCGGGAAGGTGCTGGGTCTGGTCGGTCTGGGCACGATCGGCTCGGCCCTCGCCGAGCGCGCCCGGGTCCTCGGCCTCGACGTCATCGCCTACGACCTCTCCGGTCGTCCCGCCCCCGGCGTGCGCGTCGTGGACACCCTCGACGCGCTGCTCGCCGAGGCCGACGCGGTCTCCCTCCACGTGCCGCTCACCGCCGGGACCCACCACCTCATCGGCCCCGCGCAGCTGGCGGCGATGAAGCCCACCTCCTGGCTGGTCAACACCGCCCGCGGCGGCCTGGTCGACACCGAAGCGCTGCTGGCCGCCCTGGACGCCGGCGAGATCGCCGGCGCGGCCCTCGACGTCACCGACCCCGAACCGCTGCCGGCCGACCACCCCCTCCGCACCCGCGACGACGTCGTGCTCACCCCGCACACGGCGTTCTCCTCCGACGGGTCCCTGGTGGAGCTGGCGACCAGGGCCGCCACGAACGTCGTGGACGTGCTGCAGGGCCGGGTCCCGGCGACCGTGGTCAACCGCGACGTGCTCACCAGCCCCGCCCTGCGAGCTCCGCTGGAACCCCGATGACCACCGCGGCGCCCGACACCGACGCCCTGGCCGCCCACCTGGTGGCGCGCGGGCTGACCCCCTCCGCGGCCGGCGTGCAGGTGTCGCCGCTGGCGGGCGGGGTGTCCAACGACGTCGTGGCCGTGCGCGCACCAGGGCTGGACGCGGTGGTCAAGAGGGCCCTGGGCAGGCTGCGGGTGGCCGAGGAGTGGCTGGCAGACCCGGCCCGCATCGACACCGAGGGTCGCGCGCTGGCCCTGGCCGGCAGACTCGCACCGGGTTCGGCGCCGGAGGTCTACGACCTCGACGACGGCTACCTGGTCATCGAGCGCGCACCCGACAGCTGGGGCACCTGGAAGGACCAGCTCCTGGCCGGGGAGGTCGACGTCGCCGTCGCCGCACGGCTGGGCCACC
This sequence comes from Geodermatophilaceae bacterium NBWT11, assembly GCA_014218215.1. NCBI lineage: Bacteria > Bacillati > Actinomycetota > Actinomycetes > Geodermatophilales > Geodermatophilaceae > Geodermatophilaceae bacterium NBWT11. The sequence goes on from CP043652.1 coordinate 4,438,900, forward strand.
TGCTCGGCACCTGGCAGCGCGCAACCGTGTCCGACACCCAGGTGCACCGCGACTTCGCCGACGTCCTGGCGTTCGGCCAGCTGCGGGTCGACCCCTTCCACCGGACCGTCGCCGCGCGCCACCCGGACCTGGCCGGGGTGATCGACCGGACCGTGGACGTCATGGCCGCGGCCCGCACGTGCCTGGTGCACGGCGACTACACACCGAAGAACGTCCTGGTCGAACCAGGCGGGACCGGCCTGTGGGTGATCGACTGGGAGGTCGCCCACATCGGCGACCCGACGTTCGACCCGGCGTGGACCCTCGGCCACCTGCTGCTCAAGACCGTCCACCGGCCGGCTGCGGCCGAGGGCTACGCCGCGGCCGGGCGCGCGTTCCTGGCCGCGCTCACCGACGAGCTCGACGGCGACCTGGCGCTGGACGGGGAGCAGCTGGTCCGCCAGACCGGGTGCCTCCTGCTGGCCCGCGTCGACGGCAAGAGCCCGGCCGACTACCTCGACGACGAGGCCCGGCACCGCACCCGCGAGCTGGCCCGCCGACTGCTCACCCACCCCCCCACCACGGTCACCGACGCCTGGGAGCTGCTCGCATGAGCGACACGACCATCACCGGACTGCTCGCCTGGGAGGCCCTGGACTCCCGGGGCAAGCCCACCGTGGGGTGCGAGGTGACGCTCGACGGGGGCGCCACCGGACGCGCCACGGTCCCCTCGGGCGCCTCGACCGGGCGGCACGAGGCCCGGGAGCTGCGCGACGGGGAGGCCCGCTACGGCGGCGCCGGCGTCCGGCGGGCCGTGGCGGGGGTGACCGGGGAGATCGCCGACGCCGTGCGAGGTCTCGACGCGACCGACCAGGCCGGCGTGGACCGGGTGATGCGCGAGGTCGACGGGACCGCCGACCTCGGCCGGCTCGGCGCCAACGCCGTGCTCGCGGTGTCGATCGCCACCGCCCTCGCCGCAGCGAGCGCGCGGCGCCTCCCCCTGCACGCGGCGGTGGCCGACGACGGCGCTGCTCCCCTGCTGCCGCTGCCGATGGTCAACATCATCTCGGGTGGCGCGCACTCGGGTCGCTCCATCGACGTGCAGGACTTCCTCGCCGTGCCGGTGGGGGCGACCTCCTTCGCCGACGCGATCGAGTGGGCAGCCCGGGTGCGGGCCGGCGCCGCGGACGAGCTCGTCTCCCGTGGCCTGCCCGTCGCCCTCGTCGCCGACGAGGGCGGTCTCGGCCCCCTGCTGCCGACGAACCGGTCGGCCCTGGACGTGCTGGTCGCCGGCATCGAGCGCGCCGGCCTGCGCCCCGGGGAGGACGTCGGCATCGCGATCGACGTCGCCGCCACCCAGTTCCTCCGGGCCGACGGTCGCTACGTCCTGGCCGCCGAGGACCGCCACCTGTCCTCCGCGGAGCTCGTGGCGGAGCTCGCGGACTGGTGCTCCGCGTACCCCGTGGTGTCCCTGGAGGACGCCCTCGGCGAGGACGACTGGGCAGGGTGGCGACTGGGCACCCAGCGCTTGACCGGCCGGCAGCTCCTGGGCGACGACCTCTTCGTCACCAACCCCGAGCGGCTGCAGCGCGGCATCGACGAGGGCGTGGCCAACGCCGTCCTCGTCAAGCCGAACCAGATCGGCACGCTGGACACCGCCCGCTCGGTCGTCCGTCGGGCCCACGCCGCCGGGTACGCGACGGTGCTGTCCGCCCGGTCGGGCGAGACCGAGGACGACTGGCTGGCCGACCTCGCCGTCGGCTGGCGGACCGGCCAGATCAAGGTCGGCTCCACGACCCGCTCCGAGCGCACCGCCAAGTGGAACCGGCTCCTGCGGCTGGAGGCCGAGCTCGGCGACCACGCCGAGTACGCCGGGCGCGCCGCGCTCACCCACAGCTCCTGACCTGGAAGAGGACGACATGACGCGATCAGTCGACGGGCACGCCCTGGGCCGTTTCGACGACGGCTCCGGCCCCTTCACCGGGCTGGTGGTCGGCGACCGGGTGCTCCGGCTGCTGGACGACGGCCTCGTGCGGGGCCCCGCCACCTACCAGGCCCTGCTCGGCGAGTGGTCCGCCGTCGCACCGCGGTTGCGCGAGCTCGCCGCGGAGCTGACCGCCGCCGACGGCCTGGCCCTCGCCGACCTCGCGGTGCTGGCGCCGGTGGAGCCGAGGCAGGTGTTCCAGGCCGGGGCCAACTACCGCTCGCACGTCGCCCAGATCATCGTGTCCAGCGCGGGACCGGACGACCCGCGGTCGGCCGACGAGCTGCGCCGGCACGCCGACGAGGTGATGGACGAGACCGCGCGCAGCGGCAGCCCCTTCGTCTTCGTCACCTTGCCCAGCGCCATCTGCGGACCGGACGACGACGTGCTGCTGCCGCCGGGGTCCGCGCAGGTCGACTGGGAGGCCGAGCTGGCGGTCGTCATCGGCACCCGGACGCACAAGGTGCCCCGGGAACGCGCGATGGAGCACGTGGCCGGCTACACGGTCTGCAACGACGTGAGCGCCCGCGACCTGCAGTTCCCGCCCCAGCACAAGGCCCTGGGCGGGGACTGGCTGCGGGCCAAGAGCCGGCCGACGTTCCTGCCGACCGGACCCTTCCTCGTCCCGGCCGACCAGGTGGCCGACCACCGGCAGCTGCGCATCACCTTCGACCTCAACGGCGAGCGCAAGCAGGACGACGTCCCGGCGAACATGCTCTTCGACGTCCCCGGGCTGATCGCCTCGGTGTCCGCGGCCGCCGTCCTCCTCCCCGGGGACCTCCTGCTCACCGGGAGCCCGGCCGGCAACGGCGGGCACTGGAAGCGGTGGTTGCGACCCGACGACGTGATGGAGACGGCCATCGAGGGGCTGGGCGCGCAGCACAACCGGTGCGTGGCCGAAGAGGGATGACCCCCGCTCCGGCCGACCGGGGCCGGACGGTGACCGTGTCGGCGGTGCGACCGGTCGCCGACCGGCTGGTGGAGGTGCTCCTGGTCGCCGGGGACGGCACCCCGCTGCCACGCTGGACGCCCGGCGCGCACGTCGACCTGGTGCTGCCCACCGGTCTCACCCGGCCGTACTCGCTGGCCGGCGATCCCGGCGACGGCCGGTCGTGGCGCCTGCTCGTGGCCCGGTCCGCCGACCAGGACGGGGCGGGCGCCTACGTCCACGACGTGTTGCGTCCGGGGCACGTGCTCCGGGTGCGCGGCCCCCGCCAGCTGTTCGCGGTGGGCGGGGCGCCTCGCTACCTGTTCGCGTCCGCGGGGGCGGGGATCGCGCCGCTGCTCCCCATGGCCCGGCTGGTCCGCAGTGCGCGCGTCTACCCCTGGTCGCTGGTGCACGTGGACCGGTCGGGCCCGGGTACCCCGCTGGGCCAGGAGGTGGCCGACCTGGGTCCGGCGGCCCGCACGGTTGCCGACCGCGCGTCGCTGCTGGAGGTGGTCGCCGCCGCCCAGCCCGGTACCTCCGTGTACGCCTGCGGCAGCAGCCGTCTCGTCCAGGCGGTGGCCGAGGCCGCGGCACCCGGGGTGCAGGTGCACGTGCAGCGCTTCGACGCCCCCACCCGGACCACCGGCGCAGACCGGGCCTACGAGGTCGTCCTGGCCCGCCGGGGTGAACGGATGCAGGTGGCCGCCGGCACGAACCTGCTCACCACCCTGCACGCGGCGGGTGCCGAGGTCGCGGTCTCCTGCGGCGTCGGGATCTGCGGCGCCTGCGTCGTCGGCATCGTCGAGGGCGCGGTGGAGCACCGCGACTCGGTGCTGACCGGCCAGGAGCGCGCTGCCGGGCGCCTGATCGTGACCTGCGTGTCGACGGCCGCAGAGGCCCGACTCGTCCTCGACCTGTGACCCGGGTCATGCGCCCGGTGGATCCGAGGGATAGCAAGCACGCATTTCCGCACCCCTCCGCGCGCTCCTAGCGTCGATCGGGACAGAGCCGCACGTCACACCGGAGGGCGCCATGAGCAGCCACATCGCCAAGCTCGGATACGTCGGGGTGCAGACCCCCCGCTACGAGGAGTTCCGCACCTGGGGTCCCGAGGTCCTGGGCTGCATGATCGGTCCCGACGGCGCGGACGGCGCCGTGCGTCTCAAGATCGACGACGCGGACTACCGGCTCTCGTTCCACCCCGGCGACGAGTACCGCTTCCTGTACGCGGGCTGGGAGGTGCTGAACCACCGCGACCTGGACGCCGCCGTCGCGCGCCTCGAGGACGCCGGTGCCAAGCCCCGCTTCGCCGACCAGGCGCTCGCCGACCAGCGCGGTGTCGACAAGCTGGTCCAGTTCGAGGACCCGTTCGGGCAGCCCCTCGAGCTGTTCTGCTACCAGGAGTCCAACTACTCGTTCTGGCACCCGCCGCGTCCGCACGCCGGCTTCGTCACCAAGGAGCAGGGACTCGGCCACGTCGTCTTCGCGGTGCCCGACGCCCGCAAGGCGGTCGACTTCTACATCGACGCCATGGGCTTCATCCCCAGCGAGATCCTGAAGATGAACGCGCCGCTCGGCGAGATGTGGTTCCTCCGGGTGAACCCCCGCCACCACAGCGTCGCCTTCCTCGAGGTGCCCAACTCGGTCGGCCTGCACCACGTCTACCTCGAGTCGGTCGACATCGACGACGTCGGCTACTCCTACTACGACGTGCTGGGCGGCGACGCCAACCCCGACCTGCAGATGGCCTTCGGCCGGCACATCGGGGACCAGGTCATCTCCTACTACATCCACACCGCCGGCGGCTTCATGATCGAGTACGGCTGGGGCGGCCTCGCCATCGACGACATGAGCAAGCGCTCGCCCAACAACCTCAACTTCCGCAACGGCAAGCGGCAGGAGATGTGGGGCCACAAGTTCCGCTTCCAGCCCAACGAGGCCGTCCACCCCTACGAGGCCTGACCGGCCACGACGGAGCTGAGGGACACACCATGCCTGCAGTGAGCAACGTCCTGGTCGTCGGCAGCGGTGCCGCCGGGGCCACCACCAGCATCCTGCTGTCCGACGCCGGGGTCGCCGTCGACCTCGTGGAGATCAAGCCCGAGGTGAGTGCCCTCGGTTCCGGGATCACGCTGCAGGGCAACGCGCTCCGGGTCCTCCGCCAGCTCGGCGTCCTCGAGGAGTGCCTGGAGCACGGGTTCCCGTTCTCCCAACTGGTCATCCGGGTGCCGGACCCGGCGGCGACGATCGTGGCCCGCGTGGACGACATCCCCTTCGGGGGCGCTGACCTGCCCTCGACCATGGGCATGTACCGACCCGAGCTGGCCCGGATCCTCATGGACCGCGCGGAGCGCGCCGGCGTGAAGACGCGGTACTCCACGACGATCGAGTCCCTCACGCAGGACGAGGACGGCGTCGACGTCACCTTCTCCGACGGCTCGTCGGGTCGGTACGACGTCGTCATCGGCGCCGACGGGCTGCGGTCCTGGACACGACGCATGCTCGAGATCCCCTTGGAGACCCATTCGGTCGGCATGGGTGCCTTCCGGATGTTCGGACCGAAACCCGCCGACATCACCGAGTTCCACGCGATCTTCGGCGGTCCCTCCTACATGGCGCTGGTCTGCCCCACCTCGGACACGACGGCCTACTGGTCCCTCGTCGAGACGGCGCGGGACCGGACCACGCAGACCCCCGAGGAACGGCTGGCCGACTTCATCGAGCTCAGCCGGCCCTACCACGGGCCCTGGGACGAGGTCCGGGCGTCCTTCGTCGACCCGGCGGACCTGAACTACACCTGGTTCGAGCACCACCTGCTCGACGCACCGTGGAACCGCGGTCGCGTGGTGCTGATCGGTGACGCGGTGCACACCTGTCCGCCCACCATCGCCCAGGGCGCGGCCATGGGGTTCGAGGACGCCGTCGTCCTGGCCGAGCTGCTGACCACCCGCTCCCGGGTCGACGACGACCTCTGGTCGGCCTTCACCGCCCGCCGCTTCGACCGGGTGCGGACCGTCGTCGAGGCCTCCATGGAGATGGCTCAGTGGAACCTCGACCACGTCCAGGGAGACGTCCCCGGGGTGACCCGCCGCGTCGCCGCCGCGGTCAGCACCCCCGCATGACCACCGAAGGAGAGACGACGATGTCCTGAGCAACTCCAGGCCCGCGCGGCCGGGTCGCCGTGCTCGGAGGCGGGCCGGCCGGCATGGCCACCGCCCTCTCCGTGCACCAGGCCGGCCACGACGTGGTCGTCTTCGAGCGCTACCCGGAAGCCCGACCCGCCGGCAACGTGCTCAACCTGTGGCCACCGCCGCTCAAGGCCCTGCGTCTGCTGGGCGTGGACACCCACGACCTCGGAGCGCCGTGCCAGACGGAGTTCCGCAGCAGCACCGGCAAGGTGCGGGCCGTCGTGAGGTCGTCGCCCGAGTTGGAGCAGGAGTACGGCCGTGGGGGAGGCTTCATCGGTCTGCTCCGACCCGAGCTCTACGAGCGCATGCTCGCTGCACTCCCCCCGGGCGTGCTGCGCACCAACCAGGTGGTCGAGCGGATCGAGCAAGACGACCGGGCGGTGACCCTCCACTTCGCCGACGGGACGACCCACGAGGCGGACGTGCTGATCGGCGCCGACGGGATCCACTCGCTGGTCAGGACGGCGCTGTGGGGTGAGACCCCGATCCGGGAGCACCGGCTGCACGCCATCGCGGGATTCACCTTCGCCGACGACATCGGCGGGGAGACGGGCATGTGCGTCATCAGCCACGACCGCCAGGTGCAGGGGAGCTGGACCTCGATCCGCAACAAGGGCCGGGACGGCTACCAGTGGTGGGTGCTGGAGGCCACCGACCCCGAAGCTCCCGCGCCCCCGGACCTGCTCGCCCGGGCCGCGGAGCTCGGCCGCAGGTTCCCGGCACCGCTCCCCCAGCTCATCGCCCGCACCGCGCCCCAGGACGTGCAGCGCTGGGTGCTCCGCGACCGCGGCTACCTCGACCAGTGGTCGAAGGGGCGGATCACGCTGGCCGGCGACGCGGCCCACGCCACGTCACCCTATGCGGCCTACGGGGCAGGCATGTCCATCGAGGACGGGTACTTCGTCGGCCGAGCGCTGCGCGGGGTCGACCTGACCGACCTCGCGGCGGTTCGACGGACCCTCCAGGCCTACGAGGACCCCCGCAAGCCGCACGTGAACTTCCAGGTCAAGATGGCCTGGGAGAACGGCCAGCGGTTCCACCATGCACCCAGGCTCGTACGCCCCATCCGGGACTTCGTGTTCGACCACACGCCCTTCCTGCAGAAGATCGTCGGTGACACGAACCCGAAGGAGATCAACACCCAGCTCGCCCTCATCACGGACTGACCGACGCGCCGATCTCGTCGGAGGTCCCGCCGGCCGATCACCGGTCGGCGGGACCACCCACCGGGATCTGCTGCAGATCATCAGCCACCTGCAGCGGTGCACCGGTCGCTGCCTGCACCTGCTCGACGGTGGTGCCCGGTGCCACTTCGCGCAGCACCAGACCGGTCGGTCCGACGTCGAGGACCGCCAGGTCCGTGACGACGCGGTGGACCACCCCGGCACCGGTCAAGGGCAGGCTGCAGCGCTGGACGAGCTTGGGTTCACCCCGCCTGGTGAGGTGCTCCATGGCGACCACGACCCGGCGGGCACCGTGCACCAGGTCCATCGCACCCCCCATGCCCTTGAGCGCCTGACCCGGGACGGTCCAGCTGGCGAGGTCCCCGCCCGCCGATACCTGCATGGCCCCGAGGACGGCGACGTCGAGGTGACCTCCGCGGATCATCGCGAACGACACCGAGGAGTCGAAGAACGCCGCCCCGGGCAGCACCGTCACGGTCTGCTTCCCCGCGTCGATGAGATCGGGGTCCTCGTCCCCGGGCACGGGGAAGCCGCCGACACCGAGGACCCCGTTCTCGCTGTGGAAGACGACGTCGACCCCCGGCGGCAGGAAGCCCGGCACCAGGGTGGGCAGCCCGATGCCGAGGTTGACGTAGCCGCCGTCGGGCAGCTCCAGCGCCACCCGGGCGGCCACCTGCTGCCGGGTCAGCGTCACCGGTCCACTCCCCACTCGTCGGGTCGGCCCTGCACGGTCAACCGGTCGATCCGCTTGGTGGTCCCGGCCGGGACCACCACGACCCGTTGAACGAAGACGCCGGGCAGGTGGACGTCGTCGGGGCCGATGTCACCCACCTCGACCAGCTCCTCCACCTCGGCGATCGTGACCCGGCCGGCCATGGCCGCGAGCGGGTTGAAGTTGCGGGCCGCCGCGTGGAAGACCAGGTTGCCGGCGCGGTCGCCCCGGGCGGCGTGCACCAGCGCGACGTCCGTGCGGGTGGCGTGCTCGAGCACGTGCGGGACGCCGTCGAAGACCTCGACCCGGCGGGGTGGGCTGGCCACCGCGACGGAGCCGTCGGGGGCGTACCGCCAGGGCAGTCCGCCCTCGGAGATCGGGGTGGCCACCCCGGCCCGGGTGAAGAAGGCGGCGATCCCCGACCCGCCGGCTCGCAGCCGCTCGGCCAGCGTGCCCTGGGGCACGAGCTCGAGCTCGACCTCCCCGGCCTGCCACCTCGCGGCCAGCACGGCGTTGTCGCCGACGTAGGAGGCGGTCACCCGGCGCAACCGCCCGGCGGCCAGCAGCGTGCCCAGCCCGTGGGCGGCGGTGCCGCAGTTGTTGCTCACCACCGACAGGTCGGTGGTGCCGGCCTCCAGGAGGGCCTGGATGAGGGTCGTGGGCAGTCCGCACGTGCCGAAGCCGCCGACGGCCAGGCTCGCCCCGTCCGGGATGTCGGCCACCGCGGACGCGGCGTCGGGCAGGACCTTGTCGACCGCCACGTCAGGTGCCCACCCGTTCGGTGAGCCGGCGGACCCCGGTCAACCAACGCTCTGGATCGGTCGCCTTCTGCACCCAGTAGTCGCCGACCTCGGGGTGCGGGAGGACGAGGAACCGGTCCTCGGCGAGCCCGTCGACCACCGACTGCGCGACGTCCTCCGGGGTGAGCACCGACCCCGAGGCCGCGACGACGGCCGCCGCGGCACTGCCCCCCTCCAGGGGGTCCAGCAGCAGCGGGGTGGCCACCCCGAGGGGGCAGACCACGCTGACGCCGATGCCCCGGCCGCCGTAGGTGACGGCCAGCCACTCGGCGAACGCCACCGCGCCGTGCTTGGTCACGGTGTAGGGCGCATCGCCCGGGGTGGTCAGCAAGCCGGCGGCCGAGGCCACGGAGAGCAGGTGCCCGCTGCCGCGCGCCAGCATGGACGGGAGCACCGCGCGTGCGGCGTGCACGTGGGCGAGCACGTTGACGGCGAAGACCTGCTCCCAGACCTCGGTGGGGGTCTCGACGCCGCCGCCGGAGAAGACCCCCGCGTTGGAGCAGAACAGGTCGACCCGGCCGTGCTCGGCCAGCGTCCGCTCGACGAGGGCGGCGACCGCGCCCTCGTCGGTCACGTCGGTCGTGTCCGCCGTCCCGCCGATCTCCTCGGCCACCCGCCGGGCGGCGGCGCCGTCCCGGTCGCTGACCACCACCTCTGCGGCGCCCTCGGCGGCGAACCGGCGTGCCAGCGCCGCACCGATCCCGCTGCCCGCCCCGGTGACCACCGCGACGGCGTCCTGCAGACGCACCTCAGCCCGCCCGGTGGAGACGTCGACGCCCGCGCGGCACCGGCTGCGGCTCGGGCCCGGCGACGACCCGGTTCTCGATGGCGCCCAGCTCCTCGACCTCGATCCGGACGACGTCGCCGGCGCGGAGCCAGTCCGGTGCGGTGTCGGGGTCGCTGCGCTTGAGCTCGGCCAGGCACCCGGTGCCGCAGGTGCCCGACCCCAGCACGTCCCCGGGCCGGACGACCGTGCCGAGGGAGGCATGGGCGACGAGCTCGGCGAAGGACCAGGCCATGTTCGAGGTGGTGTCCCCGCCGACCCGCTCGCCGTTGAGCCGCACCTCGGTCCGCAGCGCCAGCCGACCGTCCACCACCCGGTCGGCGAGCTCGTCCGCCGTGACCAGCCACGGCCCCAGGGTGATCGCTGCGTCCTTGGACTTCGACGGGCCCATCGGGAAGCGGAACTCGTGCACCTGCAGGTCACGCGCGGACCAGTCGTTGAACAGCGTGTAGCCCACGATGTGGTCGGCGGCCTGCTCCGGGGTCAGGTCCGAGCCGGCGACGCCGACGACCGCGGCCACCTCGAGCTCGTAGTCGTACTGCGTGACCGACGGCGGCAGCCGGACGTCGGCGTGGGGTGCCAGGACCGAGGCCGGGTTGGCGAAGTAGAACAGCGGCATCTCGTACCACTCGTCGGGCGGTGGGGCGCCGGTGAGCTCGGCCAGGTGGGCCTCGTAGGTGAGGAAGTCCCGCACGCTCGGCGGGTCCAGCAGGGCGCCGAAGGAGGCCTGGGCCACCTCGACGGCGTCGGCCGAGCGCGCTGCCCGGGTCGCCGCGTCGGCCAGCGCGGCCGGCCCACCCCGCACCACGTCGAGCAGGGTCGGCCCCGCCTCGAGCAGTCGCACCAGCCCGTCGGTCATCGACCCGTCCAGGACCCCGACCCGCGGTCCCCCGGCGCTGGTCAGCGTGGTCAGCCGCACGTCACTTCACCGCCACCGGGTTGACCGGCGAGCCGACGGCACCGGTGAAGGGCAGCGGCTGGGCGGCCAGCAGGAACTCGTAGACCCCGTCGGCGGCGCAGTCCGCAGCCAGGGCGTCGAGGTCCCACATCTCCCCCAGCAGCAGCCCGATGTGCGGGAGGGCGACCTGGTGCAGCGGCTGCATGGCCTCGGGCCACTCGTTGGGCCGGACCTCGACGCCCCAGGTGTCGGTGGCGATGGCGGCGATCTGGCTGCCGTGCAGCCAGCCCGCGGTCTGGAACGACAGGCCCGGCGCCGGCCCGCCGGCGTAGGCGCCCCACCCCTCCCCCGCCGCCAGCCGCCGGCGGACCCGGGTCAGCTGGCCGGTGCGGACGAGCACGATGTCGCCCCGGCGGACGGTGGCGGACTCCCCCTGCCGGCGGGCCGTCTCGTCGAGGTCGGCGCTGGTGATCGGGCAGCCGTCGGGGAGTTCGCCGTCCTCGCCCAGGGCCCGGCCCACGTCGAGCAGCACCCCGCGGCCGACCACCGGGGCGGCCAGCCGCTCGATGCCGGTGGCGACGTCGCCCTCGCTCGTCACGACCTCGCGGCCCAGCCGGCCGTTCCAGCCGATCCCGTGGTCGAAGACGTGACCGAGACCGTCCCACTGGGTGGAGCACTGCAGCGGCATGAAGACCGCGTCGTCAGCGACGGAGAGCCCGTGCGGGAGCCCCATCTGCTCGGGGGTGTCCATCCCCGTGCTCATCATGGTGTGCACCGGGTTGACGCGGCGCTTCCACCCGAACTGGGGGCCGTTCTCGTCGAAGGGCAGCGACAGGCTGAACGACGCACCGCGCCGTACGAGTGCGGCGGCCGCTGCCCGGATCGACTCGTCGAGGTGGTTGACGGTGCCGATGCCGTCCTCGGCCCCCCACCGGTCCCAGTTGCTGAAGAGCTTCGCCGAGCCGGCGATCGCCGCCTCGGGGTCGGTGCCGAACTCGGTGGTGATGTCGTAGCCGTTCACGAGGTCAGTCCCAGCAGTCGGGCAGCGTTGGCGCCGCGGATGGCATCGGTGGTGGAGGCGTCGAACCCGGCGGCCTCGAGGCGGTCGACGGGGTCCTCGACCCCCATGTCGAACGGGTAGTCGCTGCCGAGGGTGACCTGGCCGGGCCCCATGACCGCGACCAGGTGACGGAGCTGCTCGGGGGTGTAGACCAGCGAGTCGACCCAGGTCCGGCGCAGCAGCGCGGAGGGTGCCTCGGTGGTCGTGTGCGCATCGGCGCGGGCCGCCCAGGCGTGGTCGGCGCGCACGATCGACGATGCCAGGTACCCACCGCCGTGGGCCGACCAGACGCGCAGCCCGGGATGCCGTTCCAGCAGCCCGGAGAAGACCACCCGGGACAGCGCGAGGGCGGTCTCGGTCGGGTTGCCCACGCTGTTGAAGAGGTAGTAGTCGTCCAGCCGCGCTCCGAGGGTGCAGCCCCAGGGGTGGATGAGGACGGCCGTGCCGAGCTCGTCGGCGGTCGCCCAGAAGTCGGCCAGCGACGGGTCGTCCAGCTCCCGGCCGGGTCCAGCGGACGTCGAGATCTGGACACCGCGCACCCCGTGGTCGGCGACCGCCGCCCGCAGCTGGTCCACGGCCAGGTCGGGGTGTTGCAGGGACACCGTGCCGATGGGCAGCAGCCGCTCCGGCGCCCGGGCGCAGAACGCGGCCACCTCGGCGTTGCTCGCCGCTGTGTAGCGGGCCGCCAGCTCCCGGTCCGCCCACAGGTGCGGGACCGGGGACGCGCTGACCGCCTGCACGTCGACCCGGGCAGCATCCATCGCGGCCAGCCGCAGGTCCAGGTCCACCAGCTTCGGGCCGATCTCGGCGATCTGCCGCAGGTTCAGCTGGAGGGACGCCGAGCCCAGGGACTCGGCGTCGACCTGACGCTGCCGGGTCAGCCCGGGGCCCTCCAGCAAGGCGTCGGCAGCAGGGACGGCCAGGTGGGCGTGGACGTCGATGACGGGGGTCCGTGACGGAGCTGACACGTCGCCCAGCATCGATCGACGGGCGCCGGAACGGAACTACTCATCCGGTATGCCCGACATTCACGGGACGGATGGCACGCGGATCTCCGGGGTAGCTCGGTCCGCGAGCAGCAGACGCCGCAGCCACCGGTGCGCCGGGTCCCGATGGGCCGAGCGGTGCCAGTAGAGGCACTCCACGAGCGGTTCGACGAGGAACGGCACCGGGAGCACCTTCAGCCTGTAGCCCGGGCCGAGGCGGACCGCCAGACCGGCCGGCAGGAACCCGATCCGGTCGGTGCCCTCCACCAGCGCAGGTACCACCGAGAACGACTCGGCGTTGACCGAGCCGGTGGCGGCGATCCCGCGGACGGTGAGGAGCCGCTCGATGTGCGCCCCCGAACCGAGGTCGTGGAACAGCCCCACCAGCGAGCGGCCGACCAGGTCGGCCTCGGTCACCGTGGTCAGCGGGTCCTCCTCGCGCACGACCGCCACCCACGGCTCGGCGGAGAGTCCCTCGCTGGGGTAGCCGGTCAGGAATGCCTGCGGCGCCAGGAGCAGGTCCACCCGCCGCATCACGCTCTCGCTGTCCCGCACGAAGCCGTGGTCGATCTGGACCAGGTCGACCGTCACCCCCGGGGCGACGGTGCCCAGGTCGCGCAGCCGGGCACCGACCAGCGTCATCCCGTAATCGCTGGCCGCGATCCGGAAGGTCTGGACCGCGGTGCCGGGGTCGAAGGACGCCTGGATCCGCAGGGCGCGCTCCACCATCGTCAGCGCGGGCTCGACGGCGTGCTGCAGCTCCCTCGCCGTCGGCGTGAGGACCAGGCCGCGCCCCTCCCGGACCAGGAGCTCGTCGCCGAACTGCCGGCGGAGCCGGGCGAGGGCATTGCTCATCGCCGGCTGGCTCAGCCCGACGGTCTGCGCGGCGCGCGTCACGTTGCGCTCCTGCAGCAGGGCACGCAGCGAGACGAGCAGGTTGAGGTCGGCCCCGGCGAGGTTCACCGGCGCACCTTTTCGCATTCACCGAACAGATGGCCATCATCAGGAGGAACCATTTCTGTGTGACGTGGCATACGCCCTAGCTTGCCCGCTGTGACCCAGGCCATCGTCGAGGACGACTCCGTGCCCGACCCACCGCTCGGCCGTCCCCCCGCCCTGCGGGCCCGCGGGGTCGGTCTCTCCTTCGCCGGGCTCCGTGCGCTGGACGGGGTGGACTTCGAGCTGCCGGCAGGCGGGACGTCCGCCGTGATCGGCCCCAACGGCGCGGGCAAGACCACGCTGTTCAACTGCGTCAGCGGGCTCTACCGCTACGAGGGCGAGCTCAGCCTGTACGGCGAGGATCTCGGCCGGTCGCGCCCGCACCGCCGCGCCCAGCGGGGTGTCGCCCGGACGTTCCAGACCCCGGCGCTCCTGGACGCGGAATCGGCGCTGCACAACGTCGCCCTCGGCGCCGTGGCCCACAGCCGCGTGGGCGTCTGGGACTCGATCCTGGTGACACCCCGCCGGCGGCGGGAGGAGGCGGCCACCCTCGACGAGGCCTACGAACTGCTGGGCCGGCTCGGCATGTCCGCGGCGGCCGGCCGGCCGGTCGCCGGCCTCCCGCACGGCGACCGACGCCGGGTGGAGGTGGCCCGGGCGCTGATGGGCGCACCCCGACTGCTGCTGCTCGACGAGCCGGCTGCCGGTCTCGGCGCCGAGGAGTCCCGGGACCTGCTGCAGGAGGTCGAGGCCCACGTCGGCGGGGAGGGCACCGTGCTGCTGGTCGAGCACGACGTCGCCCTCGTCATGTCGGTGGCCCGACGGGTGGTGGTGCTCGAGTCGGGACGGGTGCTCACCGTCGGCACGCCGGACGAGGTCCGGGGCGACCCCCGCGTCGTCGAGGCCTACCTGGGCGCGTCCGAGGACCCGGCGTGAACGCCCTGCTCGAGGTGACGGGGCTGACCGCTGCCTACGGACGGGTCCCCGTGCTGCACGGTCTGGACCTCACCGTCGGCGAGGACGAGATCGTCGCCGTCCTCGGGGCGAACGGCGCAGGGAAGACCACCCTGCTGCGGGCCCTCTCCGGCGCGGTCCGCGCCCGGGGCGGGATCACCTTCGCCGGCGTCGACCTGACCCGGCTCCCGGCCCACCGGGTCGCCCGCGCCGGCATCGGGCACGTCCCGCAGGGCCGGGGCACGTTCACCGGGCTGACCGTGGAGGAGAACATCCGCCTGGGGTCGCTGTCCCGACCGCGCGCCGCCCGTGGCGCCGCCGCGGACGACCTCGCCCGCATCTACGAGACCTTCCCGGTGCTGGCCGACATGCGTCGGCGACCGGCCGGGGCCCTGTCCGGTGGCCAGCAGCAGATGCTGGCGCTGGGCCGTGCCCTGCTGGCCCGCCCCCGGCTGCTGCTGATCGACGAGCCGTCCCTGGGGCTGGCGCCGCTGACCTCCGCCGACGTGTTCGCGGTGCTGGCCCGGTTGCGCGAATAGTGGTCGCTGTCGGTGCTGCTCGCCGAGCAGAACGCCCGCGCGTCGCTGCGCGTGGCCGACCGCGGCATCGTGCTCGCCCGCGGCCGGGTGGTGGCTGCTGCCCCGGCCGCGGAGCTCGCCGCCGACCCCAGCCTGCACGCCGCCTACCTGGGCACCGCAGCCGACGACCCGGAAGGGGTCCACCCGTGACCGAGTTCCTCCAGCAGACCGCATCCGGTCTGACCACCGGCCTGGTCTACGCCGCCCTCGCCCTCGCCGTCGCCCTGGTCTTCCAGGGCACCGGCACCCTCAACTTCGCGCAGGGCGAGTTCGCCACCCTCGCGGCGTTCGTCGCCTTCGCGCTGAGCACGGCAGGGCTGTCCTGGTGGCTCGTGGTGCCGCTCGTCGTCGTCGCCGCCTTCGTGTTCGGCGCCGGCGTCGAGCGCGTGCTGGTCCGACCGGTCGAGAAGAGCGGCCCATTGGCCCTCCTCACCGTGACCGCCGCACTGCTGCTGGGCACCAACGCCGTGGTGGCCCTCGTCTGGGGCACCGACGTGCGCTCCGCCCCGTCCCCGTTCGGCGACGGGGCCCTGCAGCTCGGCCCGCTGACCTTCACGGCCCAGGCCCTGGGTGGCGGTGCGCTCGTGCTGGTGGCCATGGTGACCTGCGGGCTGGTCTTCCGGTTCACCCCGCTGGGGCTCCGGCTGCGAGCCGTGGCGGACAACCCCGAGTCGGCCAAGCTGCTCGGCATCTCGACCGGGCTGATGCTGGCCGTGGGTTGGGGCATCGCCGCCTCGGTCGGGGCGGTGGCCGGGCTCGTCGCCGCCCCCACGCTCGGGCTCTCCCCCGAGCTCATGACCAACGCACTGCTGCTCGCCCTGGCCGCAACCACCCTCGGCGGGTTCTCCAGCCGGCTGGGTGCTGTCGTGGGCGGGCTGCTCGTGGGCCTGCTCTCCAACTGGGCGAGCAGGTACGTCCCCGGCATCGGAGGAGACCTCCAACTCGTGGTCCCGTTCGCAGTGATCTTCCTCGTCCTGCTCGTCCGCCCCCAGGGTCTCCTCGGCCGTGCGACGACGGTGCGCGCCTGATGGCCGCCGTCGTCTCCGAGCCGCGCGGGGAGCACACCGACCGCGTGGACGTGGTCGCCACCGTCGGTCCCCGGCCCCGACCGGTGCCGCTGCTGCGCCGTCCGGTGACCTGGGCGTGGACGGCGTTGCTCGTCGTCGGCCTGGTCGTGCCCTTCCAGGTCAGCGACTACGACCTGTTCAAGGCCTCCCGGGTGCTGACCATCGCCATCGCCGTCGCCGGCCTCAACCTGCTCATCGGGAGAGCCGGCCAGATCAGCGCCGGCCACGGAGCCCTCTACGGTCTCGGCGCCTACACCGCGATGATCGCCGTCCGTGAGCTGGGGTGGTCCTGGCCCCTCGCCGTCGTGGCCGCGGTCGTGGTCTCCGGGGCGGTCGGGTGGCTCATCGGCCTCCCCGCACTCCGGGTCCGCGGGCTGAACCTGGGGCTGCTGACCATCGCCATCGCCGCCATCTTCCCGTTGCTGCTGGCCCGGTTCTCCGACCTCACCGGCGGGACGATCGGCCTGCAGCTGGCCGGCTCGCCGATCACCCCGCCGGCGGCCACCGGCCTCTCCGACGAGCAGTTCCAGTTCCTGCTGCTGGTCGTGGTGCTCGCCGTCGTGCTGGTGCTGCTGCGCAACCTGAGCACCGGTCCCTTCGGCCGGTCCATCGACGCACTCCGGGTGAACCCGCTGATGGCCAGGTCCGAGGGCGTGGACGTCAACCGCCTCACGCTGACGGTGTTCGGTGTCAGCTCGGCGGTGGCGGGGCTCGGCGGCGCCCTCGGCGGGCTGGTCCTGGCCTCGACGGTGCCCGACAGCTACTCGCTGTTCTTCTCCCTGGCCCTGCTGTCCGCGTGCGTGGTGGGCGGGTCCCGGACCTGGGCCGGCGCGCTCCTGGGCGCCGCGTTCATCGTCTACCTGCCCGACCTGATCAGCCAGCAGATCGGCTCCACCACCGGGGGTCAGTGGTCCCAGCTGGCCTACGCCGCAGCCCTCCTGCTGACGCTGTTCTTCCTGCCCGCAGGGGTGGCCGGCGGGATCGGGCGGCTCTTCGGCCGCCTGGCCGGCGGTGTCCAGCGCCGTCGACGCCCCTGATCCGTACCACCCCACACCGGGGCCGGCGACCGCCGTCCCTCCCGTCGCGCACTGCACCGTTGCAGTGGAGAGCGAGGTACCCCCATGCCCACCATCCCCGTCACCCGGCGCGCCTGGCCCCGGCGAGCAGTCGTCGCCCTGGCCGCAGGCAGCCTCCTGCTGACCGCCGCATGCAGCGGCCGCGGCGACGACTCGGCCGACGCCGGCGGGGCCGACTCGGACGCCCCCATCGTGATCGGCCTGAGCTTCCCGCTCAGCGGGCCACTGGCCGGCGCTGCCGCCGTGGCCGACGGGGCGGTCGCCTACTTCGAGCACGTCAACGCCGACGGCGGCGTCGACGGACGGCAGATCGACTACCAGCTCCTCGACGACGGGTACGACCCGGCCCGGCAGGCCGACAACGCGCGGCAGCTGGTGGACCAGGACGGAGCCGACGTCGTCCTCACCTTCGGCGGGATCTCCAGTGCCACCGCGCCGTACTTGAACGGCGCCGAGGTCGCCCAGGTCGCCTTCGGGACCCAGGAGGCCCTGTCCGACACCGATGCCACGCCGTTCACCCGCGCCTGGTTCCCGGACGGCCGCTGGGAGGGCCAGGTCGTCGCCCAGGACATCCAGGCCGACAACCCCGACGCGGTCGTGGGCGTGCTGGGCGTCAGCAACGACCTGACCACCAGCCAGGTGGACGGGCTGACCGACGGCGGGGTCACCCCCGACCAGGTGCTCACCGTCGCCCCCGGGGTGGTGGACCTGACCAGTCAGCTCAACCAGCTGCGCGCCGCAGGTGTGGACACCCTGCTCCTCGCCACGGTGGGTCCGGCCCAGTCGGCGACCTTGCGCACGATGGCCGACATCGGCTACCGGCCCACCACCTACCTCTACAGCGCAGCGGCGGACTTCGCGACCACGATCGGTCCGGCCGGTGCGGACACCGTGACCGGCGCCCGCACCGCGCAGTACTTCAAGGACCCGGCCGACCCGCGGTGGGCGGACGACGAGGGCGTGCAGGCCTTCCGGGCCGACGTCGCCGAGTACGGCGACGAGGCCAACGTCGACTCCTACCTCGCCATGGAGGGGTACGGCGCCGCAGCGGCGACGGTCGCAGCGCTCGAGGGTTCCGACGGCGAGGGCGGCGCGGCCTTCACCGCCGCGTGGGACGCGGTCGACGGGTTGGACAACCCGGCGCTGCTGCCGGACGTCCAGCTGTCCGCCGGTCCCGGCGACCGTCTGGTCCACGTCTACCGGATGCTCGAGTTCGACGGCACGAGCTGGCAGGACGCCGGCGAGCCGGTCGACGCCGACGACCTCGAGCAGGGCTGAGCACGACCCACGAGGGCTCCCCGCCCGGCTCCGGCCGGGCGGGGAGCCCCTCGAGGGTCAGGCCGTGAGGGTCAGACCCGGCGGTGGGCGGTGACGAACGTCCGGACGGCGGCGTTCAGGTCGGCGTCCTCGGGGGACGAGCCGCCGAACCCACCGTGCGGCATGGCCTCGAACACGTGCAGCTCGGTGGGGACGCCGGCCGCCAGCAGTGCACGGTGGAAGCGCACCGTGTTGGACAGGAAGAGGTCCCGGGTGCCCGACTGGAGGAACGTGGGCGGGAAGCCGGTGAGGTCGGCGAACAACGGCGACAGGTAGGGGTGCGCGAGGTCGTGCCCGTCGGCGTACATCACGTTCACCTCGGCCAGGCTGGCCAGGACGTTGTCCACGCCGTCCAGCACGGCGAAGGTGTCCCCGGACTCGGTCAGGTCGACCTCCGGGGTGGTCAACACGGCTGCCGCCGGCATGGGCAGACCCTCGTCCTTGGCCCGGACCAGCAGTGCGGCCGCGATGTTCGCCCCGGCGGAACCGCCGCTGATGAACAGGTCGGCGGGGTCGCGGACCTCCAGCATCGCCCGGTAGACCGCCACCGCGTCGTCCAGACCGGCCGGGTACGGGTGCTGCGGAGGCATCCGGTAGTCCAGCGCCCAGGTCGTCATCCCCACGGTGAGCGCCTGGACCGCGCCAGTGAGCGCACAGGCACGCCCACCGCCGGACATGAGACCGCCGCCGTGGACGTTCAGCATCAACGGCCCGGAGTCCCCTTCCGGCAGACCCTCCGGCTGCAGCACGTAGACGCGGGCCCCTCCTACCTCGGTCTCGGTCTCGGCGACCGGCAACGGGTGGCCGGCGAACATCGACACGATGTAGCCCTCGATGCCCGCGGCGAACGCCGCCCAGCCCTCGAGGTCCCCCGGGTCGGGGAAGGCGGACGCCGGCCGCGGGTTGGCCAGGAAGGCCTGGGCCTGCTCGCTGAGGTGGGCAGGCACGGGAACGGGGGTGGTCATGACGCCTCCGAGGGTGAGTCGACAGATGGTGGACGGACGGTGGATCGCAGTTCCCCTCCTCCCCGGTTGCGCCGGGTCAGTGGGTGAGGACCAACTTGAGGACGATGGCCAGCAGGGCTACCAGTGCCGCGACCACCCCGATCGAGAGCGCCCGGCCGAGCGCGACGTCGGCCTGCAGCCGGCGGTAGACCAGACCCACGCCGGCCACGCGGACGAGCCCGACGCCGGCGGCGACAGCCTGCCCCGCGACCTCGGGCAGCCAGCCCAACGCCGTCCCCAGCAGCACGGTCGCCGGCAGCACCCCCGAGCTCACGATCGGGACGGCGTCGCGCAGCACCTGTCGCGTCCGCGTCTGGTCACCGCCGCCGAACAGCACCCCGACGGAGTGCGCCAGCACGTGCGCCACGTACGTGGACAGCACCGTGCCGACCACCAGGACGACTGCGGTCCCCGAGTCGACGGCCAGCGGGGAGGCCCCGACCACGGCGGCCAGCACCAGGACGTTCCCGTAGACGTAGGCCGCGACCCGGCTCTCGGCCCGGTGCGGGTCGACGTCGTCGCGGCGCTTCGTCAACAGGCGCAGCACCGCCGCCTCGTCCAGGTGTCCGCCCGCGGCGCTCACCCCACGACCTCACGGGCGCGAGCGGTGTCTGCCTCGGTCCACCCGTCCGGCGGGGCGATCAGCAGCCAGGCGTCGAGCATCAGGTTCCCGTAGTTGTGCCCGTAGCCGTCGGGTGGCGACTGGGCGTTGGTCATGTCCACGGTCACCTGCCAGAACGTGACCACCGGGTACCAACTCATGGCTGGTGACACACCGTCGCCCCGCGGCTCGACCAGCCAGTCGGGCCGGGAGAACAACAGGTCGGGTGCCCACCAGACGATGGGGTCGGACGGGTGCATGAGGTAGACGACCCGGGGTTCCAGCCACGGGCTCGCCGGCTGCGCCAGGTCATCCGCATCCGACCCGAACCGAACGGCGAGACCGCTCGCGTAGACGGGTTCCACCTCGGGCTCGCCCGGGTCGCGACGGTCCACGAACGCCGACCACAGCTCGTTGCTGTTGGGCGGCCCGACCCACAGCACCCCGTCCGCTCGCTCCCGGATGTCGGCCAGCCCGTCGAAGGCGGCCTCCGACCCGGCCGAGCCCAGGCTCTCCCCGTAGACCAGCAACTGCGGCCGTCCACCCTCGGGGATCTCCTGCACCCGGTCGTAGACCGCGTCGAACAAGGTGCGCCCCGCCGCGGCAGCCCGGGAGCGGTCGACGATGAAGGACAGCCAGCTCGGCAGGTAGGAGTACTGCGTGGCCACGGTCGCGGTGTCCCCGCCGTAGACCAGCTCCAGCGCCTCCGGGGAGGCGCTGTTGACCCAGCCCGTACCGGTCGTCGTCACCACCGCGAGCACCTCGCGGTCGAACGCGCCGGTGCGCTCCAGTTCGTCGACAGCCAGGTCGGCCCGCGCCTCGGGTGAGTCGGCGGATTCGAGACCGACGTAGGCGCGGATGGGGACGGCCACGTCGTCCTCCGTGATGCCGGCGGCCTCGGCGATCCGTGCGCGCGCGGGACCACCGGTGACGAACGCCTGCCCCTCCGAGCCCAGCGAGTCCCACGGGGCCAGGGACCCAGGTGACCCGGAGCGCTCGGACGCCTGCGGGCGGGTCACCCCGTCCGGGGTCTGGTCGTTGGTCACGGAGAAGCTGGCATCGGCTGCCGACAACGCCCATCGCAGCACCACGCCTTCGAGGACACCTGCGACCAGCAGCGCCGCCAGGACGGCACCGGCCACCTGGGCCGCGAACCGGGGCACGCGGACCCTGCCGTGGAGGAACCCGCGGATGGCTCGCGCGATCCACCGGATGCCGCGCCCGGCGAGCACGAGGACGGCCGCGACGACGACGATCATCGGAGCTGCTCGGAGCCACCCCGCTGCCGAGTCGGCGGGCATCCCGATCAGCTCGCGGACCTCCCCCTGCCAGTCGGAGGCGATGGTCAGCACGACCAGCAGGGACACCGGCACGACGACCAGCAACGCCGCCCACCCGATCCGGTGGAGAACGCGTGGGACCGTGGCGTACACCCGGTCGGCAGCACGTCGGTACGGGCCCCAGTGCCGGAGGGCCCAGAGCACGAGACAGCTGAGCCCGTAGCCGATCGCGGCGGAGATGCCGCTCACCAGCCCCTGGAAGAACCAGGTGCGCGGCAACAGGGACGGCGTCATGGCCATGAGCGCGAACGCAGTCCCCACGATGAGGGCGACCGGGTCGACCCACCACCACGGCCGCCGCGCACCAGTCAGTTCGACCGTGCCACTGGTGCCTGCCACCGTCACGTGGCCGTCTCCCCGACCTGGGCGTGGGGTCCACCGCACGAGTGGCTGGGGTTCATCGTCGCAGGTCGGGGAAGTCGGTGTCGCTGTACTCCGTGGACCCGCCGTCGCCGGCCTCCTCGCGCCGGCGCAGCTCGACCCGGCGGATCTTGCCGCTGATGGTCTTGGGCAGCTCGTAGAACTCGATCTTGCGGACCCGCAGGAACGGGGCCAGGTTCGCCCGGGCGTGGGCCAGGATGGACCGGGCGGTCTCCGCGGTGGGCTCGTGGCCGGCGGCCAGGGCGATGTAGGCCTTGGGGACGGCGGCGCGCACCGGGTCCGGGGCGGGGACGACGGCGGCCTCGGCGACGGCGGGGTGCTCGATGAGCACGCTCTCCAGCTCGAACGGGCTGATCTTGTAGTCGCTGGCCTTGAAGACGTCGTCGGTGCGCCCGACGTAGGTGATGTAGCCCTCGGCGTCCTGGGTCGCGACGTCCCCGGTGTGGTAGTACCCGCCGGCCATGGCGTCGGCGTTGCGCTGCGGGTCGCCGGCGTACCCGGTCATCAGCGGCAGCGGGTGGGCCGACAGGTCCAGGCAGATCTCGCCCTCGTCACCGACCTCGCCGGTGACCGGGTCGACCAGCACCACCGGGCAGCCCGGCAGTGGCCGGCCCATCGAGCCGGGCTTGACCGGGGAGCCGGGGGTGTTGCCGACCACGGCGGTCATCTCGGTCTGCCCGAACCCGTCGCGCAGGGTCAGTCCCCAGGCCTTCTCCACCTGGGAGATCACCTCGGGGTTGAGCGGTTCACCGGCCGCGATGACCTCGCGCAGGGAGCCCGGGCCGCCGGAGAGGTCGGCCTGGATCAGCATCCGCCACACCGTCGGCGGGGCGCAGAACGTGGTGATCCCGGCCGAGCGGATCCGCTCCAGCAGTGCCGGGGCGTCGAAGCGGGCGTAGTTGTAGAGGTAGATCGTGGCGCCGGTGATCCACGGGGCGAAGAAGCAGGACCAGGCGTGCTTGGCCCAGCCCGGCGAGCTGATGTTCAGGTGGACGTCGCCGGGCTGCAGGCCCAGCCAGTACACCGTCGACAGGTGCCCGAGGGGGTAGCTGACCTGGGTGTGCTCGACCAGCTTGGGGCGCGAGGTGGTGCCGGAGGTGAAGTACAGCAGCAGCGGGTCGCCGGGGGCGGTGCCCGGGTGCTCCACGGGGGCGTCGTCGGCGTCGGCCGCGTCGGCGTAGGACAGCCAGCCCTCGACCGGGCCGCCCACGGCGATGCGGGTGTACTCCCCGGGCACGTCGGCGAACTTGCCCGTGTCGGCGGCGTTGGCGACGACGTGGGCCGCGCCGCCGCGCTCGATCCGGTCGACCAGGTCGGTCGGGCCCAGCGCGGTGGTGGTCGGCATGATGACCGCGCCGAGCTTCATCACCGCCAGCATCGACTCCCACAGCTGCACCTGGTTGCCCAGCATCAGCACCACCCGGTCACCGCGGCCGATGCCGACCGAGGCGAACCAGCGGGCCACCTGGTCCGAGCGCCGCACCATCTCGGCGAAGGTGTACTTCGCCTCGGTGCCGTCGGCCTCGGCGATCCACAGCGCGGTGCCCTGGTCGTCGCGGGCGTAGGCGTCGAACCAGTCGTGCGCCCAGTTGAACCGCTCGCCCAGGTCGGGCCAGCTGAACTCCGCGACGGCGCGCGCGTGCTCACCCCGCAGCGCCAGCAGCTGGTCCCGGGCGGCGCGGTAGGCCTCGGTCGCGGACATCGGTGGGTTCCTCCTGGGGGTGGACGGAGCTCGATGGTCAGGTGCGGATCGGTGCGCCGCCACCCCCAGACGTGTCACGACACAAGGGGACGTGGAAGGACGCCCGCCGACCGGTCCTGGCCACCGGGTCCGGCGGCCAGGACGCGACGTCAGGACGGAGTGCCGGTCCCGGACATCAACCCGGGGACGACGGCGTCGAGCTCGTCGAGGGTCCACAGCGCCCGCGGGTCGCCGTCCTTGACGATGGACGCACCGTCGGCGACCTCGGTCCAGCGGGTGACCTCCGACCCACGGACGCCGAACACCTGGCCGGTCACGTCCGCGGCGGCGTCGGTGCACAACCAGCTGATCATCGGGGCGATGCGGTCGGCCGGCGGGAGGTAGAAGCTGCCGAACTCGTCCTCCGGCACACCCTGGGCGCGCAACGACTCGTCCATCTGGTCCTTGTAGAGGTCGAACGTGCGGGTGGCCGCACCGGGTGCGTAGCAGTTGAACGTGACGCCGGACCCCCGGTACTGGGCGGCCATGTCGCGGGACATGCCGATCCCGCCGCCGAGCACGGCCGCACCCAGCGGGTTGGCCTGGGTGCCGCGCGCGATCTCGGACGTCGCGAAGAGCACCCGGCCCCAGCCGCGCTCGAGCATGGCCGGCACCGCGGCTCGAGAGAGCCAGAACTTCTGCCCCAGGTACAGGTCGTTGAGCATGCGCCAGGAGGCGTCGTCGGCCGTGATACCGGCCAGCGAGCCCTTGACGAGCGCACCGGCGTTGGCGATGACGATGTCGCAGGCACCGAACGCGTCGACGGCCGTGCCGACGGCGTTGACGCACCCCTCGGGCTCGGCGATGGAGTCGTAGTTGGCGACGGCCTTGCCGCCGGCGGCGACGATGTCGGCGACCGTGCGGTCGGCGGCCTCGGAGCTGCGGCCCTCGCCACCGACGTCGGTCCCCAGGTCGTTCACCACGACTGCGGCACCCTCAGCGGCCAGCACCAGCGCGATCTCCCGGCCGATGCCGTTGCCGCTGCCGGTCACCAGCGCGGTACGTCCTTCGAGGCGGTTTCCCATGTCTCGTCCTCTCGTCTCGCACCCTGGCCGGCAGGACGTGGTCGTCCGGTCCGGCGCGCGGTGCTGCATTTTTCCCCGTACGTGAGAAATTACCCTGCTTCGGTGCTCCCGGCAACGGTCGACCCGGTCATGGCCCGCCGCAGGACCACGAAGCGCACGAGTCCGGTGCCGGCGGCGAGGGCCATGCTCACCGCCATGCTCGTCAGGCGGGACGGGTCGACGACGACGAGGTGGAGCACGGCCAACGCGACCGCCGTCACCGTCAGGCCGGCCAGTGCAGCCGCGATGCCAGCGGTCTGCGCCCGGAACCACCGCACCCGCTGGTCGGCGGTGAACGTGTACCGACGGTGCAGCTCGTTGGCGAGCGCCGCGGAGAGCAGGCTCCCGATGGCGTTGGCCGTCTGGACCTCGCCGCCGACCTGGGACGAGGCCAGGAAGACCGCGACGAAGACGACGTTCGCCACCCCACCGACGACCGCGAACCTCGAGCAGGTGGCCAGGGTGGTGCCCCCGGACCACCACTGCCGGACCGGGCCCGGTGCCGCGCCCGCGGGGCGCGGCACAACCACACCGCCGCTGTCGTCCACGACCGGGCACACCGCGGTCGCCGTCGGCGACCGCGGTGCGAGGTCCACGGTGGGCTCAGCCCTGGAGGGCGACCGGCTCGGCGGCCGGCACGTCCCGTGCAGGGTGCTTGATCGAGGGCAGCGCCAGCGCAGCCACGATGGCCAGGGCGGCCACCCCGGCACACACCCAGAACCCGGTCGTGAACACCTGGTCGCCGGGCAGACCCTGCGCAGTGGTGGACGAGGCGAGGATCCCGGCGATCGCCGCGGTGCCCAGGCTCCCGCCGATCGTGCGCGAGATGGTGTTGACGCCGGTGGCCTCGCCCGTCTGCGCGGCGGGCACGCTGGCGATCAGCGCAGTCGCCATGCCGGCGAACGCCAGTCCGATGCCGGCTCCGACCAGGGCCCCGGATGCGATCACCTGCCAGACCTCGGCGTGGGAGACCGCCGGCAGCACGAACCCTGCAGTGACGAACGTGGCGCCCAGGGTGATAGGGAGCTTGGGCCCGAAACGGCGGTCCAGGAGTCCGGACAGCGGCCCGAAGACGATCATCATGCCCACGGTGGGCAGCAGGAAGAGCCCGGCCGCGGAGGCGGACTCACCGAATCCGTAGCCGGTGGCCTCGGGCAGCTGGAGCAGCGTCGGCACCATCAGGAACGTGCCGAACATGGCGAAGCCCAGGATCAGGGCCACCATGTCGGCTGCCCACACGCCGCGGATCCGCATCAGCTTCAGGTCGATCAGCGGCTCAGCCGACCGGCTCTCCACCCGGAGGAACGCAACGGCGGCCACGACGCCCAGGACGAGCAGCCCGATGGTCTTGCCGTCGCTCCAGCCCCACTCCTGCCCCTTGCTCACCGCAAGCAGGATCGACACCAGCGCGACCGCCAGGATGCCGGCGCCCAGGAAGTCCAACCGACCGGGCGTCCGGACCGGGGACTCCTTCATGCCGAAGACCGCACCGAGCAGCGCGACGACCACGAGCACCAGGGGCAGCCAGAACAGCCAGTGCCAGGACAGGTGCTCGACGATCGGGCCCGCTCCTACGATCCCGACGCCGGCGCCCACGCCGAAGATCGCGGAGAGGAGCCCGACGACGACGCTGACCCGCTCACGGGGCAATTCGTCGCGGACGATGGCGATCGACAGCGGGAGGATCGCACCGCCGGCGCCCTGGATCACCCGGGCGATGATCAGGACGGTGAGGTTCGGTGCCAAGGCAGCGAGCAGCGTGCCGCCGGCCAGCAGCGAGAGCACCCCGATGAGGACCTTCCGCTTGCCGGCGATGTCACCGAGCCGGCTCAGCACCGGGGTCAGCACCGAGGCGGCGAGCAGGTAGGCCGTGACCACCCAGCTGACGTCGCTGGTGGACGCGTCGAGCTCGCGAGCCAGCGTCGACAGCGCGGGGGCCACCAGAGACTGCAGGACGGCGAACGCAAGCCCGCCGAGGGACAGGTAGAGGACGATGAGCCCACCGGAGGACGAGCGCGCCTCATCGGGGGCGGAGGTCGTGTCCCGGCTCTCGCCGGGGGTCGTGACCGTGCTGTGGGACATGGACCCTCGTTAAAGTAAACAGACGTTGACTTGGCCTAGTATGAGCCCGTCGGTGCACAAGTCAACGATCGTTTACGTCACACTCGAGGTCGGACAGGAGCAGGACGATGACCGCACCAGAGACGACCGGGGGGTCGGACCCGGCCACCGCCCGCCGCCGGGATGCCGCGGGCACCCGGCGTCTGCTCCTCGACGTTGCTCGGCGTCGTTTCGCGACGAACGGCTACACCGCCACCACCGTCCGGGACGTCACCGACGAGGCGGGCGTGAACGTCGCGCTGGTGAGCCGTTACTTCACCTCCAAGGAGGGGCTCTTCGAGGCCTGCCTGACCAGCACCGTCGCCGAGTTCGGCCCTCAGGCGAGCGACGCCGGTGCCGCTGACGAGGACCTCGCCGGGGTCCTCGCCGCCCAGCTGGCCGGCCCCGGGGGCCAGGAGCAGTCCTACAAGTTGCTGCTGTTGCTCCGGACGTCGGGGGACGAGCGGGCCGAGCAGATCCGCCTCGACATCCTCGACAGGTTCACCGATGCTCTGGCGGCAGCCGCGGGACACGACCCGGGCGACCTCCGGCCGGACACCCGGCTGCGCGCCGAGATGCTGCTGTGCACCCTCCTCGGGGTGGCCCTGTTGCGCGCCACGACCACCTTGGCACCCCTCGCCGGCGCCGGCGAGGCCGCGTTGCGGGACCCCCTCGACGACGTCGTTCGAGCCCTGCTGCGGACCTGATCCGGATCAGGGCAGGGCGTTCGCTTCGCGCGCCAACTGCACGGCCGATCCGCGTGAGGACGCCCCCAGCTTGACCATGGCGCTGGACAGGTAGCTCTTCACCGTCGCGGGGCCGATGCCCAGCCGGTGCGCGATGGCCTTGTTGGGTTCGCCGACCGCCACGCCGGCGAGGACGTCGACCTCCCGGGCCGTCAACGGCGCCGCCGGGGTCTGGCCGACCCTGTCGTCGAGCATCAGAGGCCGGGTCGCCTCCAGCAGGGCTCCGGCGAGTCGCGCGAGGTCGTCGTACACCTCGTCGGCCTCGGGACCGGAGCGGGCCGCACGCAGGACGGCGAAGGTCCGGCGGACCTCCTCCAGCCGTGCCGGCGCAAGAGCCGCTCTCACACCACCAGCCCAGCACTGCGGGCGGCATTCACCACGGCCTGACGGGTGTGCACCCCGAAGGCGCGCATGGCCACACGCAACTGGCCCTTCACCGCGTCCACGGTGATGCCGAGCTCTCCGGCGATCTCGGCGTTCGTCGAACCGGCCGACACCCCCGCGACCACGGTTCGCGCCCGCGGGCTCAGCTCCACGACCGCGGGACCGTCGCCGGCCTCGTGGAACCTCCGTCGGCACCGGGTGAGCTCGGACCGCAGCACCGGGTCCAGGATCCGGCCCAGGACCTCGTCGAGCTCTTCGAAGAGCCGCGCCAGGTCATCGGCGGGCCCACCAGCGGGGGTCTCGGCGAGGCGACTGTCCATCGGCACGGCATCTCCTTCGATCGTGACGCCCCTCACGATACGAGTTCACTGACACTGCGTCAACGAGTGGACGCCGTGTCGGTCAGCCGGTCTCGCGTGGCTCGGAGAGACCGTGCTGCCACGACCGGACGAGTTCGTCCAACACGGCGGACCGCGGCAACGGCCAGCGGCCCCCGAGCCAGAGCAGTCCGACGTCCGCCAGACCCAGGACCAGCACCTCCAGACGCATCCGCACGACCGCTCGCCGGTCGGGTGGCCACCGGTCCAAGAAGTGCGGTGCGGCCTGGGCGCAACGGTCCAGCACACCGGTGGCCGACAGCCGGGCGAGCGCCGCGTCGAGCACCGCCGCCTCTCGGGCCACCTCGAGGACCGCGCGGTGCCGCTCGAAGTACCCCAGTGCACCGTCCAGCCACGAACGCAGTGCATGCACATCGGCGGGGTCCAGTGCCTCCAAGAGCGCGTAGACGCGCAGCGACTCGGGGTCCAGCACGTCCGCGCAGTAGTCCGAGACCACCTCGGCCTTGCTCGTGAAGTGGAAGTAGAAGGTGGCCCGGCTGCTGCCGGCCGCGGCGGCGATCTCGTCCACCGTCGCAGCGGCGAACCCCCGGTCCAGGAACACCTCCATGGCGGATGCGCGGAGCAGCTCCCGGGTGGCCGCCTTCTGGCGGTCGCGCAACGAACCGGACGAGGGGGGATCGGCAGCCGTCATGGGCGCAGGTTACGAGTTCCCGGTGTCCCGCGGTGTCGGCACTTCTGGCGGTACCGGGGCGGCGTCCCGGCTGCCTCACTGTGGAGACCGATACCCGTTGGAGGAGCCGACCGTGCCGCTGGACGACCCGACCACTGCCCTGCTGGCGCAGTTGGCCCAGCTGGGGGCTCCGCCCCTGGCCAGCCAGACACCCGAACAGATGCGGGCTGCAGCCCAGGGCGCTGGCCTCTCCCCCACCGCCCCGCCGATGCACCGGGTGCACGACCTGCAGGTGCCGACGGACGACGGTGCGACCGTCCCGGTTCGGCTGCTGGTCCCCGTCGAGCACCCCGACGGACTGCTCGTCTACCTGCACGGTGGCGGCTGGGTCTTCGGCGGCATCGAGGGGTTCGAGCAGGTCGGCCGAGAGCTCGCCGCCCGGACCGGTCTCGCAGTGGCCGTCGTGGCGTACCGGCTCGCGCCGGAGTTCCCGCACCCGACCCCCCTGGCCGATGCCTGGTCGGCCGTCTCCTGGCTCTCCGAGCAGGCAGCGGGCCTGCTGGGGGTCGACGGCCCCCTGGTCGTGGCTGGAGATTCGGCCGGCGCCACCCTGGCCACGGTGGTCGCCCGTCGAGCCGCAGCCACCGACGGTCCCAGGATCGCCGCCCAGGTGCTGGTCTACCCCGCGGTGGACCACGCGATGGACACCAACAGCTATCTCGACCCGCAGAACCAGCTCCTGGTCGACGCCGCGGCCATGGCCGTGCTCTGGGACCACTACGTGCCCGACCACGTCGAGCGCAGTCACCCCGATGTCTCGCCGCTGCGTGCGGACGACCTGGGCGGGCTGCCGCCCACCATCCTGGCCACCGCCGAGTTCGACGTCCTGCGCGATGAGGGCGAGGCCTACGCCGACCGACTGGCCGAGGCAGGTGTCACCGTCCTCCGTCGCCGCTTCGAGGGCCAGATGCACGGCTTCTTCACCCTGGTGGACCTCCTACCGGCCAGCCCACAGGCCCTGGACTGGATCGCCACCGGCCTGCGCGACCTGCTCGACCTCCCACCCGTCGCACCGATCGGAGACCCCCGTGACTGAGACCCCCACCCCTGACGTCGACGCGGTCGTCGTCGGAGCCGGCTTCGCCGGGCTCTACCAGCTGCACCTGCTCCGTCAGCAGGGGTTCACCACCCGCGTGTTCGAGACCGGCGCCGGCGTGGGCGGCACCTGGTACTGGAACCGCTACCCCGGCGCCCGCTGCGACGTCGAGAGCATCTACTACTCCTACTCCTTCTCCCCGGAGTTGGACCAGGAGTGGACCTGGAGCGAGCGGTACGCCGCACAACCGGAGATCCTCCGCTACCTGCAGCACGTCGCCGAGCGCTTCGACCTGGAGAAGGACATCACGTTCTCCACCCGGGTCACCGCGGCCGTCTGGGACGACGCCGCCCGCTTCTGGCAGGTGACCACCGACGGCGGAGAGACCGTCACCGCTCGCTTCGTGGTCATGGCCAGCGGCGTGCTGTCCAAGGCCAAGGCGCCCGAGGTGCCCGGGCTGGACTCCTTCTCCGGTCGGGTCCTGCACACCAGCGCCTGGCCGCACGAGGGGGTGGACCTCTCCGGGTTGCGGGTCGCGGTGATCGGGACGGGCTCCTCGGGCATCCAGGCGATCCCGCGGATTGCGGAGGAGGCCGGCAGCCTGACCGTCTTCCAGCGCACCCCGAGCTACGCCATGCCCGCCTGGAACCGTCCGATGGAGCCCGACGAGGTCGCCCAGATCAAGTCCGGCCTCGTCGAGCAGCGGGCGGCCCAGCGCTACACCGTCGCCGGGATGATCAACACCTCGCCGGAGCACGCGGCGCTCGACCTCGACCCGGAAGAGGTGGAGGCCACCTTCCAGCGGGCCTGGGACGCCGGCGGGCTGGGCTCGATGCTCTCCACCTTCACCGACGTGGCCGTGAACCCGGCTGCCAACGAGCTGGTCTCGGACTTCGTGCGCCGCAAGATCGCCGAGATCGTCGACGACCCGGAGACGGCTGAGGCCCTCACGCCCCGGGCACACGGACTGGGCACCAAGCGCCCGTGCCTGGACACCGGCTTCTACGCCGCGTTCAACCGTCCTAACGTCGACCTGGTCGATCTGGCCCGGCACCCGCTGGAGAGCATCACCCCGGCCGGCATCCGCACCGCTGACGGCGAACGCGAGTTCGACGTCATCGTGTTGGCGACCGGGTTCGACGCGGTGACCGGCTCCCTGCTGGCCGTGGACTTCCAGGGCCGGGACGGGCTGCGTCTGTCGGAGGCCTGGTCCGAGGCGCCGTACAGCCTACTGGGGCTCGCGGTAGCCGGCTTCCCCAACCTGTTCACGATCACCGGCCCGCTGAGCCCGGGGATCTTGACCAACATCGTGACGACGATCGAGCACGACGTGGAGTGGGTGACCGAGACCATGCTACACCTCCGCGAGCACGGCATCGAGACGATCGAGGCCACCGAGCAGGCGCAGCGGGAGTGGGCCGAGCACGTCACGATGCTCAGCGGATACACCCTCTACCCGACGGCCAACTCCTGGTACCTCGGTGCCAACGTGCCGGGCAAGCCCCGGGTCTTCCTGGCCTACGTGGCAGGCCTGGCGTCCTACCGTCGGCACGTCGAGGAGGTCGTGGCCGACGGGTACCGCGGCTTCACCCTGGGCGAGCGGGCTCTGTCCTCCGCCACCGCCTGATCCGGTCACCCCCCCGTCCCCCAGAGGGCCGGGGGGTGACCCATGTTATTTCCCGGATGGTCAAAACCCTTGGACACTGAGAGGGTGCCCCTCTCCCCCGGCCACGTCCTGGACCGAGCCACCGTGATCGACACCGCCGCCGCCCTCATCGCCCGACACGGTCTCGACCAGACGACCCTGACATCGATAGCAGACGCGAGCGGGGTCTCGACAGCGGCCGTCCAGCGCTGCTTCGGGAGCAAGCAGGGCCTGTACGCAGCGGCCATCGCGGCCTGCCGGGCCGCTGCCGACGACGTCCACCTCGCGGCCATGCGACACCCGGCCGGTCAGACCCGGGACGTCGAGGCACTGGCCTCGATCCTGGACTTCGCCGCCTCGCACCCGGGGTCGGCCGCACTGATGCTCACCTCGGCCAGCGCGCTGGCCACGGGCGAGCGACCGCCGGTCCGCGGGACGGAGCGGGCCCTGTTGCAGACCTTCGGCATCGACGTGGAGTCCCCGGACCCCGAGCGGCTGACCCGGGTGGTGGCGGCCCTGACCTCGCTGAGCGTGCTCGTGCTGGTCACCCCCCACCTCGAAGTCGGCACTCCGTGGCGCGAGCTCATCCTGGCCACCTGCACGGACTGCCTGGGCCATCGCAGCTGACCCGCACAGCGGCACCGGCCGACCACCGCGCCCCGTGACGCAGATCAACCTGGTCAGGGAGTCTGTTTTTCCCCAACGGGGATAATCTGTCTCCGGGTTCGACCGAACCCCCGCGCCAGCCCGACGACGACGTCCACGGCCGGATGTGCACCGCTCTCAGGTGGAGGCCTGATCTTCATGGCACGTCTGTTGTACCGACTCGGCGCCGGCGCCCACCGTCGCCGGCGCCTCGTCCTCGCGCTCTGGCTGGTCGTCCTGGCCCTCGGGGGCATCGGCGCCGTGACGCTGTCCGGACCCACGTCGGACACGTTCACGATCTCCGGCCAGGAGTCCAGCGACGCCCTCGCGGTGATCGAGCGCGACTTCGGCAGCGCGGCCGGCTCGGGCGCCAGCGCCCAGGTCGTCGTCCAGGCACCCGACGGGCAGACGCTGACCACCGGCGAGAACGCCGCCACCGTCACCACCCTCGTGGACTCCCTCGGCGGACTCACCGGTGTCACCTCGGCGACGAACCCCCTGGATGCGGCGAACCCGACGGTGAACGCCGACCAGACCACCGGGTACAGCACCGTCACCTACTCCACCGCCCCGGAGGACGTCACGCCGGAGCAGAAGGACCAGCTGCTCGACGCGGTGGACACCGCCCGGGACGCCGGGCTGACCGTGGAGATCGACGGCACGGCGTACAGCGCCGAGCCCCACACCCCCATCGGCGAGGTCGTCGGGGTCGTCCTGGCCCTGGTCGTGCTCACCTTCACGTTCGGGTCCCTGCTCGTCGCCGGGATGAACCTGGTGACCGCGCTCGTCGGGGTCGGCGTCGGCGTCGTGGGCATCACGATCGCCAGCGGCTTCACCGACCTGAGCTCCACCACTTCGGTGCTGGCGATCATGCTCGGCCTGGCCGTCGGCATCGACTACGCCCTGTTCATCATCACCAGGTTCCGCCAGGAGCTCCGGCGCACAGGTGACGTGGCGACCTCCGTGGCGACCGCGGTGGGCACGGCCGGCTCGGCCGTCGTCGTCGCCGGACTCACCGTCGTCATCGCCCTGGCCGGGCTGTCGGTCGTGGGCATCTCGTTCCTCACCGAGATGGGCCTGGGTGCCGCGTTCACCATCGTGGTCGCCGTGCTCGTCTCGCTCACCCTGGTGCCGGCCGTCCTCGGGTTCCTCGGCCGACGCGCACTGCCGGTCAAGGAGCGGGCGGCCTTCGACCACGCCGACAGCGGATCCCTCACCGGGACACCGACCGAGACCGACCCCATCGACACCTCCGCGGCAACGTCGACCGGACGGCTCGACCGGTGGGTCCACACCACCACCCGGCATCGCGTGCCGACGCTGGTCGTGGGAGTCGCGGCCCTCGGCGTGCTGGCCATCCCCGCGTTGTCCATGCAGACCACGCTCGTGGTCAGCCCCGAGGACGGCACCACCCAGGCAGCCGCGCAGGACCTGCTCGCCGACGGGTTCGGCCCGGGCTTCAACGGCCCGTTGACCGTCCTGTTTACCGGTGCCGACGCGGCGGCCGCGCTGACGGAGATCAGCCCGGCGGTCACCGCCCTGGACGACGTCGTCACCGTCACGGCGCCGGTCCCCGATGCCACCGGTGACGCAGCCCTGATGACGATCATCCCGGCGTCCGGACCCACGAGTGAGGCCACGGAGCAGCTGGTCGGCGATGTCCGGGCGCTGTTCGACAGCTCCACCAGCGGCGTGGAGACCTACGTGACCGGCACGACCGCGGTCAGCGTGGACGTGTCGGCCGGGTTGGACGACGCGTTGCCGGTCTACCTGGCTCTCGTGGTCGGCCTCGCCTTCGTGTTGCTGGTGCTGGTCTTCCGGTCGCTGCTCGTGCCGCTCGTGGGCGTGCTGGGCTTCCTGCTGACCGTCATCGCCGCCCTGGGTGCGACCGTGGCCGTCTTCCAGTGGGGTTGGCTGGCTGGCCTCATCGGGTTGTCGACGACCGGACCGATCGTGGCCATCGCCCCGATCCTGATGATCGGCATCCTGTTCGGCCTGGCCATGGACTACCAGGTCTTCCTGGTGTCCCGGATGCACGAGGCGCACGGGAGGGGTTCATCGGCCCTGGAGGCGGTGCACCTGGGCTTCAAGGGCGCGGCGAGCGTCGTCGTCGCGGCCGCCGCCATCATGTTCGCCGTGTTCGCCGGCTTCATCCCCGGTGGTGAGGCGGTCATCAAGTCCATCGGCTTCGCCCTCGCCATCGGTGTCCTCATCGACGCCTTCGTCGTCCGGCTGGTCCTCGTGCCCGCCGCGCTGGCGCTGCTGGGAGAGCGCGCCTGGTGGCTCCCCCGCTGGCTGCAGTGGCTGCCGCACCTCGACGTCGAGGGCACGTCGGTGGCCGACACCCCGGCAGCCGCGTCCGACGACCACGACGCCGAGCACCCGGCGGTCCCGGCCGGCGTCTGACGCGCAGGCACGAGGACGGCCCCGGGCACCGGCCCGGGGCCGTCCTCGTGTCGGTCAGGCGTTGTCGTCGCCGACGACCGGGACCACCGCGTCCAGCTGCTGGGCCAGGCCGGCGATGCACACGTCCACCTCGAAGCCCCACTGCCCCGGGTCGATGCCCGGCTCGTCGATCGCAGCCAGCCGGCGGAGCGCCGGGAAGTCGTCGGCCGCCTGCCGCAGCACCGCGACCTGGGCCCGGCTCGCGGACACCCCCGGGTCCCGCGAACCGGTCCCGGTCGCCTCCCGGAGAGCGTCCCTCCCCGATGCGGTGGCCTGGGAGGAGATCGACCGGAGGCACCGGGCGACGGTCCGCACCGGGAAGCCGCTGTCCAGGAGCACCTGGATGAGGTCGTCCACCGGGCGCAGCGTGGCACCCAGCGACGCATGCTGGAGGTGGAAGTGCGGCGCCAACGGACCCATCTGCAGCACGGCAGCACGCACACCGTCCGCGTAGACCCGGACGGCCTCCTGCCAGGTGCCGGCGCGGGCGACGTCCAACCGGGCCATCACCTCCGCGAAGACGTCGGCGGCGACCAGCTCCAGCAGCCCGTCGCGGTCGCTGACGTGGTAGTTCAGGGTCTTGCGGTCCACGCCGAGGGCGTCGGCGACCACCTGCATGGTGAGTGTCTCGGCCGGGATGGCGCGTGCTGCCGCGACGATGCGAGCCCGGTCGACGAGCGGTGGTCGACCGCGTCGGCGGGGTTCGTCGGTCACGCCGCACCCCCCGGTCGGTCCAGCGCGGCCCGGCGGGCGGCGACCTGCTCGGCGAGGACGGTGAGCACGCCGGGACCGGCCCCGGTGGGCGACGGGGAGACTTCGGGCTCGTGGTCGACCGGCCCGCCGTGTCCCAGCGCAGCCAGGGCACCGTCGACATCCCGCCGGTCCACCACCCGGCCGGCCACGCCGACCCGGCCCAGCAGGGTCAGAGCCGTGAGGTCGCGCAGTCCCGCGCCGAGTGCGTCCAGCTCAGCGGCCTGAGCGTCCGTGAGGTCGTCGTCGTCGGGGACCAGTTGCCGGCGGGTGAGCACGGCGGTGCGCTGCACCTCGAGCCCTCGCTCCCGGTCCGAGGAATTGCCCTCCACCGACGTGCTGAGCACCGCGGCCGTTGCGGCCACGGCGTCGCTCACCCGCTCGGACAGCGGTCGACCCCGGACACCGGGGATCACGGCGAAGCCCAGGACGACCCCGATGAGCACGGCGATCAGGGAGAGGACGACGTACTCGACCAACGTGGCTGCGGGATCGAGGTCACGCAGAGACGAGTTCAGCCCGACGCTCATGCACAGCAGACCGGCGTAGCCGATGACCGGGCGGGCGGTGAGGTACCAGAGGGCGACGACCAACGAGACCAGCGCCACCGGGAGGAGGACGCCCTCGGGGACCAGGAAGACGATGCCCACGGCCAGGACCACACCGACGACGAGTCCGGTGATCCGGGGACGGGCCTTGGCCAGCGTCGCCGTCCAGCTCGTCTGCAGGATGCCGAAGGTGGTCAGCAACAGCGTCGGCACGAGGGGGTCGCCAGCATCCAGTCGGGTGGACAGCAGGAGCGCGAGCAGCACGCCCACGGCCGTCCGGGCGGCGTGCCGCAGCTGGATCGACCGGAAGCCCACGCCGGCGCCGAGCGCGATCTGGGCGCGTGCGCCGCGGGTGACCTCGTCGGAGAGCTCGACGCGCGTGTCGTCCCGGCCGCGCGTCGCCGCCTCGGCGGTGTCCAACGCAGCCCTGCACTCCTCCACCAACCGGGACAACGCCTGGGGCAGTGCGTACTCGTCGGACGATGAGGCGGAGGGCACGTCGGCGCCCCCTGTCGCGGGCTCCTTGGCCCGGACGGCCTCGGACAGGCGGCCCACCCGCTCGGTCAGGTCGGTGCCGGCCCGGTCGAACGCCGCACGTCCGGCGGCCGGGACGGTGCCTGCCAGAGCGTCCAGTGACCGTCGGGCGAGCCGGTAGCGGACCGCTCCCCCGAGCACGTCCATGGTCCAGCGACGCGGGTCGGCCAACCAGCTGTCCAAGGCTGCGGTGACATCGGGCTCGGAGTCGTCCAGCACGGCGGCAACCGCCGTCCGGGTGGCCTTGCCCGGATCGCCGATCCCCATGAGGAGCCGCAGCACGACGGCGACGACCAGGCCGGCGAGGGCGCCGATCACCAGCTGCGTCAGGGTCACGGCTCCGGTCAGCGGGATGCTGTAGGCCATCAGAGGCAGCATCCCGACACCCAGACCCGCCGTCCGGAAGCGCGGTCCCCGCAGCGGCAGCAACGCCGCCACGACGACCAGCACGACGATGACGGCGATGGCGGCCGGTCGGGAGACCTCGGCCAGCGCGCGGGGAGCGACGGCGGCCACCACGAGCAGCGGGGCGAAGAGCGCCATGCTGCGCAGGTCGGACCACAGCGGACCCGTCGCGCAGATCAACAGCCCGAACAGGGCGACGAAGGCACCGATGAGAGCGGCCGGCCCCGCCCCGGTCAGCGTGCCCAGCACCATGGCCGGGGCCAGAGCCATGATCAGCAGCACCAGCAGCTGGGGGCTCCCCTTCGGCGCGGCGCCGGTCGTCTGGACGGGCGTGGTCACGACGTCTCCCCCTGTGCGATCACGTGGACATGGTGGACCAGACGGCGGACTGCCGTCGGCTCAGCCGGTGAATCGGGCGAGCTCGGGCCGGAGGACCTCGACCCAGGCGGCGTAGCCGGCGCCGTTGAGGTGGATGCGGTCGGCGGACAGGTCCTGCCGGAGATCCCCGGCGTCGTCCACGAGCGCGTGGGTCAGGTCGAGGAACGTCACGTGGGTCGTCTCCTCGGCCAGGGCGCGGTAGGCGCGGTTGAGCACCCCGATGTCGGCCCGGTACCGGTGGGTGCGCGGCATGACGCTCTGCAGCACGACCGGCGTCCCCGGCGCACGGTCCTCGATCGCCGCCAGGAGCGCACGGACGTTGGCGACGATGTCCTGCAGTGCGACGCCGATGGTCAGGTCGTTGGTCCCGATCAGCAGAAACACGGCCACCGGATCGTGCACCGCCGTGTCCACCCGGGCGAGCAGGTCGGCGGAGGTGTCACCGCTGATCCCCCGGTTCAGCACCGGGCGCCCCGCGAACCACTCCTCCCAGACCCCGAGCTGGGTGATGCTGTCGCCGAGCATGACGACGTGACCGGCGGGTGTGGGCAGCTGCGCGAACTGCGAGGCGCGCATTGCCTTCGACGGGCCCACCAAGCGCTCGGTCAGCGCTCGCGCGATCGGGGTCACGGCCCTGCGGATGCGTCCGGGGCGGAAGCCCGGGGTCTGGTCGGGCACGGGGAGGTCCTCCTGGTCGGTGGGTGGGCGAGATGCTGTTGAGCCGGCCGGGGTGCACGGAACACCCCGGCCGGCTCACCCCGTGAGGATGGACGGGCCTCCGCGCCGGGGCGGTCAGCGCGTCGCGGTCACCTCGACCCCGGAGAAGAAGCTCCGCTCGCTCGAGCGGAGCTCGGTGCGCTCGCCGGTCACGGCGAACGAGCCGGTCAGCGGGAGGTCCTCCGAGGACGTCCCGACGAACACCTCGGTACGACCGGGGTCGACCGAGAAGCCGCCCTGGGCGTTGGTGTGGCCGAGCTGACTGGCCGCGAGCGAGAAGACCACCCGTCGACTCTCACCGGGCTGCAGCTCGACCCGGGAGAACCCGGCCAGCGTCTGGGCGGCGCGGGTCACGCCACTCGTCCGGATGCCCAGGTAGAGCTGCACGACCTCGGCACCGGACCGCGCACCCGTGTTGGTCACGGTGGCGGCGACCGTCGTCCCGCCCGTGGTGTCGATCGACTCCGCACCGATCTCGAGGTCGGTGAGGTCGAAGGTCGTGTAGCTCAGCCCGTGGCCGAAGGGGTACAGCGGGGTGGCCGGGCCGTCGATGTAGTGCTGACCGAACGGCGTGTGGCTGCGGTACCCGCTCGCGCTGCGCTGGTGGTGGAAGACGGGCAGCTGCCCCTGGTGCCGGGGCAGCGTGAAGGGCAGCTTCCCGCCGGGGTTGAGCTCGCCGACCAGGACCCGACTCATCGCCACCAGCCCGCCGACCCCGTTGTAGGAGGCCGACACGATCGCCCGGGCGTCGAGCAGGGCCGGGGGCAGCACGTAGGGGCGCCCCTGCACGAGCACCACGACCGTGGGCTTCCCCAGCGCGGTGACGGCGTCGACCAGCCGCCGCTGCACCTCGGGCAGCTCGATGCTCAGCGAGTCGCTCGCCTCGCCCTCGGTGCGGTCACCGACGAACCAGGCACTGGCACCACCCACGGCCAGGACGACCACGTCGGCCGCGCGGGCCGCGGACACCGCCCGCTCGAATGCCTCCTCGCCGAGGTCGGCCACGATGCCGGTCCCCGCCTCGGCGACCACGGTGAGGCCGCGGTCGCCGAGCTCCTCGGCCAGTCCGCGGACGCCGTAGTGGTCCCGGACCCACTCCTCCTGGGTCAGCGGCTTGGCGGTCGAGGTGTCGGCCGTCGGGAGGTAGTCCTCCATGCCGACCATGTTGTTGAAGCCGCCCTGGGCCATGAACAGGCCCACAGACCGGGCTGCCGGGAACGAGTAGGCGCCGTACTGCAGCGCGGCGGCGTCGGCGTGCGGGCCCACGACGGCCACGGAACCCGCGTCGGGGCCCAGCGGGAGGAGGCCGTCGTTCTTCAGCAGGGTGACCGAGCGGTCGGCCATCTCCTGCGCCAGCTCGCGCCCCTCGGCAGCGACGGCAGCGAGGTCGATGGACTCCTGCGCGTAGGGCTGCTCGAAGAGGCCGAGCTCGAACTTCGCGGTGAGCAGCCGCAGGACCGAGGGGTCCAGCAGGTCCTCGGCGATCCGGCCGGCGTGCACCTCGGCCGCGAGCGTCGACCCGTAGGACCACGGGGAGGGCAGCTCGAGGTCCAGGCCGGCTTCGAGACCGAGCCGGGCGGCCTCGGCGGCATCGACCGCGGCCAGCGCCCGGTCCACGACGTGCTGGAAGGAGATGTAGTCCGAGGAGACGTATCCCTGGAACTCGAGGGTGGTGCGGAGGAGATCGGTCAGCAGCTCGCGGGAGATGGCGGCCGGCACGCCGTCGACCTCGGAGTAGGTGTTCATGACCGAGCGCAGACCGCCCAGCTGGATGGCCGCCTCGAAGGGCAGCGCGAAGACGTCGCGGATGCGCCGGGAGCCCGCCTCGACGTTGGCCGAGTTGAGACCTCCCTCGGAGGCGCCGTAGCCCAGGAAGTGCTTGCCGGTGGCCACCACGCCGTCGGACAGACCGGCGCCCTGCAGGCCGGTCACGTACGCGGTGCCGAAGGCCGCGACGAGGTAGGGGTCCTCGCCGTAGGTCTCGTGCACCCGGCCCCAGCGAGGCTCCAGCGAGACGTCGAAGACCGGCCCGAGTGCCTGGCTCATCCCCAGCCGGCGCATCTGCTGCCGGACCACGTCGCCCATCTGCTGGCTCAGCTCGGGGCTCCACGTGGCCGCGACCCCCGACTGGGTCGGGAAGACGACGTGCCCGGGTGCCTGCAGGCCGGCGATGGCCTCGTTGTGGAAGACCGCCGGCACGCCGAGCCGGGTGTTCTCGACCAGGTGGCGCTGGATCAGGTTGATCTCGTCGGCGATGCGCTGCGGCGTCGTCCCACCGGTCGACGTCAGCGGGGCCACCTGGCCGATGCCGTGACCCAGCACCTGCTCGACGGTGTCGGCGCGGAGGCCGTCAGGGCCGAGCACGGACGGCGGCATGATGCAGGTCAACTGCTGCGCCTTCTCCTCGACGGTCATCTCCTCGAGCAGCGCCTGGGCGCGCTCGTGCGCGGACAGCGAGGCGTCTCGGAAGCGGGTCAGGTCGGACATTCGGGACTCCTTCGTCGCGGCGGGCTCAATTTCCCCCGTGCGTGGAAAAGTACGGCCCGTGCCAGGATCGTGCAAGGTCCTGCACCCGCGGGTCGCCGTCCCACCGAACGCCCGACACCCGCCGCCTACGATGCTCGGGGCGTCGGCAGCTGTCCGACCGCGGTGCCCAGGACCGCATGATCGAGACGAGGTCCGGTGGCTGCTCAGCACGGGGAAGGCACCCCGCGGACCGCGGGTGACGGCACCCCCCGTCGAGGCCGTGGTCGCCCCCCGCGGGTGTCCCGCGCCTCGATCATCGAAGCCGCCCGCGGCGTACCGGCCGAGGACCTGTCGGTCCAGGCGGTCGCCACCCGGCTGGGCGTGGACCGGTCCACCATCACCTACCACTTCGCCGACCGGGACGAGCTCTTCGCGACGCTCGCCTCCGTCGTCCTGGGCTCCGAGCTCGCCGCCCTGACCCCGCCGACGAGCGACCGGTGGCAGGACTGGGTGGCGAGCTACGCCACCGGCGTCTACGACGCCCTGGTCCGGCACTCGGCCGTCGCCGTCTACGTGCGCATGCCCCTGGGCATCGACGCCGCGTCGCTGACCCCGGTGGAGAGCCTGGTGCAGAAGCTGGCCGCGGCCGGGTTCCCCGACGAGACCATCGGGCACGCGGTGGCGTACATCAGCGAGGTCGTGCACGCCGTCGCCCAGAACCAGGTCCTGGTCGCCCGCGGGCGGCACCCGCAGGAGGCAGAGCTCACCCGGTACCTCGACGGCCAGGGCGAGGACGTCGCCCCCGGCCTGCGCCGACTGGCCCGAGGCGACCTCCTGGGTCGCCCGGACCACGTGGACTTCGCCATCCGCGCCCTCGTGGCCGGCCTGGAAGCGCAGCTCTCACACCGGTCCTGACGCCCGTCGGGGACGACGACGGCAGCGAGCAGGCGCGGTCGGGGAGTGGCCGTCGCACGGGCGGACCGGACGAGTCTCCCGGCGTGCCCCTTGCTGTCCAGGTGAGACATCCCCTACTTTCCCCACACGCGTGGGAAAAGAGTGGAGCAGGCCGTCCAGGCCCGGACTCCCGGTCCTCCCCCGCCCCTCAGAGCCCTCGGACACCGGAGTTCACCCCTGATGGACGTCACCGCCCCCACTACAGCCCTCGCCCCGCCGCCCCCCGCCCGGACGCCGCGCGGGTACGTGCCCACGTTCGCGCTGTCGGGTTTCGGCATCTACGTCGCCGTCCTGGCACCGCTGTACGGCGGCCTGTCGGTCAAGGTCCAGGACCTGGTCGGCCTCGACCAGGCCCCCCAGCTGCTGGGCCTGCTCACCGGGTCCGGAGCGCTGTTCTCCCTGGTCGTCCAGCCACTGGCCGGCCGGCTCTCGGACCGGTCGATGTCCCGGTTCGGCATCCGCCGACCGTTCATCCTGGGCGGCGTCCTGGGCATGGTGCTGTCGCTGGTCGTCTGCGGCCTGGCACCCAACTTCCCCCTGCTGCTGGTCGCCTGGTGCGCCGGGCAGCTGTTCATCAACCTCGCGCTGGCCGCCCAGCACGCCACGCTGGCCGACCAGGTGCCCGAGGAGAAGCGGGGCGGGGTCTCCGGCATCGTCGGCGCCGCCACGCCGGCAGCGATCCTGGGCGGGTCGCTGTTCCTGGCCATCGCGCCCAACGACTTCCTCCGGTTCGCCCTCCCGGCACTGTTCGCCCTCGTCGTCACGATCATGTTCGTCCTCGTGCTCAAGGACCCGGTCCGCAAAGAGCGACCGACCACGACCCTGGGCCTGCGCACGCTGCTCACCTCGTTCGTCTTCAGCCCGAAGAAGAACCCCGACTTCGCCTGGGCCTGGCTCAGCAAGCTGCTGATCCTGCTCGGGTACGGCAGCGTCGCCACCTACCTGACCCTCTTCCTCGGATCCAGCTACGGGATGACCACCGACGAACAGCTGAGCTTCAACGCCAAGGCCCAGATCTTCGGGGTGGGGACGCTGATCGTCTTCAGCCTCGCCGGCGGGTTCATCTCCGACCGCGTCGGTCGACGCCGGCCGTTCGTGGTGGCGTCCGGGCTGGCCATCGCCGTGGGTGTGGTCCTGGTGGGCATCTCCCCGGTGTTCGGTCAGAGCGGAGGCCTGACGATGATCATCGTGGCCCAGGTCGTGATGGGCATGGGTGCCGGCACGTTCTTCGCCGTGGACCAGGCGCTGTGCATCTCCCTGCTGCCCGACCCGGAGGAGATGGCGAAGGACCTGGGCATCCTGAACCTCGCCCAGGTGCTGGCCAGCGCGGTCTCTCCCGTGCTCGCCGGGCTGGTCTTCATCCCGCTGGGCGGCCTGCTCTTCGGCGCCGGCTACGTCACCTGGTTCATGGTCGCTGCGGGCATCGCGGTCCTCGGCTCCGCGGCGGTCCTGAAGGTCAATGCCCGCTGACCCCTGCCGGGCCGGCTCCGAGAGTTGACGGCGCCCGGACTCGGACATAGTTTCCCGGTCGGGAAAGAGACCGCGGCGCACCTGCGTCCGTGACCGGCGACGCAGCAGGAGGGGACGACGGTGCTCCGAACGTCTTTCGATCGTGACTGGTACGTGGCGAGCGAGGGGGGCCAGCGAGCTGGTCGCGTGGGCCCGCTGACCCTGCCGCACGACGCGATGCTCACCGAGGAGCGGGACCCCGAGACCAGTAACGGCGGCAACACGGGCTTCTACCCGGGAGGCGTCTACCGCTACTCCAAGACGTTCCACGCCCCCGCCGACTGGGCCCACATGAGCGTGGTGCTCGAGTTCGAGGGGGTGTACCAGAACTCGCAGGTGTTCCTGAACGGTGTCCG
This sequence comes from Geodermatophilaceae bacterium NBWT11, assembly GCA_014218215.1. Lineage (NCBI taxonomy): Bacteria > Bacillati > Actinomycetota > Actinomycetes > Geodermatophilales > Geodermatophilaceae > Geodermatophilaceae bacterium NBWT11. Next base: position 4,482,151 of record CP043652.1, read on the forward strand.
GGTCGGAGGACGCCCGTCGGGCTACGCCCTCTTCCACGTCCCGCTGGACGAGCACCTGCGGCTCGGGGAGGACAACACCGTCGAGGTCCTCGCCGACAACAGCTCCGAGCCCAACAGCCGCTGGTACACCGGCAGCGGCATCTACCGGCCGGTCCACCTGTTGGTCTCCGAGCAGGTGCACATCACCCCGACCGGTCTCCGGCTCTCGACCGTCGACCTGACGGGCACGACCGCCGTGGTCGCCGTCGTCACGACCGTCGTGAACCAGGGCGCGGACGTGGCGGCGGTGACCGTCTCGGCGCAGCTGGCCCGGCCCGACGGGGCGGTGCTCGCACCGGAGACCAGCGACGTCGTCGTCCCCCCGGGCGAGGAGCGCGTTGTTCGGCAGCAGGTGGTCGTCGGCGACGCGGACCTGTGGTCACCGACCACCCCCCAGCTGCACACCGCGACCGTGACGATCCTGGACGGACCCGAGGTGCAGGACGTCGCCAGCGACGAGTTCGGCATCCGCACCGTCACCGCCGACGCCCGGCACGGTCTGCGGATCAACGGGGTACCGGTCAAGCTCCGCGGGTCGGCGGTGCACCACGACGCGGGTGTCATCGGGGCCCACACCCTGGACGCCGCCGAGGACCGTCGCATCCGGCTGATGAAGGAAGCCGGCTACAACGCGGTGCGCAGCGCACACAACCCGGCTTCGCGGGCACTGCTGCGGGCCTGCGACCGGCACGGCTTCCTGGTCATGGACGAGCTCACCGACGCCTGGTTCCGACCGAAGGTGACGCACGACTACAGCGAGCTCTTCGTGCAGTGGTGGCAGCGCGACCTCGAGGCCCTCGTCGCCAACGCGCACAACCACCCGTCCGTGATCATGTACTCCATCGGCAACGAGATCGCCGAGACCTCGACCCGACTGGGCATCGACACCAACCGCATGCTGGCGCGGGCGACCCGCGAGCTAGACCCCACCCGCTTGGTCACCAACGGCATCAACGGCTTCCTCAACCTGATCGCGCCGCAGGACGACGAGAAGGTCGCGGCCAAGACCGCCGCGGCCAAGAACAGCGACGAGAACCCCAACCGCAACCTCATCCGCGTGCTCAACCTGCTGCTGGGCGTGCTGGACGCGATGCTCGACCGGATCGTCCGACTGCCCGCCGTCGACCGGCGCACCCGGGATACCTTCTCCGACCTGGACGTGGCCGGCTACAACTACATGGTCGGGCGTTACGAGCTCGACGGGCGACTGCACCCCCACCGGGTGATCGTGGGGAGCGAGACCCGGGCCGCCCTGACCGCGGACGTCTGGCCCGAGGTCGAGTTCCGTCCCCACGTGATCGGTGACTTCAGCTGGACCGGCTGGGACTACATCGGCGAGGCCGGTCTTGCCGCCAAGGTCTACGGGACGAAGAAGCGGCAGATCTACTACCCCTACCCGGCTTTGCTGGCCGGCGAGCCGGTCATCGACATCACCGGCTTCCGGCAGACCCAGGCCTACCTCAACGAGATCGCCTGGCACCTCTCGTCGGGACCGCACATCGCGGTGGAGCCGGTCACCCGGTCCGGCGAGGTCAGCGTGAAGAAGGGCTGGCGCGCCACGGACTCGGTGGCCAGCTGGAGCTGGGCCGGCTGCGAGGGCCAGGACGCCGTGGTCGAGGTCTACACCGATGCGCCGAAGGTCGAGCTCTTCCTGAACGGCACCTCCGTCGGACAGGCCGACGGTGGGCGGGACGGGACCCACCTGACCCGCTTTCGGCTCCCCTACCAGCCCGGGGAGCTGCTGGCCGTCGCCAGCACGAAGGCGGGCGCCGAGGTCGGACGCCGGGTGCTGCGGACCGCGGGCGACGAGCTGGTGCTCACCGCCGTCCCGGAGACCACCTCACTGCGGGCGGATGGCGCGGATCTGGTCTACCTCCCCGTGCTGCTGACCGACGCCGCCGGGGAGCTGAAGCCCGGGGCCGACCGCAGCGTGACGGTCACCGTCGAGGGTCCGGCCACCCTGCTGGGCCTCGGGAGCGGCGAACCGATCACCGAGGAGGGGTTCGCCTCCGACACCCACCGGACCTACTTCGGGAGGGCACTGGCCGTCCTGCGCTCGACGCACGAGAGCGGTGAGGTCGCGGTGACGGTGTCCGCTCCCGGGTGCGCACCGGTGATGGTGCACCTCGACGCCGTGGCTGCACCCGGAGCCTGAGGCGGGCCGGGGCATGGCTTTCCCGCCGGGGAAAGCTATGCTCCGGCTGCCGGAGAGCCCGACACAGCAGCTGGGAGCCGCACGTGACGACCGACCAGGGAACCGCGTCGAGCAGCAAGGGGCGACGTCGCGGCGGGCCGCTGCGCATCGACCGGATCAAGATCGTAGAAGCCGCCCGCCGGCTGGACCCACAGGTCATGACGATGCAGGCGGTCGCCGACGAGCTCGGGGTGGACCGCAAGGCGCTGAACTACCACGTCACCGACCGGGAGGGTCTCCTCCGCCTCGTCGCCGCCGACGTCTTCGAGTCCGGCTTCTCGGCCCTCTTCACATCAGCGCTGGCCCGCGCCGACCAGCGGATCCCCGAGGCCTGGCAGTCCGGTCTGCACGCCTGGGCGGTGGCCGTGCGGGACAGCATGGTCTCCACCGGCGTGCTGGCCGCCTACTACGAGATCGACGGCACCACCCTCGCCGTCTTCGAGCCCGTGGAGATGGTCCTGCAGCGGATGCTCGACGCCGGCTTCGACCTCACGACTGCTGGGCGGGGTCTCATCACCATCACCCGGACGGCCATGGGACTGGGCCGCGATGCCGTGCTCGCACAGCAGTCCGGCGAGCACCCGCAGTTCCGAGAGGTCAGCCGGGTGCTCTCCCGCGCGACCGGTGACGACGAGTACCCGGCGCTGCGGGGCATGGCAGCCGCCGGACTGAACTCCCCTGCCGACGCGACAGCACAGTTCGACTTCGAGGTCGGCCTGGTGCTCGACGCACTTGGTCGCCTGGCGCCCTAGCGCACTCGAGGATCGCCGCCGCCGCGGTCCTTGACGCAGGTCACACCCCGCTCTATCTTTCCCGCACGGGAAACACTTTCCCCTGCGGGAAACGAGCTGAGGCTCGCCGCACCCCAGGCCGGAGCGCCTGTCGGACAGAGGAGTCCAGGGATGTCGGAGCACACCAGTGCGGGGACGACGGCCACAGCCGAGGACCCATCGCCCGAGACCATCGCGCCGCGGTCCCCCAAGGGCTACGTGCCCACAGCAGCGCTGGCGGGTTTCGGCCTCTACACCGCCCTGCTGACGCCGATCTTCGGCGGTCTCTCGGTCAAGATCCAGGACATGGTCGGGCTCGCCGACGCCCCGGCCCTGCTGGGGATCGTCACCGGCGCGGGTGCGGTCGTGTCCTCGGTGGTGCAGCCGATCGCCGGACGGCTGTCCGACCGGTCGACATCGCGGTTCGGCATGCGCCGACCGTTCATCCTCTTCGGGGCCATCGGGGTCTTCTTCGCCCTCATCGGGGTCGCTCTGGCGTCGAACTTCGTCACGCTGCTCCTGGCCTGGTGCCTGACCCAGGCTGCGGCGAACTTCGCCCTGGCCGCCAACCACACGACCCTGGCCGATCAGGTGCCCGAGGCACGCCGAGGAGGCGTCAGCGGGATCATCGGGGCGACGACTCCGGCCGCCATCCTCGGCGGCGCGCTGGTGCTCGCCGTGGCACCCAACGACTTCCTCCGGTTCGTGCTCCCGGCCGCCTTCGGTCTCCTCACGTCGATCATCTTCGTCATCGTCCTGAAGGACCGGGTCAGGACCGAGCCGCCGACCACCCCCCTCGGGATCAAGCAGATCTTCGGTTCGTTCCTCTTCGACCCGCGCAAGGCCCCCGACTTCGGCTGGGCCTGGCTCAGCAAGGCGCTCATCCTGCTCGGCTACGGAGGTGTCTCCACCTACCTGACGCTGTTCCTCGGCTCCTCCTTCGGCATGGACACCGACGAGCAGCTGCAGTTCAACGCCATCGCGCAGGTCGTCGGCATCGCGACCCTCGTCGTCTTCAGCGTCGTCGGGGGCTACCTCTCGGACAAGCTCGGTCGCCGCAAGCCCTTCGTCCTGGCCTCCGGGCTCGTCATCGCCGCCGGCGTGCTCCTGTCTGCTGCTTCCCCTTCCTTCGGCGGGGGCGGGCTGGCCGTGCTACTGGTCGCGCAGGCGGTCATCGGCGCCGGCGCCGGGACGTTCTTCGCGGTGGACCAGGCGCTCTGCATCTCGTTGCTGCCCAATCCCGAGGAGATGGGCAAGGACCTGGGCATCCTCAACCTGGCCGGCACGATCCCGGGTTCCATCGCCCCCCTGCTCGCCGGGGTGCTGTTCATCCCGCTGGGCAACGCGCTCTTCGGCGGGGGTTACACCCTCTGGTTCAGCATCGCCGCAGCCATCGCCGTGATCGGCTCCCTGCTGGTGCTCAAGATCAAGGCTGGTCGCTGACCGGCCCGCCGGTCACCAGTCCACGACGTACGACGACGAAGGGCCCACCCATGAGCGCAGCGACCACCCGCTTCCCGTACCAGGACCCGCAGCTGACCACGGACCAGCGGGTCGAGGACCTGCTGGCACGCATGTCCGTGGCGGACAAGTGCGCGCTGATGTTCCACCCGATCCTCCCCTTCGGTGACTTCGACGCCCCGGGCATCTTCGGCCTGCCCTCGGGACGGGTGCTCATCGACCGGGGGATCACCCACTTCAACCTGCTGCAGGCCCCGTCTGCCCGAGAGATCGCCCAGTGGACGAACGCCGTCCAGGAGGAGGTCCGGCGCACCCCGCTGCAGATCCCGGTGACGTTCTCGACCGACCCTCGGCACGCCTTCAGCGACAACCCCGCCACCTCCCTGCTCGCCGGCCCGTTCTCCCAGTGGCCCGAGATGCTCGGGTTCGGCGCGCTGGACGACCCGGAGCTCGTCGAGCGGTTCGCCGACACCGTTCGCCGCGAGTACCTCGCCGTCGGGATCCGGACCGCCCTCCACCCGCAGGTCGACATCGCCACCGAGCCCCGCTGGTCACGCGCCAGCACGACCTTCGGATCGAGCGCCGACGTCGTCGGCCGACTGGGTGCGGCCTACGTGCGCGGACTCCAGGGCGCCGAGGTCGGCGCGGCGTCCGTCTCGGGCATGGCCAAGCACTTCCCCGGTGGTGGGCCCCAGAAGGACGGCGAGGACCCGCACTTCTCCTACGGCCGGGAGCAGGTCTACCCCGGCGGCAACTTCGACTACCACCTCGAGCCGTTCCGCAAGCTGATCGCCGCCGGCGTCTCGCAGATGATGCCGTACTACGGCATGCCGGTCGGCACGGAGTTCGAAGAGGTCGGGTTCAACTTCAACAAGGTCGTGCTCACCGACATCCTGCGGGACCAGCTGGGCTTCCAGGGGATCATCTGCACCGACTGGGGCATCGTCTCGCGCCAGTTCTGGGGGGTCGAGGACCTCACCGAGGACGAGCGGATGGTCAAGTCCATCGACGCCGGGGTCGACCAGTTCGGCGGGGAGACCGAACCCGCCCGCCTCGAGCGCCTCGTGCAGGACGGGCATGTGACCGAGGCGCGGCTGGACCAGTCCGTACGGCGGCTCCTGCGGGAGAAGTTCCGGCTCGGGCTCTTCGACGACCCGTTCGTGGACGTCGAGGCCGCCGCGACGATCGTCGGATCGCCCGAGGCGCGACGCCAGGGTGTCGAGACCCAGGCGCACGCCCAGACGCTGCTCACGAACCACGACGGAGCGGCCCGCCTGCCGCTGGCGCCGAACACCCGGGTCTACGCAGAGGGCATCGACGCCGTGGTGCTGCGGCGCTGGGCGACGGTCGTCGCCACGCCCGAGGAGGCCGACGTCGCGGTCCTGCGGACGGTCGCGCCGTGGGAGAACCGTGGCAAGCCCGGCGAGCTGGAGAACTTCTTCCACGCCGGCTCGCTGGACTTCCACCCTGGAGAGCTCGCGCACATCCGCGAGATCGCAGCGGTGGTGCCCACCGTCGTCGACGTGTACCTCGACCGGCCGGCGATCGTCGCGCCGTTCGTCGACGACGTCGCCACGCTGATCGTGAACTTCGGTTCGCACGACGAGGCCTTCGTGCGGGTCCTGTTCGGTGAGCTCGAGCCCCGGGGGCGGCTCCCCTTCGAGCTGCCCTCCTCGATGGCTGCCGTCGAGGCCGGTCACTCCGACGTCCCCGACGACACCCAGGACCCGACGTTCGCCGTCGGCTCCGGCCTGCGGTACGTCGACTGGGCCCCTGCCACGCCGCCGCACCGCGACCCCGCTGCTGCCGAGCAGGCCTCCACCACCCGGTGGGACCTGGACCGCTCCCCCGTCGGCGACGTGCTCGCCGATCCCGAGAGCCACGAGGTCATCGCCCGCCACATCCCCGAACTGGTGAGCAACCCGATGGTCTCCATGGCCCACTCCTTGTCGGTCAACGCCCTGCTGGGCATGGCCGCCGCCTCGGTCGACGAGGCCGTCCTGGCCGATTTGCGCCGCGACCTCTCTGCTCTCCCCCCTGTCGATCGGAGCACCTCGTGAGTGGACACACCGGACCTGACGTCGTGGTCGTCGATGACGGGGTCGTCGCCGGACGGGGCGGGGAGATCCCCGTCCGGGACTACCGCCCGGCGTCACCGGCCGCCCGCACCGCCCTGCTGTGGGTGCACGGCGGAGGGTTCACCAGCGGAGGTCTGGACCAGCAGGAGTCCGACGCGCCGGCCCGCTTCCTCGCCGCTGCCGGCACCCCGGTGCGCACCGTGGACTACCGGCTGGCCCCGCGGGCGCTGCCCTGGCGGGACCCCGACCTCACCCCGCACCCCGGCCGCTACCCCGCCGGCCTGGACGACGTCGTCGACGTGGCCAGGGCACTGATCGAGGCCAGTGGTGGTCCCATCGCGATCGGCGGCGGGAGCGCCGGCGCCAACCTCGCCGCCGCCACCGTCCTGCGGCTCCGGGACGAGGGTCTGCCCCTCCCCCGCTCCGCGGTCCTCGCGTACGGCACCTTCCACGCGGTCCTCCCCGAGGACGAGCAGGTCGAGTCCGAGCTCAGCGGCATCCTCGCCAAGTGGGCCTTCAACCCGACGATGACCCGGCGGATGAACCTCAACTACGTCGGCGAACCGGGCGCGCTCGCACCCGGCTACCCGTTCCCCGGCGGGGCCGACCTCCGCGACTTCCCACCCACCCTCCTCGTCGACGCCCGCAACGACCGGCTGCGGAAGTCGGGCCACACCTTCGCGGCCGAGCTCCGGGCAGCAGGCTCAGAGGTGCGGGAGACGGTGGTCGAGGCGCAGCACGGGTTCCTGAACAAGCCGCGCAAGCCCGCCTTCGCCACCGGCATGCGGGACATCGCGGCCTGGCTGACCGCGCACGACTGATCGAGCACGGGCGACCGGTCCGGGCGGAACGACCCGTCTGGCACGATCGCTGCTGATGAGCGTCGGGGAGGGTCGGTCGTCCATCCGCGACCAGCAGCGCCTGTTCACCAGGTCCCGTCTGCTGGAGTCCGGGGCTGCGGTGTTCAGCGACGTCGGCTATGCCAGCGCGACCGTGGATGACATCGCTGCCCGGGCCGGTGCAGGCCGGGCGACCTTCTACCTCCACTTCTCCGGCAAGAAGGACCTCCTCGAGGTGCTGTACCTCGGCCTGGGACCCGAGGTCGAGGCGTTCTACGGCGACCTGGACGCAACGCTCGAGTCGGGTTCCCGAGCGGAGATGCACGCCTGGGTGACCCGCGCCGTGCGGTGGACCCTCGAGCACAAGGCGGTCATCTCGGCCGCCACCGTCGCCCAGGTGGTCGAGGGCGAGTTGCTGCAGCACCCCCTCAGCCCGGTCGTGCAGGACATGCCCCTGCTGCGGGAACGCTGGCCGACAGGTGATCAGGACGGCCTGGCGCTGCGCATCTCCCTGCTGATGGTGAACCTGCGGGGCGCGCTGGTCCTCCTGTCCCGGGAGTGGGAAGAGGACCCGACCCACCTGGTCGACGTGCTCACCGACGTGTGGCTCGTGGCCCTGACCCCGCCCACGGCAGACGAGCGCCCGACCGCCTGACCCCCTCAGGTCGCAGGCTGTCTGCTCGGCCGGTACTTGAGCAGGGTGACGTCGGCACCGGGGACGTCGACGAACACCGGATCCAGCGACATCCCGATGTGCAGGTCGGTGCCCTCGACGTCCACCAGCTCGGTGGTCAGCCGGGGTCCCTCCGCCAGCTCGACGATGGCCAGGTGCTGTGGCGACCGGCCGGCCCAGGGCGGCGCGGTGGCCCGGGTGGCCACGGTAAAGCTGTAGAGGTGGCCGGCGCCGCTGATCTCCCGCCACTCCAGGTCGTCGGCCAGGGTGCCCGGAGCCAGGAGCCGCGGGTAGAACACCCACTGCCCGGAGGACGGCGAGTACTGGATGCGGACCCGGTGCTCGCGGAGCGCGGCCCAGTAGGGCGCACTCACCGGGGTGGGCACCGGGACCGGCAGTCCGTCGACGTACCTCATCAGGCCCCCCTCAGGACGAGCCCGACCTGCTCGCTCATGATCCCGCCGTTGCCACTGACGAAGGCCACGTCGGCCCCGGCCACCTGCGCGGCACCGGCACGACCGGAGACCTGGCGGACGCCGTCGCACACGTGGTGCATCCCGCCGGCGATGCCGGCCTGGCCGTACCCCAGCTGACCCCCGGCGGTGTTGAGCGGGAAGTCTCCTGCGTACGTGAGGTCGTGGTCGCGGACGAAGGCCGCACCGGACCCCCGGGGGCAGAAGCCGGCGTCCTCGAGGCTCATGAGGACCGTGATCGTGTAGCAGTCGTAGATCGAGGCGACGTCGACGTCGCCGCGGGTGACACCGGCCATGGCGAACGCCCGTGCTGCTGCGTGCTCCAACGGGCTGGTCAGGAGGTCCCGGGCGTACGTCGGCGTCTTGTGCGCCACACGCTCGCCGAACCCGGCGACGACGACCGGCCGGTGCGCGGCCCGGCGGACGACGTCCCTCCCCGCCACCACGACCGCAGCTCCCCCCTCGCAGGGCATCACGATCTCCAGGAGGTGGATGGGGTCGGCGATCATCGGGCTGTCCAGCACGTCCTGCGTGGTGATCGGCTTGCCGTGGAACACCGCTCCGGGGGTGGCGCAGGCGTTGGTGCGCTGGTCGGCCGAGATCTTCGCCAGGGCTGCGGCGTCCCAGCCGTGTTCGTGGGCGTACCGACGGGCGATCTGCGCGTAGGGCGCGTTCTGACCCAGGTTGCCGTAGGGGATGTCGAACTCGGCCTGGGGGAGCCGTAGCGGCCACTGGAGGCACCCAACCACGGTTCCGAGCTCGTCTCGAAGTGCGGCGACTGCGGTCGCCGCAACCCACCTGGTGCCACCGCCAGGACGACGTCGCAGATGCCCAGCTCCACGGCTGCGGCCGCTCGCCACACCATTCCGGCGGCGGTGGCCCCGCCCAGGTCGACCGACTCCCCCAGGCTCACCTCCATACCGAGGTACTCGGCCAGGGTCGAGGGACCGAAGTAGGCCGTCTCGGCCAGCTGGCCCATGACCAGGCCGTCGACCCGGTCGGCCTCGATGCCTGCGTCGGCCAGGGCCAGCCGGGCCAGGTCGGCCCACTCCTCGAGGGAGAACGCCCCGGGTCCCTCGATCCTGCGGCGCGCCGGCAGCTCCACCATCCCGACGATCGCGGCCTCACCTCGCAGCCCGGTCATCTCCGTCCCCCCACGAGCACGTCCTAGAACCGGGTGATGACGCCGCGCAGGTTGCGCCCGGCGAGGAGGTCGTCGTAGCCGACGTTGACGTCGTCCAGGCTGTACCGGTTGGTGATCAGCTCGTCCAGCTTGAGCTGCCCCTCGCGGTACAGGTCCATCAACCGAGGCAGGTCGCTGAGGTAGTTGCAGGCACCGAACATGGAGCCCCGGATCTGCTTGCCGTAGCCCAGCAGGATGTTGCCGCTCGTCTTGACCTGGTCGTCCTTCATCGCGCCGACCGCGGTCACCGTGATGACCCCGCCCTTGCCGACGATGCTGATGGCCTGGCTGGTCGCCTCCTCGGTGTTCACCCCCACCGTGATGATGGAGTGGTCGGCGAGCCGACCCCAGGTCACCTGGCGGACGAAGTCGAAGGCCTCGTCGTGCGTGGCGAAGGTGTGGGTCGCCCCGAACTCCATCGCCCGCTCGCGCTTCATCTCCACCGGGTCCACGACGACGACCCTGGACGCCCCCGACATCGCGGCCCCCTGGACGGCGTTGACCCCGATCCCACCGCAGCCGTAGACCACGACGACGTCGCCGGACCGCACGCCGGCCACGTTGACGGCGCTGCCCCATCCGGTCGGTACGCCGCACCCCAGGATCGCGCCGAGCTCGAAGGAGATGTCGTCGGGCAGCGGGACGCAGGAGTTCTCGGAGATGACCAGTCGCTCCGAGAAGGTGCCGGTGGCGCAGAACCCACCGAGGTCCTGGTCGCCGGAGTGGAACCGGTAGGTCTCGTCCAGCATCATCCCGGTCCCGGCGTGCAGTCCCTTGTCGCAGAGGTACTGGCGGCCCGTCGAGCAGTAGCGGCAGGTGCCGCACACCGGGATGTAGGCCACGACGACCCGGTCGCCCACCCGGGTGCGGGTGACCTTGCTGCCGACCTTCTCGACCACGCCGGCCCCTTCGTGCCCCCCCACGATGGGCAGTCGCACGGTGGAGTCACCGGTACGGATGTGGTCGTCGGAGTGGCACATCCCGGCGGCCTCGATGCGCACCAGGACCTCGAAGTCCTTCGGGTCGTCCAGCACCAGGTCGACGATCTCCCAGGGCTTCCCGCTCTCCCACATGACGGCTGCTCGGGTGTGGTTGCGCATGGTCTGTCTCCTGTGTCCGGGTGGATGGGGGTCAGCGGTAGGCGGCGATGTCGAACCAGAACGGTGCCGAGCTCGCGAGGACGGTGCCGTCTGCGCGCAGCTGCTCGATCTCCTCGGGGGCGAGCCCGGTCTCCCGCAGCACGACCTCGGTGTGCTCGCCGAGTCCGCAGAACGTGAGCTCGTGGTCGCGCTCGGTCCGGCTGAAGCGGGCCCGCTTCCCGGGCAGGACGAAGCGCTTGCCGTCGCTGCGGACGACGGACTCGAGGTGGGCCGAGGCCAGGAGGGCGGGGTCGTTCGCGAGGTCCGCCGACGTCCGGGCGCGGACGCCGTGCCCGCCGGCGCCGTGCAGCGCGCGGACGACCGCGTCGCAGGACAGCGCGGAGACCGCCGCGGCGACCTCGCCGGCCAGCGCCTCCGCCGGCAGGCCCGGGTCGGTCAGCAGGCCGGCACGAACCAGGACGGCGGCGTCGGCCGCGTGGACGCGGACCCAGCCGTCGGACGCCGCGTAGAACCGGGAGAGCGGGTCGGGGCCGGGGTGGTCCCGACCGCCGCGCGGCACCGGGCCGCGCCCCTCGTAGGCCACCAGCTCGCCACAGAGCATGTAGGCCGAGACCGCAGCCAGCGAGGTCGACACCTGCTGGCCGATCCCGGACGTGGCGCGAGCCAGGAGCGCCGCGCACACCGCGAGCGTCGTGGCGACACCGGCCGACAGGTCGTTCGCCGCCACGGTGTGGAAGACCGGTTCGGCCGCTCCGCCCTGCAGGCTCATCATCCCCGACATCGCCTGCAGGACCGGGTCGAAGCCCGGGTTGCCACCGATGGGACCGACGGTGCCGAACCCGGTGATGGAGGCCGAGATGACCGCCGGGTTGCGCAGTTCGAGCGAGGCGTGGTCGATGCCCAGCTTCTCGCGCACCCCGGGGCGGAAGTTGTCCAGCACCACGTCGGCGTGCTCGACCATCCGCAGGAGAGTCTCCCTGCCCGCATCGCTGCGCAGGTCGATCGCGATGGCCCGGTGGCCGCGGTTGTAGAGCGCGCCCATCGGGCGGAACGGGTCACCGTCGAGCGGCTCGACCTTGATCACGTCCGCGCCGAGATCGGCCAGCAGGCTGCCGGCGAACGGACCGGCCACGACCGTGCCCAGGTCGAGGACCCGGACCCCGGCGAGGGGGCCGGAGCCGGTCACCGGGGCCACGGCCGCGCCGGTCGCCTCGTCCGCGGCCGCGACCTCCCGGCCGGGTCCGTGCCAGCCGTCGAAGGAGGGGGCCAGCTCGCGTGCGACCGGTGCCGGCGGCAGGCTGCGGGAGAAGGTCACCGGGACCCCGGGCATCGTCGCCGGCCCGACCTCCGGGTCGGTGACCTCGACGTGTTGCCCGATGGCCACCATCTGCGGGTGCTGGAGCCAGTCCTCCACCTCGCCCACCGGCCCGCAGGGCACGCCGGCAGCGGTGAGCGCCCCGAGCCAGTGCTCCCGGGACCCGGTGCGGAAGGCAGCCGCGATCCGCGCCCGCACCCAGTGCTGGTTGTCGGGGTGGAAGAACCGGGAGCCGTCACCGGCGATGCGCGGGTCGTCCATGACCTCCGGGATGCCCAGCACGGCGAAGGCCGCCCGTTGGAACTTCGGGGACAGCGCGGCCAGGAACGTCCAGTGCCCGTCGGAGCACAGGTACGGCGCGTAGTTCGGCGTCGGACCGTGCGGACCCACGGCGGTGTTCGAGGCCGGCGCGGCGGGGTCCAGCAGCAACGTCGTCGTGGCGGCCGCCAGGGCACCGTGCCGGGCGTCGACCAGCACGTGCTGACCGAGACCGGACCTGTCCCGCTCGACCAGGGCGGCCGCTGCTGCCGTGGCCGCCCAGATGCCCTGCATGTAGCTGGCGAAGGGGACCACGACGTCCACCGGGGCACCCGAGTGGGAGGACTGACGGCCGGCCACGCCCATCTCGGCGAGCAGCATGGCCTCATAGGCCCGGGGTCCAGCCGTCACCGAGGCCAGCACGGGGGGCATCTCCAGGTGGACGAGGCGGGGCCCGCAGGAGCCCGGGTCCACGAGTTCGCCGGTCTCCTCCGCCGTGGTCACGAGCACGTCGCATCCCGCGAGCGCAGCGGTGAACGCCCTCTGGCTGGGGGGGACGACCCGCTTGTTGCGGTCCCACATGACCTCACCCGGGGCGAGGAGCTCGGGCTCCGCCCACCGGACCACCTCGGCACCGAGGTCCCCGAGGAGCATGGTGGCCGTCATCCCGGCGACCGTCGTGGTGGCGTCCAGGACCCGGACCCCGGCCAGGGGCGCCGCCGCGTTCACCGGCCCGCCAGCTCGGCGAGCAGGTCGTCGCGGGTGGGGACGCCTTCGGCGTCGTAGGTGGTGGGCTGCGCGCTGTTCATCCACACGACCTCGCGACCGATCTGGTCGGCGGTGAACTCGAGCACGATGACCAAGGGGGTGACGGCGACCGTGGCGGTCGGACCGGCACGGCCGGTCACCGCGTGCATCCGGCCGTCGCCCATCAGCACATCGCCCTCGAGGACCAGGTGGTCCCAGTCGACCCAGGACATCGCGCCGGCGGCGGTGGAGGACTGCATGATGCCGAGGAACCTCTCCCGGTCCAGGGTCATGGGCGGAGAGCCCACCACGGTGCTGGCGAGCTCGAACCCGGGCGCCGTGCCTGCCTCGATCAGACCGAGGTCGCCGACCAGCTCACCGACCAGGCGTTCGCGCAGCAAGCGCCACCGGGAGAGCCGTTCGGTGTCGGTGTCCCGGGCGATCCGCTGGTCGAGTGCCGCCAGGCACCCCAGGGCCGTGGGCGAGGGCGTCTCGTTCGTCATCGGGCTGCCTCCGTGTCGGTGTGGGTGTCGCTGTTCACGTCGATGTCGGTGCCGAACGACGGGGGGACCCCGATCGCCTTGACCTCGGTGTAGGAGGCGAATGCCTCGGTGCCCATCTCCCGGCCGATGCCGCTGGACTTGAAGCCACCGAAGGGCGCGGAGAGCCCGGCGGAGGCCCCGTTGATGCTCATCCCACCGGTCCGGACACCGCGGGCGACCCGCATCGCCCGGTCCAGGTCGGCGGTCATCACGGCACCGCTCAACCCGTAGACGGAGTCGTTGGCCAACCGGACCGCCTCGCTCTCGTCACGGAAGGGGGTGACCGTGAGGACGGGGCCGAAGACCTCTTCCTGGGCCACCCGCGACGCGTTGTCCACCCCGGCCAGCAGGGTCGGCTCGACCCAGGCACCGACCTCGAACCCCGCAGGGATCCCGCCACCGCGGACGAGCCTGGCGCCTTCGCGCTGACCGATCGCGAGGTAGTCCAGGACGCGGTCGCGTTGGCGCACGGAGACGACGGGACCCATCTCCGTGGCCGGGTCCCGGGGGTCGCCGAGCACGACCGCGTCCATCAAGGCCACCAGCCGCTCGACGACGTCGTCGTACACCTCGTCCTGCACCAGGAACCGGGTCTTGTTGCTGCAGACCTGGCCGGTGTTCAGCAGGGAGCCCATGCGGGCGCCAGCCACGGCGGCGTCGAGATCGGCGTCGGCGAAGACGATGGCGGCCGACTTGCCGCCCAGCTCCAACGTGACCCGCCGGAGGTCGTTGCCGCACAGGCTCGCGATCCGTCGTCCGGCGGCGGTGGACCCGGTGAAGGCCACCTTGTCGACCGAGGGGTGCGAGACCAGGTACTCGCTCACGTCGCGGTCGGCGGGGACGACGTTCACGACCCCCGGCGGCACCCCGACCTCCTCGAGCATCTCGGCGAAGAGCATCGCGTCGAGCGCGGTCTCGGGGGCCGGCTTGAGCACCACGGTGCAGCCGCTGATGAGCGCCGGAGGGATCTTGAACATCGCACTGGCCTGCGGTGAGTTCCACGGGATCACCGCGGCGACGACCCCCACCGGCTCCTTCACGACGAGCCCCGTCCCCGTCGCCGTCCGCCGGACCTCCTCGAAGGCGAACTCGCGGGACAGCTCCAGGTAGGCCTCGATCTGCATGACCGGCGTGCCGGCCTGCATCCACCGCGAGACGCTGATCGGACACCCCATCTCGTCGGTGATGAGGGAGGCGAACTCCTCGGCCCGGCGCCGGTAGCCGTCGGCGATCCGGCGCAGGACCTCGCGCCGGTCCTCCACCGGTGCGGTGGCCCACCCGGAGTCGAACGCCCGGCGGGCGGCGGCGACGGCTCGGTCCACGTCACCGGTCGATGCAGCCGGCACGCTGCCGATCACCTGGCCCGTCGCCGGGTTGACGACGTCGATGGTCCGGTCGGAGTCCGGCGCCACCCACTCACCGCCGATGAAGAGCCTGTCGTAGGTCGCTGTCGTGGCTACGGGCATGACGTCCTCTCACCTGCGTCAGGAAGACCTGTGCGCGGTCGGTCGATCAGGGTGCCGAGGTGGTGCCGGTCGACGCCTGAGCAGCGCGACAACGCCAACGACGGGTGACGGGTTCGTGCGTGGCGAAGATCACCGACGGCTGTAGGCTGACACACTGTCTAGTCAATCGTCAATGCGTCAGCGGGACTCGATCCGCGCACCGGGAGGCACCACCATGGCCGTCATCTACACCGCTCTCGCCACCACGACCGGAGACGGCCGCAAGGGCCACACCCGGTCCTCGGACGGCTTCCTGGATCACCAGCTGGCGATCCCGGCAGAGATGGGCGGACCGGGTGGCGCCACCAACCCGGAGCAGCTGTTCGCCGCCGGCTACTCGGCCTGCTTCCTGTCCGCGGTGAAGATGGTCGCCCGTCAGCAGGACGCCACGATCTCCGATGCCAGCGTCACCGCCGAGGTCGGAGTGGACACGAACGGCAAGGGTGGGTTCGACCTCGTCGTCGCCCTGCACGTCGAGCTCGGCGGCCTCGACCAGTCCGCGGCCGACGCGATCGTCGAGGCCGCCCACCAGGTCTGCCCCTACTCCAACGCCACCCGCGGCAACGTGCCGGTCACCCTGACGACCACCGTGGCCTGACCGCCCTCGGCCGGCCCGGGTCACCCCTCGCACAGCCTGCTCAGCGCGGCGAGCACGTTCCGGTCGTGGGCGGTGCTGACCCGGGCCGTGGGCACCATGGTGAACCCGTGGTAGCAGCCGGGGTACACGTGCAGCTCGGTCGGGACGCCCGCACGGATCAGCCGCCGGGCGAACTCGACGTCCTCCTCGAGGAACAGGTCCAGCGCCCCCACGGCCAGGAACGTAGGCGGGAGGCCGGTGACGTCGGGAGCCCTGGCAGCCGCTGCGTAGGGCGAGGTGTCGGGGCCACCGGGCGGGCGCCCGAGGAGGGCGGCCCACCCGAACCGGTTGTCCCGGGCGGTCCAGACGAACTCGCCCGCGTGGGCGGGCGGCTCGATCGACGACGCCGTGCGGTCGTCCAGCATGGGGTAGACCAGGAGCTGGAGGGCGAGGGGGATCTCGCCGCGGTCACGGGCCAGCACGGCCACCGCGGCCGCCACCCCGCCACCGGCACTCGCACCCCCGACGGCCAGCCGGGCCGGGTGCACCCCGAGCTGCTCGGCGTGCCCCGCCAGCCAGGCCAGCGCGGCGTAGCCGTCCATCACCGGCCCGGGTGCGACGGTCTCGGGGGCCAGTCGGTAGTCGACCGAGACCACGACCGCTCCGGTCTCGGCGGCCAACCGGGAGCACATGAGGTCGTCGTCGGCGGCGGTGCCCATCACGAACCCACCGCCGTGGAACCACACCAGACCGGCGGTGGGCGTGGCCGACGTGCCCGTCCGGTAGAGCCGCACCGGGACGTCGGGCCCGCCGTCGACCCCCCTCACCCGTTCCTCCGTGCGGAGCACCGCCGGGAACAGCTCCCGGGGGTCGGGCCTGCCCGCTTGCAGGGCAGCCATGCCCCGGCGGACCGCCGGCAGGCTCTCGGCGGTCAGGTCGAACGGCGGGAACGAGTCCAGCGGATCCGCGATCTCGGGGTCGACGAGGTGGCGAGTGCCGGTGCGGCGGGGAGCGGGGTCCATGGGTGCCTCCAGGGTCAGGTAGGGAGCGTCAGACGACCGCCGGCACTGGGACCGGCGGCGCGACGGGGACGACGGATCCGTCGGCCCGCTGCAGCACGAAGCCCGGGTAGCCGGCCGCGGCCACCTGGTCGCAGGTGGCCCGGTACCGGCCCATGCCACCCACGTAGGGCATGAAGACCCGGGGCTTGCCGGGCACGTTCGCGCCCAGGTACCACGAGGCCGCCTTGCGGAACAGCGTGGTCGCGGCGAGCTCCCCCACGTGCTCGACCCAGGCGTCCTGCTCGCTCGCCTGCGCCTCGATCGAGACCACGCCGGAGGCCCGCGTGTACCGGACGAGCTCGGTGACCCAGTCGACGTGCTGCTCGATGGACACGACCATGTTGACCAGGACCGAGGGGCTCCCCGGACCGGTGAGCATGAACAGGTTGGGGAACCCCGCGGTCGCGACGCCCAGGTAGGTGCGCGGTCCTGCAGCCCATTCATCCCGGAGCGAGCGCCCTGCCCGGCCCCGGACGGAGATCGCGTTCAGCGGCCCGGTCATCGCGTCGTACCCGGTGGCGAAGACGATGTCGTCGACCTCGTGCTCGACACCGCCGACGAGCAGCCCCGTCCCGGTGACCGCCTCGATCGGGGTGTCCCGGACGCTGACCAGGCTCACACCCGGCCGGTTGTAGGTCGTGAAGTAGTCGGTGTCCAGGCAGATCCGCTTGGCCCCGATCGGGTGCGTGCGCGGCGTCAGGAGCTCGGCCGTCGCCGGGTCCGTCACCATCTCGTGGATCCTGTCCCGGACGAAGCCGGCCGGGACCTCGTTGGCCCGCTCGTCCCGGGCGGTGTCGGTGAAGGTGGCCAGGAACGCCGCGCCGCCGTCCTCCCACCGGCGGGCGAGCTCGGCCGTCTGCTCGCTGGGGGTGAAGTCCGTGGTGGATCCGACGGGTGGCCGGAGGCGGGTCCCCGAGGGCGCCACGGCGTTGTCGGCGCGCAGCCTGCGGTAGGAGGCCTTGGTGTCGGCCACCTCCTCCGGTCCCAGTGGCCGGTTGCGGGCGGGGAGCGACCAGCTGGGGGTCCGCTGGAAGACCGTCAGGTGCTCGGCCTGCCCGGCGAGCTGCGGGATGACCTGGATCCCGGAGGACCCGGTGCCCACCACGGCCACCCGCCGTCCGGTGAAGTCCACCCCCTCGTGCGGCCACCGGCCGGTGTGCAGGACCCGCCCGGTGAACTCGTCCAGGCCCGGGATGTCGGGGATCATGGAGGCGGACAGGCACCCGACCGCGGTGACGAGGTAGGTCGCCGTGTACTCGCGACCGTCGTCGGTGGCGACGGTCCACCGGTGGGTCGCCTCGACGAAGGTGGCGGACTCGACGACGGTGCCGAACGCGATGTCCCGGCGGAGGTCGAACCGGGTCGCCACGTGCTCGGCGTAGGCCAGCAGCTCCGGCTGGGCCGGGTAGAGCTCGGTCCACTCCCACTCCTGTTCGAGCTGCTCGTCGAAGGAGTAGGAGTAGGACATCGACTCGACGTCGCAGCGGGCTCCCGGGTAGCGGTTCCAGTACCAGGTGCCGCCGACCCCCGTCCCGCGCTCGACCACCTGCACCTCGAGGCCCAGGTCGTCGCGCAGCCGGTGCAGGGCGTACATGCCGGCGAACCCGGCCCCGATGACGATCGCATCCAGGTCGGTGCGGCCGGCGGTCGAGCTGGTCATGTCGGGCTCCTCGAGTGCGTGGTGGGTCCCCCCGACGGTGCCCCCGTGCGTGATCGCCGTCACCGGTCAGGTGGCGCGACCTGTGCGCCACCTGGCTCGCCGGTCAGCCCACCCGGTGCGAGGCCAGCAACCGGTGCAGGCTGAGGGTGAGCAGCAACCGGGCCCGGCCGAACGGCTCCGTGCAGCCGAAGCCCAGTGCGCGCTCGGCCCGCCGCACCCGGTGGGCGACCGAGTTGTGGTGCACGTGCAGGTCGCGGGCGGCCTGGCGGAGTGAGTCCGTCGAGGCCACCGCGAGCAGGGTGCGCAGCATCTCCGGGCCGCACTCCTCGACGAGGTGCTCCAGGCAGCGGACGTCGGGGATCTGCGCGATCCGCTCGGGGGAGAGCTGCTCGGCCAGGACGGCGTAGGGACCCAGCCGGTCGCCCTCCACCACCACGGACGAGGCGATCGAGGGCGGATGCACCGACTGGGTGCTCGGCAGCGCGAAGCGCAGTGCAGCCCGTGCCTGCCGCCAGGCCGCGGGCAGACCGGCGGGGGCGACTGCTGGACCCGTCCCGCAGGCGACGCCGACGGGCACCGGCCGGCCGACCCAGTCCACCACCCCGCGGGCGAGCACCAGGTGCGCCCCGTCGTCCGTCGGTCGGTGCACGCAGGACCCCGCCGACCGGGCCCGGCCCAGGAACTCCTCGACCGCCGCCACCGGTCCGCGCACCGCTGCCACGGTCATCGGTGCCGTCCCGCCGAACCCCAGCCGGCGCAGGACCGCGGTCCGTTCCTCCAGCGGGACACCCGGGTCGACGGCGGCGCCCGGGTCGACGACGGTTCCGCCCACCGGACGGCAGCACCGGACGGCGATGCCCAACCGGCGCAGCAGCACGTCCGCGGCGTCCGGACCGGTGCCACCGTCGGCTCCTGCACCGGGCCACCACACCGGCACGGGATCGCCCGGGGCCAGCCACACCTCGATCCCGTCGGCCAGGCACCGCACCCGGCGGTCCAGCGGCGCCGCGATGCCCGGTGGGGCGGCCACCTCCGTGCCGTCGCCGAGGACGGCGCCCACCCGGCACCCGGACCGCGCTGCCACCAGGGTGAGGACGGCACCCAGGTCCAGCCCCCGCTCGAGGGCATCGTCCAGCTGGTCCAGCACAGCCGCGAGCCCCGGCCGGTCGTCGGCAGCCGTCACGGTGGGCTCCTCCGTCCCGGATGGTCGGGGTCAGTCGGTCAGGACCAGCTCGAGCAGGCCGGGCTCAGTCGAGCTGGCCGGCCACCGACCGGGCAGCCCAGTACCCACCGTCGACCTGCAGGTCGATGCCGTTGACGTAGGAGGCCGCGTCGCTGCCCAGGAACAGGATCGGCCCCACCTGCTCGGCCGGGGTCGAGCGACGACCGATGGGATGGGTGACCGCGTCGATCATCTCGGCCGGGAAGGTCGCGGCGATGGCGTCGAGCATCGGGGTCTGCACCGCGCCGGGGCTGACCGCGTTGATCCGGATCCCCCGGCCGATCAGGACAGCCGACTGCTGCATGGTCCAGACGTCGAGCGCCTCCTTGCCGAAGGAGTAGCTGTGCCCAGCCTGCTCCTGGTGCTCCCAGTACCACTCGACACCCGCGTCGAAGGTCGGCAGACCGACGAACTCGGTGAGCAGCGCCCGCTTCTGCCGCCAGCCGAAACCACCGTCGGAGGACACGTTGACGATCGCGCTGCCCTCGGTCATCAGCGGGACGAGGCTCTCGGTAAACAGCCGGGTGCCCAGAAAGTTGATCTTGAGCAGCTCGACCGGGTCGATCAGCGGGGTGGCCCCGGCGCAGTTGAACAGGGCGTCGACGGGTCCGCCGATGGCGTCGGCGGCCGCGGTGATGGACGCCGGGTCGGCCAAGTCCACGACCGTGAAGGACGCCAGCCCGTCGGCCGACCCCTGCAGCGCGGCGCCGTGCACCTGTGCACCCGCCTCGCTCAGGGCCCCGGCGACCGCCGCGCCGATGCCCGAGGAGCTGCCCGTCACGACGACGCGCTTGCCCCGGTAGTCCGTGTGCTCCATGGTGCTGGTCCTCTTCCGTCGGTGGGTTCAGGTCGGTTCGGGCGGGTCAGGTGGCGGTGCCGGTCACCACGACCGGGAGGTGGCTGAAGCCCCACTGGAAGCTGGAGGGCTTGCGGACGGCGGCGTCGACGTCGACGTCGACCTCGTAGTCGGTCACCCGGGTGAGGAACTCCTCGAGCAGGATGCGCTCCTCGAGGCGGGCGACGTGGATGCCGACGCAGAAGTGCTGGCCGCGGCCGAAGGCCAACGTCCGCGGGATGCTCCGGTTCCAGACGAAGTCGTCGGGCCGGTCGAACTCGCGCGGGTCGCGGTTGGCGGACTGGGTCAGGTAGACCACCCGCTGACCCGGCCGCACCACCTGGCCGGCGACCGTCGTCTCCACCCGGGCGGTGCGGCCGAACCACTGGGCCGGGCCGCAGTAGCGGTTCATCTCCTCCGCGGCCGCCGCGCAGTTGCCGGCCAGGTCCGAGCGGACCTCGGCGAGCTGGTCGGGGTGCCGGGCGAGCTCCAGGAGACCGTGCCCGACGACCTTGGGCAACGTCTCGCTGCCGCCCACCAGCACGCAGGTGAGCTGGACGGCGATCTCGAGGTCGGTCAGCTCGCGGCCGTCGATCCGGAACTCGAGCATCCCGTCGACGAGTGGCCAGCTGCCGTCGGCACCCTCGGCACGCCGCTCGGTGACCCGTTCCTGGAGGAACCCGACCATCTTCCCCTGCAGCTCCGGCACGTCCACGAAGCCCTGCCCGTCCGCGCTGGTGGCGGTGACCCCGTTGATCGTGTCCAGCACCTCGCCGGCCCTTTCCAGCGGGATGTGGAACAGGTGGCAGATGGTCGACACCGCGGTGATGCCGCCGAACTCGTGCACCAGGTCGAACCGTCCGCGGGGCACCAGCTCGTCCAGCCGGGAGCGGACCATCCCCCTGATGAACGGCTCGAGCTTGCGCACCGAACCCGGGCGCAGCTGCTTGCCGTGCGCCTGGCGCACCAGCTCGTAGACCGGCGCCCCGAACCGCAGGTGCGAGGGCAGGAAGGGCGAGGTCGCCTCGTCCGCCGTGGGCCCGTCGTTGTGCCGCAGCAGGTCGGCCCGGTTGAACACGCTGCCCTCGTTGGTCACGAAGGTGTTGTCGGTCTGGTCCAGGAAGTCCCAGGCGTCCTGGAACCGGGAGAGGAAGAAGGTGTCGTAGGCCTCGACGTAGTACACCGGGTGGTGCTCGCGCAGCACCTCGTAGAACGGCATCGGGTCCCGCATGACCTCCGGGGAGAACGGGTCGTACACGAACTCGTCGACGGTGACGCTCACGGTCGCTGCTCCTGGGGGGTGCGGGCCGGCGGGCCGGCGGGGGTGGGTGGGGCTGCCGCGCGCGCCGGGAGGCGGTAGGCGAGGGCGAGGACGTCGTCGTCGGTGTAGGTGCCGGACAGCCGGGGGTGGCGCTGGTCCAGGTGCCGGTTGGCCGCGACCACGAGCTCGGCTTCGTCTGCGCCGACCAGCTCCTGCCCGCAGGGGCAGCGGAGGCCGATCACGACGGGTCCGGGCGGAGCGGGGGCGGTGGCATCGGCTCTCCTCGGGGCGGCGACCGCGTGGTCGTGGCCCGGGCGGGTGGGGGTGCGTACCGGGACACCTTGTGACCGGTGCCACGTCCCGGTCCAACAACCACGACCATCGCCGATGGCTATCGAGGACGCCGAGCCATAACCGCCCGGAATGCGACCGGGTATTGGCCCGGGCTGTGGCCCCGACCACAGACTCGGGATCGCCGCCGGCAATGAGGCCGCGGCCCCGGCCCTCCGGGAACCCGTGGACGGGGAACGCATGAACGTGATCCAGGCAGCGATGGCCGAGGGCCGACCGACCTACGGACTGTGGGGCGCCGGACCCTCGTCCGCCTCCGCCGAGGCACTCGGGCGGGGCGGCCTGGACTGGGTGCTGCTGGACATGCAGCACGGTGCGACGTCGGCCGGGGACCTGCTGCCGCTCATCCAGGCCGTGGAGCTCGGCGGCAGCAGCGTGGTGGTGCGGGTGACCGAGAACGACCCCGGGCTGATCATGCGCGCCCTCGACCTGGGTGCGATCGGCGTGGTGGTGCCCATGGTGTCCACCCCCGAGCAGGCCCGTGCGGCCGCGGAGGCGACCCGGTACCCGCCGCACGGCACCCGCTCGTTCGGCCCGGTGCGCCGCTATTACGAGGCGGTGTCGGGTCAGGCGCCGCCCACCTGCCTGGTGATGATCGAGACCGCCGAGGCGCTGGACGCGGTGGACGCCATCGCCGCCACCCCCGGTGTGGACGGCCTGTTCGTCGGCCCGGTCGACCTGGGTCTGGCGCTGGGCAGGGGGCTGGCCGCCTCGGCGCGCGGGGACGCCGTCGACGCAGAGATCGACCTGGTGGTCGCCGCCGCGCAGCGGCACGGGCTGATCGCCGGTGTGGCCGGCCTGGGGCCCGACCACGCCGAGTCGCTGCTGGCCCGGGGTGCCCGCCTGGTCACCGTCGGCAGCGACGTCGGCTACGTGGTCGCAGGCCTCGCTCGGGATGCCCGCCGCACGGCCGACTGGACCACCCGCTTCGCCCGGCCCCCGGGCGACCACGACTCCGCAGCCACCCCGGCTGCGGCACCGACCGACGGAGGCGATGCGCGATGAAGGTGACAGTCGACTGGGACCTGTGCGACGGCAACGGAGTGTGCGCCGTCGAGGCGCCCGAGCACTTCGAGATGACCGACGACGACGAGCTCCTGGTGCTCAAGGACGACGTGTCCGACGGCGAGCGGGCCGAGGTCTCCTCCGCCGTCCGGGTGTGCCCCAAGCGGGCCCTGGCCCTCCACGACTGACCGGACCGAGGAGACCCCCGATGAACACCGTCGACACCGTCCGCGGCCCCGTGCCGATCGCCGACCTCGGCCGCACCCTGGTGCACGAGCACCTGATCTCGATCTCGGCCGAGTTCGCCCGGGACTACCCCGAGCTGGCCTGGTCCGGGCAGCGGCAGGAGCGGGTGGACAGCGTCACCGCCGCGCTGCAGGCCCTCCGGGACCGCGGCGTCACCACCATCCTGGACTGCACCGCGTTCTTCCACGGCCGGGACATGGACTTCGTCCGGGAGGTGAACGACCGGGTCGACATGAACATCGTGGTGTCCACCGGCATCTACACCTTCGACTTCCTGCCCTACCACCTCTCCCACCGGGCACCGGGCCCGGTGGCCGACGACGTGCTCACCCAGATGTTCCTGCGCGACATCACGGTGGGGATCGGTGACTCCGGGGTGAAGGCGCAGTCCATCAAGGTCGCCACCGACACCGCGGGGATCACCCCGAACAACGAGCGCATCCTGCGGGCGGCGGGCTACGCCTCGGCGCAGACCGGCGCCCCGATCACCGCGCACACCCACCCGGCCGACGCCAACGGCGGCCGGATCCTGGAGATCTTCGCCGAGGAGGGAGCCGCCACGGCCACCGTGGTCGTGGCGCACTCCGGGGACTCCACCGATCTGGACTATCTCCGGGGCATCGCCGCCTCCGGTGCGGTCATCGGCCACGACCGGTTCGGGCTCTACCAGCCCGGGACGGCGACCCTGGAGGAGCGGGTGTCGATGATCGCGACCCTGTGCCAGGAGGGGTACGCCGACCGGATCGCGCTGTCCCACGACACGGTGCTGTACTCCGACTGGGGTCCTCCCGGCCGGGCCCAGCAGTTCTTCCCGACCTGGGTCCCCACC
The DNA here is from genome assembly GCA_014218215.1 of Geodermatophilaceae bacterium NBWT11. Taxonomy (NCBI): domain Bacteria; kingdom Bacillati; phylum Actinomycetota; class Actinomycetes; order Geodermatophilales; family Geodermatophilaceae; species Geodermatophilaceae bacterium NBWT11. Next base: position 4,506,375 of record CP043652.1, read on the forward strand.
CACATCCCCGACGTCGTCCTGCCCGCGCTGAGCGCCGCCGGGGTCAGCGACGCCGACATCGACACCATGCTGGTCACCACCCCGGCGTCGCTGTTCAGCAGGTTGTCGGCGTGAGCCCCCCGGTGGGTCCGATCGCCGTCGTGGGGGCCTCGCTGGCCGGCCTCACCGCCGTGCAGACCCTGGTCGAGTCGCCGGCGGTCACCTCGGTGACCGTCATCGGGGCCGAGGCGCAGCTCCCCTACGACCGCCCGCCGCTGTCCAAGGAGGTGCTGCGCGGGGTCTGGGACCCGGAGCGGGTGGCACTGGAGACCGTCGAGGACCCCCGGGTCCGCTGGACCGTGGGCGTGAGCGCGACCGGACTGGCGACCGGTGACCCCGGTGGGCCCCGGGTGACCTGCTCCGACGGGTCCACCCAGGCCTTCCCGGGCGGGGTGGTCATCGCCACCGGCGCCGCCCCCCGCACGCTCGCCGGCGCGGATCTCCCCGGGGTGCACGTGCTGCGGTCCCTGGACGACGCCCTCGCCCTCCGCGCCGACCTGGACGAGACCCCGGCGCACGTGGTCGTCGTCGGCGGTGGGTTCATCGGCGCCGAGGTGGCCGCGGCCTGCGTCGAACGCGGGCTGCAGGTGACCGTGCTGGAGGTGCAGGACGCCCCGTTCGAGCGGGTGCTCGGCGCTGAGGTGGGAGAGGCGGTCATGCACGAGCACCGCACCCGCGGGGTCCGGGTCCGCACCGGTACGGCGGTGGCCGGGCTGCACGGCACGGGCCGGGTGGAGTCGGTGGAGCTCGCCGACGGCACGAGCGTGCCCGCCGACCTGGTCGTCCTGGGCCTCGGCGTCGTCCCGAACACCGGGTGGCTGGCCGGCAGCGGGCTGGCGGTGGACAACGGCGTCGAGTGCGACGCGAGCCTGCTGGCTGCGCCGGGCATCGTCGCCGCCGGTGACGTGGCCCGGTGGCCGAACCACCGGTTCGGGGAGTTCCGCCGGGTCGAGCACTGGGACAACGCGATCAGGCAGGGCCGGCACGCAGCCCTGCGGCTGCTGGCCGAGCACGGGTACGGCGAGGTCACCGACTTCAGCACCGTGCCCTGGGTGTGGTCGGACCAGTACCAGCACAAGTTGCAGGTCGTGGGCTCCACCGTGGACTTCGACGAGGTGGTCGTCGCGCACGGCTCGACCCAGGCGCAGAAGTTCCTCGCTCTGTACCGCCGCGGCGACCACCTGGTCGCCGCTGTCGGGTTCAACCAGGCCAAGCTCGTCTCCCGCTACCGCCGGCTGCTGGCCCGCCCGGTCGGCTGGGACGACGCCCTGGCCCAGCTCGACATCCCCTCCACACCCCCGACCGCTGCCTCGGCCGCGGTCTGACCCGACGGAGACCAGACATGTGGGCGCAGATGCTCAGCGGACCGTTCGCCTTCGACCAGGCCGAGGTCCCCGCTCCCCAGGCCGGCTCACTGACCGCCGGCCAGGTCCTCCTCGCCACCCGCGCAGGGGCGATCTGCGGGAGCGACCTCCCCAACTTCCGCGGCGCCCCCTTCCCCATGGGGGACGCCGACGACGGGGTGTGGGCGACCCGCACCCCGGGCTTCCCGCTGCACGAGATCGTCGGTGAGGTGCTGGCCAGCGAGCACCCCGAGCACGCCGTCGGTGACCTGGTCGTCGGCTGGGCCTCGGCCTTCAACGGCATCGCCGAGCTGGTGGTGAGCGACGGCGCCGGGTTGGCCCGCTACGACCGGGCCCTGCCCCCCTCGACCGCCGTCATGCTGCAGCCGTTGGCCTGCGTGCTGTACGCGGTGGAGCAGATGGGCGACGTGCGGGGGAAGACGGCCGCGGTCATCGGGCAGGGGCCGATCGGGCTGCTGTTCAGCCACGTGCTGAAGTCCCGCGGGGCGGCACACGTCATCGGGGTCGACCGGATCGACCGCACGGACGCAGGGTCGCTGTTCGGCGTCGACGAGGTCGTGCCGGCCGCGGCCGAGCGCTGGGCGGCCTCGCTGCCCGACATCGGCGGCCCGGACCTGGTCGTGGAGGCGGTGGGCCACCAGGTGTCGACCATGAAGGCGAGTCTGCAGGCGGTGGCCTTCGGCGGCGAGGTGTTCTACTTCGGCATCCCCGACGACTGGGTGTACCCCTTCGACATCATGACCTTCCTCCGGAAGAACCTCACCCTGCGCTCCGGGGTGACCCTGGAGCGGCGCCGGGTCCTTGAGGACGCCAACACCCACCTGGCCGCCCACCCCGACCTGCGGGACGGCTACGTCAGCCACGTGTTCCCGGTGACCGACGTGGAGAAGGCGTTCACCGCCGCCGTCCGGCCGGCGGTCGGGCAGTTCAAGATCGCCATCGACATGGCATGACCGAGCTCCTCCCCCGCGCCGGGGCAGCGGCCCCGACCCCGTCCCCGTCCCCGGCGGAGCTGGCCGCCCGGCTGGCTGCCGCCGGTGTCGCCGACGTGCTGGTCGACACCGCCTCCCGTGCCGCGTTCTCCAGCGACGCCTCGCTCTACCGGGTGGTGCCGCAGGCCGTCGTCCGGCCCCGGCACGAGGACGACGTCGCCGCGACGCTGCAGGTGTGCCGCGAGCTCGGGGTGCCGGTCACCGCCCGCGGGGCGGGGACCTCGGTGGCCGGCAACGCGGTGGGCCCGGGCGTGGTGCTCGACCTCGCCCGGCACCTGCACCGTGTGCTGGACGTCGACCCCGCCGCCCGGACCGCCCGCGTGCAGGCCGGCACGGTGCACGCCAGGCTGCAGGCCGCCGCGCGGCCGTACGGGCTGCGGTTCGGTCCGGACCCCTCCACGCACACCCGCTGCACCATCGGCGGGATGATCGGCAACAACGCCTGCGGGTCACGGACCCTGGGCTACGGCCGGACCTCGGACAACACCGCCGGCGTCCGGGCACTGACCGCCGACGGGTCGTGGCTGACCACCGGCCGGGACGGTCGCGGCCGACCGACCGTCGAGGGTCCCGCCGTCCTGCTGGACGGGTTGCACGGGGTGATCGGCAGCAGCCTGGCCGTGGCGCGCACCGAGCTGGGCACCTTCGGCCGGCAGGTCTCCGGGTACGCCGCGCACTCCCTCCTGCCGGAGAACGGCTTCGACGTCACCGGCCTGCTGGTCGGCAGCGAGGGCACCCTGGCCGTGGTCACCGAGGCCACCGTGGACCTGGTCGTGGACCCGGCCCACCGGCTGCTGGTGGTCCTGGGCTACCCCGACTTCGGGGCCGCCGGGGACGCCGTCCCCGCCCTGCTGACCCACTCCCCCACCGCCTGCGAGGGCATCGACTCCCGCATCGTGGCCGTCGTCCGCGGGCGGCGCGGACCGCAGGCCGTGCCCGATCTCCCCGGAGGTGCGGCCTGGTTGTTCGTGGAGATCGCCGACGAGGACCTGGGCGCCGCCCGCGCACGGGCCACCGCGATGCTGGCCGATGCCGGTGCGGTGGACAGCACCGTGGTCGAGGACGTCGCCCGGGCCGCGCAGCTGTGGCGGATCCGAGAGGACGGCGCCGGGCTGGCCGGTCGGGCCCCGTCCGGTCTGCCGGCGCACGCCGGGTGGGAGGACGCCGCCGTCCCGCCGGCCCGGATCGGGGACTACCTGCGGGCCTTCGACGGGCTGGTCGCCGAGCACGGCCTGACCTCGATGCCCTACGGGCACCTGGGCGACGGCTGCGTGCACGTGCGGCTGGACTTCCCGCTGGGGGCCGCCGACGGACCAGCCCGCTTCCGGTCCTTCCTCACCGACGCCGCCGACCTGGTCGTCGGCTTCGGCGGGTCGTTGTCCGGTGAGCACGGCGACGGCCGGGCCCGCAGCGAGCTGCTGCCCCGGATGTACTCACCGGCCGTCCTGGGCCTCTTCCGGTCGATCAAGGGCACCTTCGACCCGGCCGGGTTGCTCAACCCGGGGGTGTTGGTCGACCCCGACCCGGTGGACGTGGGGATCCGGGTCTCCGCGGCCCGCCCGGTGCGGGCACCGCTGGCGCTGGCCTACCACTCCGACGGCGGCGACTTCGGCCAGGCGGTGCACCGCTGCACCGGCGTCGGCAAGTGCCGGGCCGACACCACCGCCACCGGTGGGGTCATGTGCCCCTCCTACCTGGCGACCAAGGAGGAGAAGGACTCCACCCGCGGCCGGGCGCGGGTGCTGCAGGAGATGATCGACGGCGACCTGGTCGACGGGTGGCGCTCCCCTGCGGTGCACGAGGCCCTGGACCTGTGCCTGTCCTGCAAGGGCTGCGCCTCGGACTGCCCCACCGGTGTGGACATGGCCGCCTACAAGGCCGAGGTGCTGCACCAGTCCTACCGCCGTCGGCTCCGCCCCCGGTCGCACTACTCCCTCGGCTGGTTGCCGCGTTGGTCGCGGTTGGCCTCCCGGATGCCGCGGCTGGCCAATCGGGTGATCGGGCTGCCCGGTCTGCGGCAGGTGGCGCTCTTCGTCGCCGGGGTGGATGCCCGGCGTTCCATCCCCTCCTTCGCACCGGAGACCTTCCGGCGCTGGTTCGACCGCACCGCCGCCGACCGGCCGGCCGTCGGCACGCCGGTCCTGCTGTTCGTGGACAGCTTCACCGACCACTTCTCCCCCGAGGTCGGCCGCGCCGCCGTCCAGGTGCTCACCGAGGCCGGGTACGCCCCCGAGCTGACCCCGGAGCCGACCTGCTGCGGGCTCACCTGGATCACCACCGGCCAGCTCGACGGCGCCCGTCGCATCCTGGGCCGCACGGTCGACGCCCTGGGCCCAGCCCTGGACCGCGGCCTGCCCGTGGTGGGCCTGGAGCCCTCCTGCACCGGCGTGCTGCGCAGCGACGTGGTGGAGATCCTGGACACCCCGGCGGCCCGTCGGGTCAGCGCGGCCACCGTCACCCTGGCCGAGCTGCTGACCCGCGACCCCGACTGGTCACCACCGTCGCTGGCCGGTGTCGAGGTGGTCGCCCAACCGCACTGCCACCACCACGCCGTCATGGGCTGGGACGCCGACGCCCGACTGCTGGCCCGCACCGGTGCCACGGTGGAGCGGCTCGGCGGTTGCTGCGGGTTGGCCGGCAACTTCGGGGTCGAACGCGGGCATTACGAGGTCTCCGTCGCGGTGGCCGACCAGCAGCTGCGGCCGGCCCTGGACGCCGCCGGCCCGGGCGCCGTCCTGCTGGCCGACGGGTTCTCCTGCCGCACCCAGGCCGCCGACCTGTCGGCCACCACCGGGGTGCACCTGGCCCAGCTGCTGGCCGACGGCGCCCGCCGGACGGCCGCCACCTGACCGGCCCGCGCCCGGGTCACCGGGCGCGGGCCCACCGGGCGTGGGACGCCGTCAGCTCCTCCACCAGGTCGCGCACCTCGGGACGGGACTCGTCGGCCAACCGCCACACCACGTGGTAGTCGGCCTGGCCGATCCCCCGCATGGGGACGCACCGCACGGCGGGGTGCGGGTGCGCGGCCAGCACCGCGGGGGTGACCACGCAGACGCCCAGCCCCATCGCGATCCCGTGCAGCGTCTCGTCGATGGTGGTCACGTGCTCGACCCTGGCCGCAGCTTCGACCGGCACCGTCCGCAGCCCGGACAGCGAGCGCGCCTCCTGCGGCAGCACGAAGACCGTCTCGCCCGCCAGGTCGGCCGGGACCACCTCGTCCCGGCCGGCGAGCCGGTGGGTGGCGCCGACCCCGAGCACGACATCCTCGACCGCCAGCCGGTGGCTGCGGACCCCGGGCACCGGTTCGTCGTGCGGTGCCTCGACCAGCGCGACGTCTGCCATCCCGCTCAGCACGCCGGCCGCCGCCTCGGTCCAGTCGGCCCGGCGCAGCCGCAACCGGAGGTCCGGATAGCGCCCGGACACCGCCGCCACCGCGGGTGCCAGCACGTCGTTGGCGGGGCTCAGCCAGAACCCGATGGTCAGCTTCGCCGCGTCGCGACCGGCGTCCCGTACGGCGGCCGCCGCCTCACCGGCCAGCTCGACCAGCCGGCGCGCGTAGGGCACCAGCGCCTCCCCGGCCCGGGTCAGGGTCACCCCGGCGGGTCCGCGGTCGAACAGGGAGACACCGAACAGCTTCTCGAGGCTGGCGATCTGCTTGCTGAGGGCCGGCTGGCTGATCGCCAGGGTGGCGGCCGCACGGGTGATGTGCAGCTGGTCGGCGACGGCCAGGAAGTAGGTCAGGTCGCGGGTGTGGACCATGACGGTCACCTCCTGGTGTGCGGTCCGGAGACGGCAGTACCAGCCCAGCATCGCCCACGCGGCCGCCTCGCCGCCGAGCGGGCCGACAGCAGACCCGGTCGACCACGGGCAGGCGCGGACCTGGGCCGGTGGGCGGCCTCCCCACCGATCGGCCTCGCCCTGCATGCTTCGTCGTACGAGCCTGGTCACCTGCCCAGGTCGAGCACCTCGTGGTCCCGACCCAGCGAGGTCCGCCCGAGCACCCGCCATCCGGCCTCGGCGGCCCGCGTCTCCGGGTCGCCGACCGAGCGCGGGGCCGCCCCGGTCCCGGCCAGCACGACCACCGCCTCCTCCGTGGAGGCACCGGTCGGGCCTGACGCCTCCAGCACGTCGGCCCCGGCCTCGCAGGCCTCGGCGAGGAACGTCACCGGGAGGTCGCCGGCCTCGGTGGCGGGCACCGCCAGCGCGGTCGGCGGGGCCACCACCACGGTGTCGGGCAGCCGGCCGGTGTCCCGGCCCGCCCGGGCCAGCACCACGGAGCCCGGGCAGCTCAGTGCTACACGCCCGGCGACGGTCGAGGCCGGCAGGTCCAGCAACCCGGCGGCCACGAAGGCGAAGGCGCCCCCGTGCTCGACCAGATCCCGGTACAGGTCTTCGTCGGCCTGCAGGTCGTGGGCCAGCGGGTGCCCGGTGGTCAGCTCCCAGGCGGGAACTCCGCAGCGCAACACAGGACGGGCCGTCTGGCCCGATCGGTCAGGAGAGGTCGCGGACCTCGCGGTGCAGCCGCTGCATCGTGGAGTCCAGCCGGTCGGCGATGTGCGCGGCCTCGGTGAGCTCGGCGCGCAGCTGGGCCGGCACCGCCTCGTCGTACTTGTAGAAGATCTTGTGCTCGAGGCTGGCCCAGAAGTCCATCGCCACGGTGCGCAGCTGGACCTCGACACGGGCGGTGACGCTGCGGTCGGACATGTGCACCGGGGTGTCCACGATGAGGTGCAGGCTCTTGTAGCCGTTGGCCTTGGGCTCGGCGATGTAGTCCTTGGTGGCGACCAGCTCGACGTCGGGCTGGCGGGTGAGCATGTCGGCGACCAGGTAGACGTCGGAGACGAAGCTGCAGACGATCCGGACGCCGGCGACGTCGTGGATGGCCGAACGCACCTGGTCGACGGTGAACAGCACGCCCTTGCGCTCCACCTTCGCGGCGAGGCTCTCGAAGCTCTTCAGCCGGGAGGTGACGTGCTCGATGGGGCTGTCCTCGCCCATCCGCAGCTCCTCGCGCAGGATGTTGACCTTGGTCAGCATCTCGTCCAGGCCGAACTTGTAGACCATCAGGAACCGCCGGACGTCGGTCCCCGGCCCGGCAAGGAACTCCGCAGCCGCAGCCAGGTCGGAGGACGGCCGACCGTGGCGAATCACGTCGGCGCCTGGTGCGGTCACGTCGTCCACGTCCTCGACTCTATGAGGTCCGGTTGGCGTCACGACCACCCCAGGTTCCCGTAGTGGACTGCACGCTTCGCCCGCCAGACCCCTCGCTGAACTGACTCGATCGCACGCTCAGGCACGGTGGTCGCGGAAGGAGCGACCCCGCCAGCCCAGCTTGGCTCCGTCGATGGCCCCTGCAACGGAGGGCCCTGGAGCATCGGTGGCTGCACAGGATCGAAGAACCCGAGAGTCGTCGTGGAATGTGCCGAAGGTGGGCATGCCGGGAGTCCTTCGACCACGGCAGTGTCCGCCCCCCCTCCGTCACCGTCCTACGCACCTCGGGGTCCTCCCCGCGCCACCTCGGCGCCGACTCCGGTTCACCTCGACCTGGCACCACTCTCTGGCAGACGGATCACTTCACCCCACCAGCCGACACACCTCATGCACTCCGGGTGACATGCCTGCAGGAGGGGCGCCGCCTGTGCAGCTGTGATGACGGTGCACAAGCTCACGGCGGGGTCCGGGTACACCTACCTGACCCGCCAAGTGGCTGCTCACGACGCCACCGATCAGCCGGCCGGCGGCCTGGGCGCGTACTACAGCGAGAAGGGCGAAGCGCCGGGGCGCTGGATGGGCCGCGGCCTCGCCGGCAGATCGGACTTCCCAGTCGGCGACACGGTGACCGAGGCGCACATGGTCGCGCTGTTCGGTCACGGCCGTCATCCGAACGCCGCTCAGATCGAGCAGACGGCTCGAGCCGATGGACGAGATGCACAGGAGATCGACCGGGCGAGCCGTCTCGGCAGGCCCTTCGGTGTCTTCGAGGCGTCGAACGACTTCCGGCAGCGCTGTGCCGTCGAGTTCCGCGAGCTCAACCAAGCGCTCGGTCTGCCTGCCGCCTCGCCGGTCTCAGACGACGAGCGCGCCCGGATCCACACCGAGGTGGCCGGGGCGATGTTCGAGGAGAGGTTCGGTCGCCCCGCCCTCGACGCCCGTGAGCTGTCCGGTCATCTGGCACGCATCTCTCGGCAGCCGACCACCGCCGTCGCCGGCTACGACCTCACCTTCAGCCCAGTCAAGAGCGTCTCGACGCTCTGGGCGATCGCACCGCGGGACGTCGCGGCTGTGATCGAGCGGGCGCACCAGGACGCCGTCGACACGGTGTACGGCGAGCCGTTCTCTAGCTCACCGGCTGGGTACATCCCCGTGGTCGGGATGGGGATGGTCAGCGCCTGCAACGCCTGTGCCGCTAACACCGCAGGATCGACCGCGGGCGGCCCAGCCGGTGGGTCGGCCGACCAGAACGAGAACCCGCTCGTCCCGGGGAACGCTCCGCCCCCGGTGTAGAAGGTGCACAGGTAGACGGCGCCATCGGTGTGACCGCCCCAGACCGGGGACTCGAGCGGGGGCTGCACGGTCATCACCTGCGCGTAGCACTGGAGTCGCTGGACGACGCCCGCGCTTCTCAAGAGTATCGAGAAGGAGGGCATCGCCGAGAAGGAGCTGGCTGTGCTCCTCAACAGCAAGCGCGTCATCCCCGTGACGCACGGGGTCACTTACGAACAGCTTCTCGACGTCAGCCCGATGCTTGCGTCGCACGCCGGCCTCAGCACAAAGGAGTCCTCGCTAGACGATGTCGCCTCCAAGCTGGCTGCGGCTGCGGCAGCCCTTCCGGCCCCCTAGAGCTCGCCGCCCCGGCACTCATGGCCGGGCACCGCCCGCTGGTGTGGACAAGGCACAGCCAGGGCGGCTCCGCCGCCCCTGCCATCCGAGCAGGGCCGGAGGATCACATGGTCGTGCGGACCGGGTCGGCCAGCTTGTCGTCGGCGGGTCAGCGGAGCTGGGTCACCTCGCCCTTGCCGATGTACTCCCCGACCGCGAGGCAGTCCTCGGGCCCGTGCTGCTCGACCCGGTCGCCGTCCCGATGCAGCGTCACCTGGTCGAAGGCGAACCGGGAGCTAAGCACCTCGCGCCCAGGATCGGCGGCCACAGCATCTACACGAAACGTAGAACTGTTAGCCAAGACCCGAGCTAGGTCATCCGCTTGAGACGTGCTGGTCATGGAGGTTCCGAGACGAATCGAGTGGCAGCGGCGTCCGCGATGCAGCTCCTTGACCTCATCAAGACCCGTGATACTGATCTTGATACTGCACGTAGGGCCACTGGGCGCGTCAGACGGTCTGTCAATGCAGAAGGCCCGTGTGCTCGATGGCCCATACCCGCAGCTCAGAGCCCCGCAATGCATCTGGACGCACACCCCGCCTTGTGAGTTCAAGTCCCCCCTCGGACACCACAGACACCCCGTGTTCCCGCAGGTCAGGGACGCGGGGTGTTGCTGTTCCGGGATGTGCATCGGCCCGGTGACCCCGCGCGGGAGGGCTGGCCGGCTGGTTCACTCCGCCCATGGCCGACACCCTGCCCGGACCACTGGACCCCACCGAACCGGTCCCCGACGACCCCGGTGAGCTCATGCCCGACGCCCCGGAGCCGTTGCCCCCGGCGCCGGTGGAGCCCACCCCGGACGACCCGGGCGGCGACCCGGGTGGCGTGCCCGAGCCCGCCTGACCGAAGGCGGCCGCGGAGCCGGGGACGACCTCGCGGCCAGGCCCGTCGGACCCGGTGCGGCAGAGTGCGCCCGTGCTCACCGACTGGCTGCTCGACCACCCGTGGGCCAGCCCGACCGTCCTGGCCGCACTCGTCGCCCTCGGACCACTGGTGGGGTCGTGGTCGGCCGGTCGACGCCGGCTCACCGCCTGGCTGGCCGGCGCAGCCCTGCTGCCGGTGGCCCTGCTGACCCTGCTGCCCGTGGACTCGGGGACCGGGCTGGTGCAGTGCACCGTGCAGTGGGCGCTGCCCACCCTGGGCCGGGTCGAGCTGCTGGCGAACCTGCTCCTCTTCGTGCCCCCGGCACTCCTGGCGACCGTCGCGACCCGCCGTCCGATCGTGGTGCTGGTGGGCGGGAGCCTGCTGTCGGCGGTCGTCGAGGCGTCCCAGGCCCTGGTGGTCGACATCGGCCGGGCCTGCGACACGACCGACTGGCTGTGCAACACCCTGGGCGTGGGCCTCGGTGTGGCGCTGGGGATCGCGGCCCTGGCGCTGCACCGACGAGGCCGGCCCGCACCGCCCGAGCGTCGGCGGCTCAGCCCAGCGGCCCCCGCAGCGCCGCCGGCGCCGGGCCGTACACCCGCGCCTTGATGGCGCCCAGGGTGGGGCCGGCCTTCCCGGTCAGAGCCGCGGCCAGCTCCACCGCGGTGCCCCGGACGGCGATGTCGGCCTCGGGGAGGCACCAGGACCCGCGGTCGGCCCGCATGACCCGGGGCGGTCAGTGGAGCACCGGGCAGGATGGCCGGGTGCCGGGGCACCGAGGCCCCGGCCCGGGGAGAGGCGGCACCGTGGGCGCAGGAGCCAGGCTGGGTGGACTGCTGGTGGACGCGGCGCTGGGGCTGCCGCTGCGGGCCCGGCGGTACACCGTCGACCGCGATGTCGCCGTCCCCATGCCGGACGGGGTGACGCTGTTCGGGGACCACTACCGCCCCGACGTCGAGGACCCCCTCCCGGTGGTGCTGATCCGGCTCCCCTACGGCCGGTCCGGGGTGTTCGCGCACGCGTTCGCGGCGCCGTACGCCCGGCGCGGCTTCCAGGTGTTCGTGCAGTCCACCCGCGGCACCTACGGCTCCGGCGGGCAGTTCCGGCCGTTCACCACCGAGCACGAGGACGGGCTGGCCACGCTGGCCTGGGTCCGCGAGCAGCCCTGGTGCGACGGCCGGGTCGCCATGACCGGGGGCAGCTACTTCGGGCACACCCAGTGGGCGGTCGCGCCCTACGCCGACCCGCCGCTGGTGGCCGTCAGCCCGCACATCACCGCCGCCCGCATCACCAGCGCCTTCTACGACGGCGGCGCCCCGGGCGCGGAGAACGCGCTGCGCTGGTCGGTGCAGATCGGCGCCCAGGAGGCCGGCGGCCTGCCGCTGCCCACCCCGTGGGGCCGGGCGAGGGTCACCCGGGCGCTGCGCAGCCAGCCCCTGCAGGCCGCGGACACGACGGCCGGGGGCGCCCCGGTCCCGTTCTGGCGTGACTTCACCGGGCACGCCGAGCCCGGCGACGGGTTCTGGGCGAGCGCCGACCACCAGGAGGCCGACCTCGCCGCGTTCCCCCCGGCGAACATGGTGACGGGCTGGTGGGACCTCTTCGTCGCCGAGCAGCTGCGCGACGTCGTCCGACTGCAGGCCGCCGGCGTCCCCGTCCGGCTCACCGTGGGCCCGTGGATCCACGGCGAGCCCGGCGAGCTGCGGGAGATCGTGCGCACCGACGTCCGCTGGCTCAACCACCACCTGCGCGGTGGCCGGGCGCCGCGGAGCGCCGCCGTCCGGCTGTACCTGCAGCAGGCCGGCACCTGGCTGGAGTCGCCGTCCTGGCCGCCCCCGGGGGTGCACACCGAGCACCACCACCTGGGTGCCGACGGCAGCCTGGGTGCGTCACCCACCGGGACGTCGAGCACGGTCGTCTTCGACCCGGCCGACCCCACCCCGAGCGTGGGCGGGCCGCTGCTGCAGGGCCCGGGCAAGCAGGCCGACCAGGCCACCGTCGAGGCCCGGGACGACGTGCTGGTCTTCACCGGCCCCGAGCTGCCCGCCGACCTCGACGTGGTCGGGCCCGTGCGGGCCCGGGTGCACCTGCGACCGGAGCTGGAGCACGCCGACCTCGTCGTCCGGCTCTGCGACGTCGACCCGGCCGGGGTGTCCCGCAACGTCGTGGACGGCATCCGGCGGCTCGACCCGCGCACCGTGCCCGCCGAGGACGTCACCGTCGGCCAGGACGGCGTGCTCAGCGTGGACCTCGAGCTGTTCCCCACCGCCTACCGGTTCCGCCGCGGCCACCGACTGCGCGTGCAGGTGGCCGGCGGGGCGTTCCCCCGGTTCGCCCGCAACAGCGGCACCGGGGAGCCCTTCGCCGTCACGACCGGGGGTCGGACCTCCCGGGTCGAGGTGCTGCACGACGCCGGGCACCCCTCGCGCCTGGAACTGCCCGTGCTGCCCGCCCGCTGAGGGAGGCGCGGGGCGGCGCGGGCCGGTCGTCGGCCGAGCCGACGTCGGTCCACCAGTCCCGCACCTCGGGCGGGTCGAGCACGTCGACCCGCTCCCCGGGGCGGGGGACGGCGACCCGCGTCCCGGTGCGGGCCGCCTCGGTCAGCAGGCGCCGCACCGGCTCGGCCCAGGGGTGGAAGGCCAGGTTGAACGTGGCCCAGTGCACCGGGACCAGCACGCCGCCGCCCAGGTCGCCGTGTGCGCGCACCGCCTCCTCGGGGTCCATGTGCACCTCGCGCCACGCCGGGTCGTAGGCCCCGATCGGCAGCAGGGTCAGGTCGAAGGGCCCCAGCCGGGCGCCGATGCCGGCGAAGGCCGGGGTGTAGCCGGTGTCCCCGCCGAAGAAGACCCGGTGCCGGGGGCCGTGCACCGCCCAGGAGCACCACAGGGTGTCGTCGCGGCCGAACCAGCGGCCGGAGAAGTGCCGGGCCTCGGTGCAGGTCAGGGTGAGCCCGGCGACCACCACCGACTGGTCCCAGTCCAGCTCGACCACCCGGTCGGCGGGCACGCCCCAGGCGCGCAGGTGCTGGCCGATGCCCAGCGGGACGACGAAGGGCGCCCGGGTCCGGTGCAGCAGCTCCTGCACGGTGGGCAGGTCGAGGTGGTCGTAGTGGTCGTGGGAGACCAGCACCGCGTCCACCTCGGGCAGGTCGTCGATCGGCCCGGGCGGGGCGTGCAGCCGACGCGGTCCGAACAGCGGGGACGGCGAGACCCGGTCGCCCCACACGGGGTCGACCAGCACCCGCCGACCGTCCACCTCCAGCAGCACCGTCGAGTGGCCCAGCCAGGTGGCGGCCAGCTCGGCGGCCTCGCCGGGGACCTCCGGGCGCACGAGTGGGACGGCCCCGACCGGGCGGCCGCGGTCACGCTCGCGGTGGGTCTGCCGGAGCAGTCCGCTCCGGGCGCTCACGGCCGGGATGACCGGGCCCGGCAGGCGGTTGCGGAAGGTGCCGTCGGCGAACTGGGGCGAGCCGGTCACCTCGGGCAGCGGGCCACGGCGGCTGGCGCCGATGGCGGCGGGCAGCCCCCAGGTGGCGCGGACCACCAGGCCGACGGGGACCCCGACGGCTGCTGCCGCGGCGGCTCGGCGGATGAGGCGGGCGGGGCGGGACGTCACCCCTCCAGCATCCCAACATCAGCGGGCTGGTGCGTCCAGGGCGTGCAACGCCTGGTCGAGCGCGGCCTCCAGCGGCCACGGGTCGTGCAGCGGCTGGCTGAGCACCAGGCCGCCCTGGATGGCCGACAGCACGGAGGCGGCGATCCGCCGGGGGTCGGCATCGCCCGGGACCGCGCCGGCGTCCTGCATCCGCCGCACCCCGGCGACCAACAGGTCGGCCCAGGCGGTGAACGCCCCGGCCACGAACACCGCCAGCTCCGGGTCGCGGGCGGCGGCCTCGGTGGCCAACGAGCCGATCGGGCAGGCCCAGCGCCCCTGCCCGATGTAGTAGTCGACCAGCGCCAGCCGCCAGGACTCCCAGGACTCCCGGGTGGACAGGTCGTGCACGTGCGGCTCCTGGGCGGCCAGCAGCTCGGCACCCTCCCACTCGGCCACTGCGCGCACCAGCTCGGACTTCCCACCGGGGAAGTAGTGGAACAGCTGGGACTTGCTGGTCAGCGTGGCCGCCCGGACGTCGTCCAGGCTGGTGCCGCCGATGCCCGCGGCCAGGATCTGCCGCCCGGTCTCCTCGACGATGCGCTGGCGGGTGCGCCGTCCGCGCTCGGTCAACTCCGCCACGCCCCGAGACTACCGCTCACTGGACCGATCGGTCCAGCTGCTGCTACAACTGGACCATGCAGTCCAACGAGCAGGTCCTGTCCACCCTCCCCCGCGACGACCGGCTGGCCGGCCGCACCGCCTGGGTCACCGGCTCCACCAGCGGCATCGGCGAGGCGGTCGCCCACGTGCTGGCCGCCTCCGGCGCGACCGTGCTCGTCAGTGGTCGCGACCGGTCCCGCGCCGACGCCGTCACCGCCGCGATCACCGCCGCCGGCGGCACCGCGCACACCCTGGTTGCCGACCTCTCTGCGGCCCCGGACGAGCTCCGGGCCACCGCCGCCCGGGCCGTCGAGCTGGCCGGCGGCCGGCTCGACGTGCTGGTCAACAACGCCGGCGTCTACCCCGTGTCGGCCACCGAGGGCCTCGCCGACGAGGACCTCGAGGCGATGCTCGCGGTCAACGTCCGTGCCCCGCACGTGCTGGTCGGTGCGCTGGTGCCGGCGATGGCCGAGCGGGGGGACGGCGTCGTGGTCGACATCGGCTCGTGGATGGCCCGGGTGGGCAGCCCGTTCGGCGCGATGTACACCGCCACCAAGGCGGCGCTGGAGCAGCTGACCCGTTCCTGGGCCGCCGAGTACGGACCCCGCGGCGTGCGGGTCAACACCGTCGCCCCCGGGGTGACCGCGACCCCAGGCAACGCCGCGGCCACCGCCGTCCTGGAGCAGATGACCGCCGCCACGGTCGCCGGTCGGCCGGTCCGCCCGGTCGACGTCGCGTTCGCCGTCCGCTGGCTGTGCACCGAGGAGGCCGCTTTCGTGCACGGCACGACCGTCGACGTCGACGGCGGCATCTCCGCTGCCCGGGTGGGCTGACCGGTGGCACTGCGCACGTTGGGCCGCTCCGGGCTGCTGGTCAGCCCGTTCACCCTCGGCGCCATGACGATGGGCAACGACGCCTGGGGCTCGGACGAGACCGCCTCCGGTGCGGTCCTGGACGCCTACCTCGCGGCAGGCGGGAACGCCGTCGACACCGCCGACGTCTACTCCGGGGGCCGCAGCGAGGAGATCGTCGGCCGGCTGATCGCCGCCCGCGGGGTGCGCGACCGGGTCGTGCTGGCCACCAAGTACGGCTTCAACGCCGGCGGCGGGCCGCTCACCGGCGGCGCCGGGCGGAAGAACGCCGTCCGGGCGCTGGAGGGGTCATTGCGCCGGCTGGGCACCGAGTCGGTCGACCTGTACTGGCTGCACGTCTGGGACGACGTCACCCCCGCCGAGGAGGTGCTGACGACGATGACCGACCTCGTGCGGGCCGGGAAGGTGGCGCACTGGGGGCTCTCCGACGTCCCGGCGTGGTTCGCCACCCAGGTGGCCACCCTCGCCGCCGCCCACGGCGTGCCCGGGCCGGTCGCGCTGCAGCTGGAGTACTCGCTGGTGGCCCGGTCGATCGAGACCGAGCACGTGCGGGCGGCCCGCGAGCTCGGGATGGGCGTCGTGCCGTGGAGCCCGTTGGCCGGCGGGTTCCTGTCGGGCAAGTACTCCTCCGGGACCGGCGGACGGCTGTCCGGGCCCAACCCGTTCGGCAGCAGCAAGGACACCGCGGCCAACCGGGCCGTCGTCGAGGTGGTCCGGGAGGTCGCCGCCGAGCTGGAGCGCACCCCCGCGCAGGTGTCCCTGGCCTGGGTGCTCGGCCGCCCCGGGGTGGACTCCGTCCTGGTCGGCGCCCGCACCCCGGAGCAGGTGGCGGCCAACCTGGTCGCCGCCGACGTCGAGCTGCCCCCCGCCGTCCGCACCCGGCTCGACGAGGTGAGCGCCCCCGACCTGGGCCCCGCCGGGCTGTTCGACCCGGCGATGATGGCCGCGGTGATCACCGGGGGCACGCCCTACCGGCGGCTGCGCTGACTCAGCCGGGTCGACCGCCCGGGCTGCCCGGCGTCGGCCGACACACCAGCACCGGGCAGGGCGCCGAGTGCTGCACCCGGGAGGCCGTCGTCCCCAGCAGGATCGTGGCGGTCAGCCCGCGGCTGCCCGAGGCCAGCGAGATCAGCCCGGCGCCGGTGTCGACGGCGGCCCGGATGATCTCCGAGGCCGGGGAGCCGCTGCGCACCTGGGTGTGGATGGTCGGGCCCCAGCCGTCGAAGACCGCGGCGACGTGCGCGACGGCAGCAGCGGCGTCGTCCTGGAAGCTGAAGTCGGTGGGCTCGGTGTTGCGCCGCTCGGTGAGCTCGTTGGCGAAGGGCACCGCGGCGTAGGGGCTGACCACGGCCACCACGGTGACGTGGGTGATCTCCCGGGAGTCGGCGATCCACTGGAACTGCCGGGCCGCGGCGAGGGAGGCCTGCGAGCCGTCGGTGGCGACGATGACGTGCACGGTCAGTGCTCCTTCGTGGTGGCCGGGGTGGTGCCGGTGCGCTTCTTGTTCGCGTACTGCGCCAGGAACAGCACCACGCCCAGCGCCAGCAGCCCGGCCACCCAGAGCAGCGCACCCGGGTCGTCGTAGAGCGTGTAGACGAGCACGACCAGGTTGCCGAGGATCCCGAACACCAGCAGCGGGGTGTTGGCCCGGTAGGTGTCGGCGGTCTCGTCGCTGCCGCGCAGCTTCAGGCAGGCGACGATCACCAGGGCGTAGATGAAGAGCAGGAAGACCACGGTGATGGTGGCCAGCCGGTCGACCACGTCGAGGTCGGAACCGCTGAGCTGGATCAGCGCGCCGATCACCAGCAGCGCGCCGACGACGGCGGCACCGAACAGCAGCGCCACGTAGGGGCTGCGGCGGGTGGGGTGCACCTTCTCGAACACCGCCGGGACGACGTCCTCGCGGGCCATCCCGTAGAGGATCCGGGACTGGGCGACCACGGTGACCAGCGTGGTGTTGCTGATCGCGACCATGGCGATGAGCCCGAAGACCACGAGCATCACGCCCACCGGGATCGGCAGGAGGTCCTCGCGCACGACCTCCAGCAGGGTGTTGCCCGACAGCACGTCGATCGGCACCGCCAGCGCAGCGGCGATCGACACCAGCACGTAGACGACGCCGGCGGTCATCATGCCGCCGATGAGCGCCCGCGGGAACGCCCGCGAGGGGTCGATGGTCTCCTCGGCGACGTTAGCCGCGTTCTCGAACCCGGTCATCGCGAAGAAGGCCAGCGAGACCCCGGCGACCACCGCGACGGCCTTGCTGCCCTCCCCGCTGAACTGCAGCAGCACCGAGGGGTCCGAGACGCCCTGGAACAGCGCGATCACCCCGATGACCACGATGATCAGCAGCCCGCTGAGCTCGATGAACGTCATCACCACGTTGGCCACGACCGACTCGGTGATGCCGATCAGGTTGACCACCGTGATGACGGCGACGAAGGCCAACGCGATGAGCAGCGCGGGGACCACGGCGTCCTCGCTCATCCCGATCACCCCGGCGAAGTACCGGACGAAGCCCGAGGCCAACGAGCCGACCGCGGCCATGTTCGCCGAGAGCATGCAGATGGTGATGAAGAAGGTGAGGACCGGTTTGCCGAACGCCTTGTTGACGTAGAGGGAGGCCCCGGCGGCCTGCGGGTACTTGGTGACGAGCTCGGCGTAGGCCAGCCCGGTCACGGTGGCGACGGTGACCCCGGCCAGGAAGGCCATCCAGAACGCCCCGCCGACGGCCGCGGCGACCAGGCCGATCAGCACGTAGATGCCGGAGCCGAGGACGTCGCCCACCACGTAGAAGTACAGCTGCTTGGCGGTGATCGAGCGCTTGAGCTCGCTGCGGCCCGCGCTCTGCGCGACGTCCGGTGTGGTCATGCGAGGACGTTAGGGCTGCCCAGGTACCTCACAGGTGACGGTCAGGTCACGATCCGACACCGCTCAGGACCGGGCGAGCCCTTGGCGGAGCTCGGCCAGCGCACGGTCCAGCCCCACCCGCGGCGCCCAGCCCCACCGGCGCGCCCGGTCGGTCACCAGCTGCCCGGTCCACACCGGCTCGTCGGTCCACTCGGGGGTGATGCCGACGGCCTCGCCCACCGCACCCAGGTAGTCCCCCCAGGTGGCCGGTTCGCCCGCGACCAGCACCGGGGTGGTGCCGCCGGGGACCGGGCCCTGCTCGGGGTCGTCGGAGGCGGCGACGGCGCCGACGGCGAGGTCGGCGAGCATCGCGGCGAGGTCCTCGACGTGCACCCAGGACCAGCTCTTCGCCGGGTTCACGCTGCGGTCGCCGTCGACGAAGGCCTGCGGGCGCAGCGTGTTCCACACCGACGTCCCGGCGGCCCCGGCGATCGCCGGCGGGCGCACCAGCACGGTGGTCAGCCCACCCACCTCGGCCAGTGCGACGTCGGCGGCGTTCTTGGTGTCCGGGTAGTCGCCGCTGCCCTCGGGCAGCAGGGCGGCGTCCTCGGCGAGGTCGCCCAGCCCGGCCGAACGGTCGTAGACCCCGGCGGTCGAGACGTGCACCAGCCGCTCGACGCCGGCGTCGCGGGCCGCGCGGGCGAGGCGCGCAGTGCCCTCGACGCCGACCCGGTGCTGCTCGTCGCGGTCCGAGCCCATCGGGTGCACGGTCGTGACCACGGCGTCGGCACCGCCGAGCGCGTCGGCGGCGTCGCCCACGTGCTCGGTGACGCCGTCGAGCACCGGGGCGGTGCCGGGTCGGCGGACGACGGCCCGCACCTGCGCGGACCGCTCGGCCAGCGCCCGGCAGACGGCGGCACCGACGAGTCCGTTGGCACCGGTGACCACGACGACGGGAGAGGAGACGCTCATGCCCCCACCCTGCGCCGCCCCGGCCCTCAGCGCAGCGCGGCCCCGGCGCCGGCGGCGGTGATCCACAGGTCGGTGGCGACGGCCAGGCAGTCCACCCCACGCTCGGCGAACCGGGCCGCGGTCGCCGGGTCTCCCCCGTAGGCGCCCACCGGCACCCCGGCCGCCCGGCCGGCGGCCAGCACCCGGTCCAGCGCGGAGTCCGCCGACCGGTCGTCGAGCAGGCCGTCGACGGTGGTGCCCAGCGAGAGCGACAAGTCGTTGGGTCCGATGAACAGCAGTCCGACACCAGGGACGGCGGCGATGTCCTCGACGCACGCCAGGGCGGCGGCGGACTCGATCATCACCGCGCACAGCGGGTCCGTCGCCCGGGCGGGCTCGCCCCAGGTCGGCGCCAGCGGCCCGGCACTGCGTCGTCCCCGGGGCGGGTACGAGGCGGCCTCGACGGCGGCCCGGGCCTCCTCCGCCGAGTCCACCTGCGGGACGACGACGGCGGCCGCCCCGGCGTCCAACGCCAGCCCGATGCCGGTGAACTCCGACGACGGCACCCGGACGACGAGGGCTGCGGGCACGCCGTGCCAGCCGCGGGCCACCTCGAGCAGCTCGGTGCGGCCGTACACGCCGTGCTGCATGTCCAGGGCCACCCAGTCGAAGCCGGCCAGGCCGAGCCGACGTGCCGTCCCGGGGCCGGCGTCGGAGCACCAGACACCGCGGCTGTGCGGACCGAACCCCTGGCTGCTCGTCATCCCGGCACGCTAGCGTCCCGGCACGTCGACCGAGGAGACAGACCATGGCCCGGACTCCCCCGCCGCAGGTGACGCTGGCCGAGGTGCGCGCCGAGCTGGCTGCCCTCGAGGACCCGCGGATGCGCGCGGTCAACGCCCGGCACGGGGACGACCACGGCGTCAACCTCACCGGGCTGCGCGGGCTGGCGAAGCGGCTGAAGACCCAGCAGCCGCTGGCCCTCGAGCTGTGGGCCACCGGGGACGCCGACGAACGGCTGCTGGCGGTGCTGGTCTGCCGGCCGCGGGACTTCTCGCTCGACGAGCTGGACACGATGCTGCGCGAGGCCCGCCTGCCCAAGGTGCACGGCTGGCTCGTCGACCACGTCGTGGAGAAGAGCCCGCACGTCGAGGAGCTGCGCGGGCGCTGGCTGGCCGACGCCGACCCGGTGGTCGAGAGCGCCGGCTGGGCGCTGACCACCGACCGGGTCGCGAAGGCCCCCGACGGACTGGACCTGCCCGGCCTGCTCGACGAGATCGAGGCCCGGATGGCCGCGGCCCCCGACCGGCTGCAGTGGGCGATGAACCACTGCCTCGCCCAGATCGGCATCGAGCACCCCGCGCACCGGGAGCGGGCCGTCGCGATCGGCGAGCGGCTGCAGGTGCTCGCGGGCTACCCGACCCCCAAGGGCTGCACGTCGCCGTTCGCCCCGCTGTGGATCGCCGAGATGGTCCGCCGGCAGGAGCTCACCCCGGCGCGGTGACCTGCCGGGCCGCCCGGAGGACCAGGTCCCGCAGCCAGCTGTGCTCGGGGTCGCGGGCGTACACCGGGTGCCAGTAGGCCGCTTCCACCAGGTGGCCCAGGTCGACCGGGGCGGGCAGCACCCGCAGCGCGCTGGTGGTCGGCAGCAGCCCGAGCAACCGGCGCTGGAGCACCGCGATGCGGGGCGACCGGGCGACCAGGCCCGGGACGGTCAGGAAGGCCTCGGTCACGACCTGCACGTGCGGGTCGATGCCCTGCATGCGCAGGATCCGGGTGGCCGGGGTCGAGGCGGTCTGCCCGCTGTAGACCGTCACCCAGGGCAGCTCGCGCAGCTGGTCGACGGTGACCGCCTCCCCGACCTCGGGGTTGTCGGCGTCGGCGATGAGCACCCAGTCGTCGGTGAACAGGTCCATCGCCGGCAGGTCGTCGAGGAATCCGCGGGGCAGCAGCAGCAGGTCCGCAGCCAGCAGCGCCTGGTCGGCCCGGGCCACGATGTCCGGGCTGTGCGGCACGAACTTCAACCGCGCCCCCGGGGCCTCCTGACCCAGCAGCTCGGTGAGCGCGCTGCCCAGCACGGCCACGCAGTAGTCCGACAGCAGCAGGGTGAACTCCCGGGTGGAGCTGGCCGGGTCGAAGGCCGGTTGGGCGGTGAAGACCCGGTGCACCGACTGCAGCGCCAGCCGGGACTGCGACTGCAGCTGCTCGGCCAACGGGGTGAGCCGGTTCTCGTTGCCCACCCGCACCAGCAGGTCGTCCCCGAAGTGCCGACGCAGCCGGGCCAGCGCCGCCGACAGCGCGGGTTGGCTCAACCCGACCTGCTGCGCGGCCCGGGTGACGCTGCGCTGGTGCAGCAGGGCGTCGAGGGAGACCAGCAGGTTCAGGTCGAGGTTGGCCACGTTCACGGCGGCAGGCTAGCCCGCCAGGTCATCAGCCGGGTCGATCCGGGCCATCAGTGATGGCGACTTCCCTGATGGTGGTGCGTGCCACATCCTCGTCCCCGTCACCGTCGACAGGAAGGCCCGCCGTGCCCAGCCCGAACCACGCCCACCTGGACCCGCAGGACCCCGAGGGCACCATCGCCGCCGCGGCCGCCCGGGTCTCCAACTGGGGCCGCTGGGGTGCCGACGACGTGCTCGGCACGCTCAACCTGCTCACCCCGGAGAAGCGGGTGCAGGGCGCTGCGCTGGTGCGCCGCGGGGTCACCGTCGACCTGACCCAGCACTTCAACGCCGAGGGCCCGCAGAGCGGCTGGCGCCGCCGGACCAACCCGGTGCACACGATGCTGGACACCGGGACCGACGCCGAGCGCGGCGTGCAGGGCTTCCCGCACGGCATCGGCGGCGCCGACGACATCGTCGCGATGCCGCTGCAGTCCTCGACCCAGTGGGACGGCCTGGGCCACATCTTCGACCACGGACAGGCCTGGAACGGCCGCCGGGCCGGGGACGTCGTCACCAGCGCCGGCGACGCCGTGACCGGCATCGAGACCACCGCCGGCCGGTTCGTCGGCCGCGGCGTGCTGCTCGACGTCGCCCGGCACCTCGAGCCCGCCACCGCCGAGCTGCCCGACGGGTTCGCGATCACCCCCGCGCACCTGGACGCCACCGCCGCCGCGGCCGGCGTCGAGGTCGGCAGCGGCGACCTGCTGCTGGTGCGCACCGGCCGGCTCGCCCGGGCCCGCCGCTCGATCGCCGCCGGCACCGGCTGGGCCGGCTACGCCGGGGGCGACTCCCCCGGGCTGTCGTTCACCGCCCTGGACTGGTTGCGCGAGCACGACGTCGCCGCGGTCGCGACCGACACCTGGGGTGTCGAGGTGCGGCCGAGCGAGTTCGCCGTCCCCACCTTCCAGCCCTTCCACCAGGTGGCCATCCCGCACCTGGGCCTGTTCCTCGGCGAGATGTGGGACCTCGAGGCCCTCGCCGCCGACTGCGCCACCTCGGGGGTGCACGAGTTCCTGCTCGCCGCCGCACCCCTGCCCGTCACCGGAGCGGTCGGTGCCCCCGTGGCCCCGATCGCCGTCCTCTAGGAGAGCCCCGTGAGCGCAGTGCAGGACGTCCTGGTCATCGGCGGCGGGCTGGCCGGGGCCGCCGTCGCGGTCCACCTGGCCCAGGCCGGCGTGGCGGTGGACCTGGTGGAGATCAAGCCCGACGCGCACGCCCTCGGGTCCGGCATCACCCTGCAGGGCAACGCCCTGCGGGAGCTGGACCACCTCGGCGTCTGGGACCGGGCGAAGGAGCGCGGCTACCCCTTCGACGTGACCGGGATCCGGGCCCCCGACCCGGCCGGCACCGTCCTCTTCGAGATCCCCGACGCCCGGACCGGCGGCCCGGACTACCCGGCGGCCATGGGCATGACCCGGCCCGACCTGGCCGGCCTGCTGCACGACCGGGCCCGCGAGGTCGGCGTCCAGGTCCGGTACGCGACCACGACCACCCAGCTCGCCCAGGACGACGACGGCGTCGACGTCACGTTCTCCGACGGCACCTCCCGCCGCTACGACCTGGTGATCGGCGCCGACGGCGTCCGCTCCTGGACCCGTCGCATGCTCGGCATCGGGCTGGAGACCCGGTCGATCGGCATGGGCATCTGGCGCGCGTTCGGGCCGCGGCCCGAGAGCGTCACCCGCACCGATCTCTTCTACGGCGGACCGGCCTACATCGCCGGCTACTGCCCGACCGGGGAGGACTCGATCTACGCCTACATCGTCGAGGACGCCCAGGACCGCTCCACGCTGACCCCGCAGGAGCAGCTGGACACCATGCGCGGGCTCGCCGGGGCCTACCACGGGCCCTGGGACGAGATCCGCGAGACGCTCACCGACCCCGAGCGGGTCAACTACACCTGGTTCGAGACCCACCTGCTGGCCGCCCCGTGGAACCGCGGCCGGGTCGTCGTCATCGGCGACGCCGCGCACACCTGCCCGCCCACCGTGGCCCAGGGCGGCGCGCAGGCCCTGGAGGACGCCGCCGTCCTCGGTGACCTGCTCACCTCCCGAGACACCCTCGACCAGGACCTCTGGGACGCCTTCCACGACCGCCGGGTCGAGCGCGCCCGCACCGTCGTCGAGGCCTCCAACCAGCTCGCCCAGTGGCAGCTGGACCACGTGCAGGGCGACATCCCGGCGCTCATGCGCAGCGTCGCCACCCTCGTCAGCCAGCCCGCCTGATCCGCCAGGAGACCGTCATGACCGAACGCCTCATCACCCACCTGCGGCACATCGACCTCGCCGTGCCCGACCTGCGCACCCAGACCGACTTCTTCACCCACACCTGGGGCCTGAAGGAGGAGACCACCGACGGCGGGCTCTCCTTCCTGGCCGCCGAGGGCAGCCCGGAGGCCTACGTCGTCCGGCTGCGGGAGGCGAGCGAGAAGCGGATCGACCTGGTCTCCTTCGGCGCCGCGACCGCCGCCGACGTCGACACCCTGGCCGCCCGGATGGCCACCGCCGGCGTGCAGCTGGTGCACGAGCCGACCGACCTGCAGACCCCCGGCGGCGGCTACGGCTTCCGGTTCTTCGACAACGAGGGCCGCACCGTGGAGGTCTCGGCCGACGTCGCCGTCCGGGAGCACCGCAGGATCGAGGAGGGCGAGTCGATCCCGGTGCGCCTGTCGCACGTGGTGCTCAACTCGACCGAGCCGGAGAAGACGGTGGCCTTCTACGAGCAGCACTTCGGGTTCGCACTCTCGGACACCCTGATGCACCCGCGGATGGGCTCGATGATGTGGTTCATGCGCACCAACGCCTGGCACCACAGCATGGCCGTCGCCCGCGGCCCGCACGCCTCCCTGCACCACGCCTCCTTCGAGCTGCGCGGCATCGACGAGTACATGCGCGGCACCGGCCGGGCACTGCGCGCCGGCGTGGAGAAGATCTGGGGTCCCGGTCGGCACATGGCCGGCAACAACACGTTCTCCTACTTCCTCGACCCGCACGGCAACACCGTGGAGTACACGACCGAGCTCGACCTGGTCGACGAGGACACCTGGCACCCCTCGCTCTACGACTTCAGCAACCCCGAGGTCAGCGACCAGTGGGGCACGGCCAACGCGATGAACGAGTTCGTCGCCCAGAAGTCGTTCAACGACCCGGACACGGGCCTCTTCGTGGCCCCTCCCGTCTGATGCGCTTCGCCACGTACGTCCACGACGGCGAGGTCTCCGCCGGGGTCGTCTCCGACGCCGGCGTCCACGCCCTGCCCGGGACCACGGTGCTGGACCTGGTCCGCGCCGGACTGCCCACCGCGATCGCCGCCGGCGAGCAGGCCCTGGACGGCCCGGCCGTGCCGCTGGACGCCGTCCGGCTGCTGCCGCCGCTGGAGGCGCCCACGGTGCGCGACTTCGTCGCCTTCGAGGAGCACGTCGAGGGCGTCGTCGCCGGCATGGGGATGGGGGCCGGGGTGGTGCCCGAGTGGTACCAGGCGCCGACCTTCTACTTCACCAACCCCTACGCCCTGCACGGCGCGCACGACGACGTCGCCGTCCCACCGGGCTCGCAGCGGTTCGACTTCGAGCTGGAGGTCGCCGTGGTCGTCGGTCGGGACGGCGCCTCGCTGACCCCGGAGGCCGCCCGCGAGCACGTCTTCGGCTACACGGTCCTCAACGACTGGTCGGCCCGGGACCTGCAGCGCCGCGAGATGCAGGTCAGCCTCGGCCCGGCCAAGGGCAAGGACTCCGCCACCACGCTCGGGCCGTTCCTGGTCACCGCCGACGAGCTGGAGCCCTACCGCGACGACGAGGGCTTCCTGGCCCTGGACATGCGGGTGTCGGTCAACGGCGAGCTGGTCGGGCAGGACCTGCTGTCGAACATGGGCTGGCCGTTCGAGGAGCTCGTCGCCTACGCCTCCCGCGGCACCGAGGTGCGGGCCGGCGACGTCCTCGGCTCGGGCACCTGCGGCAACGGCGGCTGCCTGGCCGAGCTGTGGGGCCGCCGCGGCCCCGAGTCGCTGCCCTCCCTGCAGCCCGGCGACGTGGTCGAGATGACCGTCGAGGGGCTGGGCACCATCCGCAACACCGTCGTCGCCGGCGTCGAGCTGCCCCCGGTCGCCGCCGCCCGGCCGCGCCCCCGCACCCGCACCCGTTCCTGAGAGGACACCCCCGTGTTCGAGTACTTCCCCGGCAACTACGTGTGGAACCTGGGCGTCGTCGCGACGCTCAACTCCGGCGGCCTGATCGACGAGGTCGACCGGGCCTGCCGGCCGATCAAGGACGCCGCGCAGCAGGGCGAGGACGCCGGGACGTCGGACTTCCTGCGCGCCTGGCGGGCGCTGACCGACCAGCTGGTCGGCCAGGCCGAGGACGCCGAGAAGGCCGGCCACACCCGCACCGCGGGCCAGCTGTACTCCCGCGCCACCAACTACCTGTGCCAGGCCGAGCGGATGCTCGCCCACACCGACCCCGACCGGGTGCCCACCTACCGGCGGGTGCTGGAGCTGGCGGAGAAGGCGTTCGAGCTGCACAGCCCGCGGGTCAGCCGGGTGGAGATCCCCTACGAGGGGCAGACCCTGCCGGCCTACTTCAGCGCCGCCCCGGCCACCGACGACGGCCCGGCACCGGTGATCGTGCTGGTCAACGGGCTGGACTCCACCAAGGAGCACATGTACTCCTCGGGCTTCTGGCTGGAGCTCGCCGAGCGCGGCATCTCCTGCCTGATGCTCGACCAGCCCGGGACCGGTGAGGCGCTGCGCCTGCAGGGCATCACCGCCCGGATCGACACCGAGGTGTGGGCCGGTGCCGCCGTGGACTGGCTGGAGGGCCGGTCCGACGTCGACACCACGAGGATCGGCATCGTCGGCTGGTCGCTGGGCGGCTACTTCTCCCCCGGGCAGCCGCGTTCGAGAAGCGCTTCGCGCTCTGCGTGGCCTGGGGCGCCAACCACGACTGGGGCGCCGTGCAGCGCCGGCGGGCCGAGCGCGAGGGCGAGCGCCCGGTGCCGCACTACTGGTCGCACGTGCTGTGGGTGTGGGGCATCGAGGGCGACGAGCACCACCTCGACGCCTTCCTGGACTTCGCCGACGGCGTGCACCTGGACGGGGTCGTCGAGCACATCACCGTGCCGTTCCTGATCGCGCACGGGGCGAACGACCGGCAGATCCCGCTAGAGTATGCGCACCGCTCCTACGACCAGGCGGTGAACTCCCCCAAGCGCGAGCTGCGGGTGTTCACCCCCGAGGAGGGCGCGACCGAGCACATCGGCCTGGACCACCTGCCGCACGTCAGCGTGTTCGTCGCCGACTGGGTGGCCGACACCTTCGCCGAGCTGGAGGCTGCGCGGGTCTGACCCGCGTCGGGCGGGGTGGCGGGTCGTTCTGTGCGGCGGCGGGTCGTTGCAACGGCCGGCCACCGCACAGAACGGCACGCCACCCCTCAGGGCCGCAGGACCGCCCGACCGACGAGGGATCGGGCGTCGAGCGCGGCGTGCGCGGCGGCGGCCTCGGCCAGCGGCCACACCCGGGCGGCCAGCGGGCGGACGACGCCGCGCCGGACCAGCTCGACCACCTCGACCAGGTCGGCGCGGGTGGCGTGCGCCGAGCCCAGCACGGCGAGCTCCCGGACGATCACCAGCCCCGGGTCCAGCGGGAGCTCGCCGGGCACGGTGTTGCCGACCAGCACCAGACGACCGCCCGGGCGCAGCGACCGCAGCGCGGTGGCGAAGGTGGGGGCCCCGGTGGTCTCGACGACGACGTCCACCCCCCGCGGCCGGTCCAGCCGGGCGGCGATCGCCCGCAGCTCGCGGCCGTCGGGGCGGACGGCGACCTCGTCGGCCCCGGCCTCCCGCAGCGCCTGGACCTTGGCCGCGTCCCCGGTCACCGCGACGACGACGGCGCCCAGGTGGTGGGCGACCTGCACGGTGTGCACGCCCACCCCGCCGCCGGCCCCGGTGACGACGACGACGTCCCCGGCCCGGACGCCGGCGGTGTGCAGCGCCTTCAGCCCGGTGCCCACCGCGCAGGAGAGCAGGGCGCCGGTGACGTCGTCCACCTCGTCGGGCAGCGGCACCGCGTTGAGCGGGCTGGCCAGCACGAACCCCGCGTAGCCGCCGGGCAGGTCCTCGCCGTAGAAGCCGGGCCCCTGCCGGCAGCGGGCGGTGGTGCCGGCGGCGCACTCCGCGCACGCCCCGCACGGGATGCGCTGCACGAGGGCCACCCGTCGGCCGACCCACCCGGTGACGTCGGCCCCGGCGGCCTCGACCCGGCCGGCGATCTCGTGGCCGAGCACGCTGCCGACCGGGGCGGCGAGCAGGCCGCGGCGGGCGAGGGCGTCGTGGCCGCAGACCCCGCACGCCCCCACCCGCACCAGGAGCTGGTCCGCGGCGGGGACGGGCACCGGACGGGTGGCCGGGACCAGCACCTCCGGGCCGCCGTGGGCAGCCAGTTCCACCACCGGCATGGTCACCGGGACGGTGCGGTGACCTCGGCGGCCGCCGCTGCCGCAGCAGCCGCTGCGGCGCGGGGGGCGTCCTGGGTGGCGTCGTGCTCGGCGAGCAGGTCACGCCCGGCGGTCTCGGGGAGCAGCCGCCAGAGGATCAGCCCACAGATGACGGCGACGCCGGCCAGGAAGAACCCGGGGGCGTAGTCCAGGCCGGTGCTCACGACGAGCGCGGCCCCGATCAGCGGGCCGAAGCCCGAGGGCGCCCCGACACCGAGGTTGAACCCGACGGAGCCGGCGGTGAGCCGGGTGGAGGCCGGGAACATCTCGATGAGGATCAGGGAGGTGTTGGCGTTGATCGGGGCCTGGAACACCGCGTAGACCACCAGCGCCAGCACGACGAGCACCGGGTTGCCGCCGCTGAGCACCAGGAACACCGGGATGCCGAGGACGGCGTGGCCCAGGCACCCGAAGAGCACCGTGCGCCGCCGGCCGAACCGGTCGGAGAGCCGACCGGCGATCGGGCAGAACACCGCGTAGACCGCCAGGCCCAGCGAGGCCAGCAGCACCGCCTCGGTGCGCGGCAGCTCCACCGTCGTCGACAGGTAGTTCACGACGTAGGAACCCAGGTAGTAGAGGCCCACCCCGCAGATCCAGGAGAAGCAGAAGGTGATGAGCAGGGCCTTGGCGTGGTGCCGGCTGAACGCGTCGCGCCAGACGGCCTTGGGCCGCTCGCCACCGGACTCCAGCGCCTGGAAGACCGGGGTGTCCTCGAGCTGGCGGCGGATGTAGAGACCCACCATGGCCAGCGGCAGGGCCAGCAGGAACGGGATCCGCCAGCCCCAGGTGGCCAGTGCGTCCTCCGACAGCAGCAGGCCGAACAGCAGCGCCAGCAGTCCGCCGCCGACGAGCCCGAGGGCCGCGGCCATGGACGGGTAGCTGCCCCGCACCCCACGTCGTCCCGGGGCCGCGGTCTCGATGAGGTAGGCCGAGCTGGCCCCCCACTCACCACCCACCGACATGCCCTGGATGCAGCGCAGCAGCACCAGCAGGACCGGGGCCAGGATGCCCACCTGGGCGAAGGTGGGCAGCACGCCGATGAGCGCGGTGGCCAGGCCCATCAGCACGATGGACAGCGAGAGCGAGAGCCGGCGGCCGTGGCGGTCGCCGATGAGCCCGAAGACGAGCCCGCCCAGCGGGCGGACGACGAAGGCCACCCCGAACACCGCCAGCGAGGACAGCAGCTGGACGCTGGCCGACTCCCCGGGGAAGAAGGCCGCCCCGATCGCGACGGCGAAGAAGCCGTACAGCGCGAAGTCGAAGTACTCCAGGAAGTTGCCGATGATGCAGGCTGCGGCGACCTTGCGCTGCGAGCTCTTCGAGTAGATGTCGCTCGTCACGGAGCGTCTCCTTGCCGGGTGGCCCTCACGGGCTTCGTGATGTCGAATGGTCCTTCGAACTCCGACCAGTAGAACCCACCGAGACCTGGGACACAAGGCGCCCCGCAGCGCCTTGACCGTGCCGAGTCCGGCTGCGTACCTTTGCGAGAGCTCGAAGAGTCATTCGATTTCGCGAACACCACCACCGCCAGGAGGTCCCGGCATGACGCCCGTCCCGACCGCGACCACGCTGCCCGAGCTCCTCCGAGTCACGGCGGCCGCCACCCCGGACGCGCCGGCCCTGGTCGCCGGGGACA
Organism: Geodermatophilaceae bacterium NBWT11; assembly: GCA_014218215.1. Classification (NCBI taxonomy): domain Bacteria; kingdom Bacillati; phylum Actinomycetota; class Actinomycetes; order Geodermatophilales; family Geodermatophilaceae; species Geodermatophilaceae bacterium NBWT11. The sequence continues at coordinate 4,536,004 of CP043652.1, forward strand.
CCCGCTGGACGTACGCCGAGCTCTCCGCCCAGGCGGACCTGGCCGCCGACGTGCTCGCCGGCCTCGGCGTCGGACCGGGGGACACGGTGGCGCTGCTGGCCCCCAACACCGCCTCCTGGGTCCCGATCGCCGTCGGCGCGATGACGCTGGGCGCCCGGGTCGACGCGTTCAACACCTGGGTCAAGGCCTACGACCTCCAGCACCTGCTGGCCAGCTCCGCGGCCTCGGTCCTGGTGCTGGCCGACCGGGTGCGCGGCAGCGACCTGCTGGGCGAGCTCGAGTCGCTGCTGCCCGAGCTGACCGGGTCCGCGGACGGCAGCTGGCACAGCGACCGGTTCCCGGCGCTGCGGCACGTGGTGGTGCTGGGCGACCGGGTGTCGGCCGGTGCGACGTCCTGGACGGCGCTCGCGGCCACGGCCACCCCGACGACGCGGGAGCCGGCCGCCCGGGGCGAGGACCCCGCCTTCGTGCTCTACACCTCCGGCTCCACCAGCCGCCCCAAGGCGGTCCCGCTCTGCCACCGCGACCTGGTGCTCAACGGCTTCCACATCGGCGAGCGGATGGGGGTCACCGCCGCGGACCGGGTCTGGTTCGGCTCGCCGCTGTTCTGGAGCTTCGGCTGCGCCAACGCCCTGATGAACGCCCTGAGCCACGGCGCCTGCTTCGTGCTGCAGGAGCAGTTCACCCCGCAGGACGCCGCCGGGCTGATGGCCGCCGAGCAGGTCACCGTGGCCTACCTGCTGCCCTCCATGGTCGACGCGCTGGTCGGGGCGGTCGCCCCGCAGGTGCGCGCCGTGGAGTCGCTGCGCACGGGGGCGACGATCGGCCGCCCCGAGGAGGTCCGCCGGGCCGTCGTCGACCTCGGCATCACCGGGATGTGCAACGTCTACGGGGCCACCGAGACCTACGGCAACTGCTGCGTCACCGACCACCGCACCCCGCTGGAGGTGCGGGTGACCACCCAGGGCCGACCGCTGCCCGGCGTCGAGGTCCGGGTGGTCGGCGCGGACGGCGAGGTCCTCCCGGCCGGCGAGCCCGGGGAGATGCAGGTCCGCGGCCGGGTCACCCCCGGCTACCTCGGCGACGACGACGCGACCGCGGCCGCCTTCACCTCCGACGGCTGGTACCGCACCGGCGACCGGATGGTCGTCGACGACGAGGGCGTCGTCTCCTTCGTCGGCCGCACCACCGACATGATCAAGACCTCCGGGATCAACGTGTCCCCCGCGGAGGTGGAGAGCTTCCTCGCCTCGCACCCCGACGTCGTGGAGGTGACCGTGCTGGGCGCCCCGCACCCCTCCCGCGACGAGGTGGTGGTGGCCTTCGTCGTCTCCCGCTCGGCGGACCTGACCGCGGCGGACCTCATCGCGTGGAGCAAGGACCGGGTCGCCGGCTACAAGGTGCCCTGGGTGGCCGCGGTGGTCGACGAGCTCCCCCGCACCGGCACCGGGAAGCTCGCCCGGCGCACCCTGCAGCAGGACGCGGCCGACCTGGTGACCGCCCGACTCGAGGAGACCGCGTGACCGGCAACTGGGGACGCTGGGGTGCCGACGACGAGGTCGGTGCGCTCAACCTGGTCACCGCCGACGTCACCCGGCGCGCGGTGGGCCTCGTCCGGTCCGGACGCACGCTCTCCCTGGCGATGCCGCTGGGCCCGGGCACCCCCGGCCCCCCGCACCGGCACCGGCCCTCCCGCTTCATGGACCGGGACGCCGGCGACTACGCCCTGGGCGCCCGGACCCCCGGTGGCTTCCGCTTCGCCGAGGACACCGTGCAGTTCGCCACGCACAGCGGCACCCACCTCGATGCGCTCTCGCACGCCTGGTCGGGCGAGGAGCTCTACAACGGCCACCCGCAGGCGGGCACCCGCAGCACCCGGGGGGCCGGTCGGCTGGGCGCGGAGAAGCTCGTCCCGGTGCTCACCCGCGGGGTGCTGGTCGACCTGGTGGCCGCCACCGGCGGGCCGCTGGCACCCAGCGCCCCGGTCGGCGTCGCCGACCTGGAACGGGGCATAGCCGAGTCCGGGGTGACCCCCGAGCCCGGGGACGTCGTCCTGGTGCGCACCGGCTGGCTGGAGTCCCGCGGGGACGCCGCCGACTACTTCGCCGACGAGCCCGGCATCACCGAGGACGCCGCCCGCTGGCTGGCCGAGCGGGACGTCGCCGTGGTCGGCGCGGACAACTACGCCGTCGAGCAGCAGTCGGCCACCGCCGGCTTCCCCGCCCACCTGGTGCTGCTGCACCAGCACGGGGTGCCGCTGCTGGAGAACGTGGTGCTGGCCGAGCTCGCGGCCGCCCTCGCCGCGCAGGACCGGTCCACCTTCCTGGTGGTGCTGGCCCCGCTGCCGCTGGTCGGGTCGACCGGTGCGCCGGTGACCCCGGTGGCCGTGCTGTGACCGCCGGCTGGATCACCGACGTCGTGCGCCCGGGTGACCTGGTCGTCGTCGCGCAGGGCTCGGGGGAGCCGACGCCGCTGCTGGAGCAGCTGGTGGACGCCGCGGCGTCGCTGACCGACGTCGAGGTGTTCGTCGGCCTGAGCCACTCCGGGGCGCTGCGCCGACCCGAGGCCGCCGGGTTGTCCCTGGTCTCCTTCGGCGCGATGGGCCCGCTGGCCCGGCTCGCCGCCGAGGGCCGGGTCGCCGTCCTGCCCTGCCACTTCTCCGACGTGCCCCGGCAGCTGACCCGGCGGGCCCCCGGCCGGGTGGTCGTCGTCGTGCAGGTCTCCCCCGCCGACGCCGACGGCCACCACTCCCTCGGCCTGGCCGTGGACCACACCTGGGAGCTGCTGGCCGGCGCCCGGGCCGTGGTGGCCGAGGTCAACGACCAGCTGCCGCACACCTCGGCCCCCCGGGTGCACGCCTCGCAGCTCACCGCCACGGTGCCCACCTCCCGCCCGCAGCCGCAGGTGACGGGCGGGACCCCGGGCGAGGTGCACCGGCAGATCGCCGCCCACGTCGCCGGCCTGGTGCCCGACGGCGCCACCCTGCAGCTGGGTGTCGGCGTCCTGCCGTCGGTGGTGGCCGCCGCGCTGCGCGGACGGCGCGGGCTGCGCGTGCGCTCCACCCTGGTCGGTGACTGGCTGTGCGAGCTGGCCGCCGCCGGAGCGCTGGCCACCGACCCCGACGCCGTCGTCATCAGCGAGGCCGCGGGCTCCCCCGGGCTCTACGAGCACGTCGCCACCGGCGGCGTGCGGATCGTCCCGGTCGGCGAGCTCAACCGGCCCGACGTGCTCGCCGGCACCCCGGGCTTCGTGGCGGTCAACGCCGCCCTGCAGGTCGACCTCACCGGCCAGGTCAACGCCGAGGAGCTCGGCAGCGGCTACGTGGCCGGCATCGGCGGGCAGCCCGACTTCCTGCGCGCCGCCCAGCGCTCCACCGGCGGGCTGGCGGTCGTGATGCTGCGGCCACCGCCCGCTCGGGCCAGGAGTCCCGGATCGTCCGCCGGCTGCACGCCGGCGCGGTCACCACCCCCCGGTCCGGCGTCGACGTCGTCGTGACCGAGCACGGCACCGCCGACCTGCGCGGCCGCAGCCTGACCGAGCGCGCGCAGGCCCTGACGGCCATCGCCGCCCCCGACCACCGCGACGCCCTGGGAGGCCCCGCGTGACGACCACCGTCACAGAGACCGCGACCGACGACGGCTCCACCATCCTCGAGCGGCTGACCCGCTTCCTCGCCACCCAGGAGGGCACCGCCGGCACCCGGATCGCCGACCTCCGCCGGGCCGGTGCCGGACGCTCCCGGGAGAACTGGCTGTTCGACCTGGTCGGGCCCGGCCCCGACGACCGCGAGCCGCTGATCCTGCGCAGCGACCCCGACGGCGGGCTGGTCGACACCAGCCGGGCCGTGGAGTTCGCCGTGCTGCGCGCCCTGGAGCCCAGCCCGCTGCCAACCCCGCGGGTGCGCTGGCTGGACGCCACCGGCGGGCAGCTGGGCAGCCCCTCGCTGCTCATGCGTCGCGAGCCCGGCACCTGCGACTACCGGGTGGTCAACGGCGACCGCCCGCTGCCCGCGCGCCGGGCGCTGGCCGAGACGTTCTGCGACCTGCTCGCCGACGTGCACGCCACCGACTGGCGCGGGCTGGGCCTGACCGACGTGCTCACCGACCCCGGCGAGCAGGCCGCGCTGCACGAGCTGGACCACTGGGAGCAGGTGCTCCGGCACGACCAGCTCGAGGCCCACCCCGAGCTGGACCTGGCGATCGACTGGCTGCGGTCCCGGGCCCGGCCCTCGCGGCGCACCGTGCTGGTGCACGCGGACTTCAAGCCCGGCAACATCCTGCTCGAGGGCGACCGGGTCAGCTCGCTGCTGGACTGGGAGCTCGCGCACCTGGGCGACCCGCTGGAGGACCTCGGCTGGGTGACCCAGCCGCTGCGGGCCGGGGAGCACCTCATCGAGGGCAGCTGGACCGCCGCCGACCTGGTCGCCCGCTACACCGCGGCCACCGGCCTGGAGGTGGAGCCCGACGAGCTGCGCTGGTGGGTCGTGTTCTCCACCTTCAAGACCGCCGTGATGCAGGTCAGCGGGCTGCGCGCGTTCCTCGAGGGCCGCGCCGACGAGCCCTACCGGCCGACCCGCCGGGTGCTGTCCACCCTGCTGACCGCCATCACCGGACCGAGGAGCTGACCGTGCACCCGACCATCGACGAGCAGCTGGGCGGCGCACTGCGCCTGCTGGACGTGCTGGAGACCGAGGACGAGCTGTCCACCGCGTCCCAGGAGGTGCTGGCCAACGTGCGCCGGCTGCTGGGCAAGGTGCAGCGCTCCTGGTCCGCGCAGCTGCCCTTCCACACCGCCGACAACGCCGCGCTGACCGACCTGCTCGAGCGCACCGCCCCGCTGGTGGACCCCGCCCTGGTCCCGAGCGTGACCGCGGTCGAGCCGCTGGACGCCGTGGCCGTGGCCACCCGCAACAGCGAGCTGCGGGCCCTGCTGTCCCGGGTGGTCACCGGCCTCCCCCACTCCCCCGCCGGCGACGCCGCCCGTGCCGAGATCGGCGACCACCTGCGCCACCGGGTCGACACCGACCCCACCTGACGGAAGGCCTGACACGTGACCGACCTGAGCATCGGCGACGACCACTTCGCCGAGCAGTTCCCGCTGTCCCCGATCGACGACTTCATGGTCCACCAGACGCCGGACCCGGTGCGGGTGTCCTGGACCGGCGACCCGCGGGCCTACGAGCGCTACTGGATGATCGCCCACGACGCGACCGGTGAGGTGATGGTCGCGACCGGGGGCAGCATCTACCCCAACCTCGACCGGGCCGAGGCGTACGCGATCGTCGTCCGCGGCGGGAGGCACACCGCCGTCCGCAGCTTCCGCCCCCTGGGCGTGGACCGGACCGACCTGCGGGTCGGCCCGATCGCCCCGGTGATCGTCCGCGGCCTGCGCGAGTGGCGGTACGTGCTGGAGCCCAACGACCAGGGCATCAGCTGGGACCTCACCTTCACCGACACCACCCGCCAGGTGTTCCGCGAGCCGCTGTCGGACTCCGCGCACGGCACCCCGTCCGGACGACGCAACGACGTCACGGCCGGGTTCGAGGGCTTCGGCTCGGTGTCGGGCTGGGTCGAGGTCGACGGCGAGCGGGTCGAGCTCGGCGAGGGCTCGTTCGGCACCCGGGACCGGCACTGGGGCACCGGCCGCGGCGTCGGCGGCCCGACCATGTCGCTGGGGGGCCGGCTGCACGTGGGGGTCAACGGCAACGCCTTCGTGCCCTTCGCCGACTGGACGCTGTGGGGCGACCGGGTCTACTACCCGTTCGGCCACGCCACCCCGGGTGCCACCAAGGTGCTCAAGCCGACCCGCCGGCTGCGCTTCGACCCGGAGACCCAGGTCTTCGTCGAGGGCGTCGTGGACTACCGGCTGGTCACCGGGGAGACCCGGCAGCTGCACTACGAGCGGATCGGCGAGCAGACGGCCTACCTGCGCTGCGGCATGTACGGCGGCACCCCCGACGGCGACATCCACCAGGGCTCCTACGACGGCCCGGCGATGACCGAGGGCGAGTCCTACGACCTCACCGACCTGCGGCAGCGGATCGGGCTGCGCGGCCTGGACGAGCACCTGTGCCGGGTCACCTGCGACGGCGAGACGGTGCTCGGGGTCTACCAGACGATCGACCCGGTCGCCTTCGAGCAGTGCACCGCGGGCCGCCCGGGCTGGGCCTTCCTCTAGACCCCGACGCCGCGGCGCTCCGCCGCCGCGGCGACCTCGGCCCGCAGCTGCAACTGGTAGTCCTTGGGCGGCAGGTCCAGGGCGGCCCGCATCGTGTCCGGGCGGGCCGCCCCGGCGTGGTGCTCGGCGGCGAGCTCGGCGTGCATCGCGTCCCTCCCGGGCAGGTCGATCTCGCCGTCGACGAGAGCGGCCAGCCAGCGGCACTGCCAGTCCATCATCCGGATGTTGCCCCCGCCGTTGACGTCGAAGAGACCGACGAAGGCCAGCCCCGGGTGGTCCGGGTGCACGATGCGCCGGTGCAGCCGCACCTGGTCGGGGGTGACCGGGCGCAGCTCCGGGGCCAGGAACGGCAGGTCCACCGTGTACCCGGTGGCGGCGACGAGGACGTCGAACTCCGCCGAGGTGCCGTCGGCGAAGTGCACCTCGCGGCCGCTGACGCCGGTCACCCCGGGCTTCACCGCCACCCGACCCCAGCTGATGTGGCTGAACAGCGTGGGGTGGCTGGAGGGGTGCGCCTCCTCGGTGGGGGTGACGAAGCCGGCGTCCTCCATCCGGCCGTGCACCGCCCGGGTCAGCTGCTCGCGGAGCCTGCGGCGCATCGGCCAGGTCATCCAGGGCTTCTCGACCTTGGCCAGCACCCGGGAGAAGGGCACCCCGAACATCATCCGGGGCATGACCAGCACCGGGGAGCGGGCCGAGAGCACGGTGGAGGCGGTGACGGCGCAGACGTCGGCGGCGATGTCCAGGCCGCTGTTCCCGGCCCCGACGACCAGCACGTCCCGGTCGGTGAACTCCTCGGGCGACCGGTAGGAGAACGCGTGCCGGTACTCACCGGTGAAGTCGGCCGCGAACGGCGGGTGCAGCGGCTCGGCCTGGTGGCCGTTGGCCACGACGACACGGTCGAAGGCGACGGGCTGCTCGCCGTCCACGGTGACCTCGAAGCCCGACCCGACCGGCTCCACCGCCGTCACCCGGCTGTGGAACCGGATGTGCTCGCGCAGCCCGAACTCCTCGGCGTAGGCCTCCAGGTAGGCCCGGACGGCGGTGTGCGACGGGTAGAGCCCGGCCTCCGCCGGGATCGGGAAGTCGCGGTAGCCGGTCACCCGGGCCTCGGAGTTCAGGTGCAGCGAGCGGTAGGCGGGGCTGCGGCCGCTGTCGTTGCCGTAGACCCACAGCCCGCCCACGTGCGAGCCCAGCTCGAAGACCGTCACCCGGTGCCCGCGGGCCAGCAGGTGCTTGGCGGCACCCAGCCCGGCCGCGCCGGCTCCCACGACAGCGATCTCCTGGGCGCTCACGCCGGCACCCGGGCCGGGGTGGTCACGTACTCGGCCAGGTCGGCGTGCCGCAGCCGGTGCCAGAAGTCCACGACGGTGAACGGGTTGTTGACCACCACCCGGCCGCGGGAGTTGCGGTAGTAGACGTCCATCCCGGGGTGGGTCCACACCATCCGGTCGTGGGCGGCGTCGACGTCGTCGTTGTAGGCGTCGTGCACGTCCTGCCGGCACTCCACCGCGCCGATCCCCTGCTCCACCACCTGGCGGAGCAGGTCGGCCACGTAGTGCAGCTGGAGCTCGATCATGAACAGCAGGCTCCCGCCGTGGCCGAACTGCAGGTTCGGCCCGTAGAGGGTGAAGAAGTTGGGGAACCCGGGCACCGTGGAGCCCAGGTAGGCGCGCGGGTCGTCCCCGGCCCACTCGTCGTGCAGCACCCGGCCGTCCCGGCCGGTCACCCGCATCGGGGCCAGGAACCGGACGACGTCGAACCCGGTGGCCAGCACCACCACGTCGACCTCGTGCTCCTCGCCGGCCTCGGTCACCACGGCGTCCGGGGTGAGCCGGGCGACCCGGTCGGTGACCAGCTCGACGTCGTCCCGGGTCATCGTGGCGAACCAGCCGTTGTCCAGCAGCATCCGCTTGCCGAACGGCGGGTAGGTGGGCAGCACGGCCGGCAGCAGGTCCTGCCGGTCACCGAGCTGCTCGACGATGTAGCGGGTGAAGGCGCGCCGGTGGCCGTCGTTGGCCGCGCTGATCGACCGCTCGGGGTGCTCCCACGCCGGGTCCTTCTGCAGGGCGCCGTGGATCCGGTCGTTGAAGGTCCAGCCCAGACGCAGCCGGTACCAGGTCTCGTAGAGCGGCACCTCGCGGTAGAGCCAGTGGACGGCGGGCGGCACGTCCTGGTGGAACTGCTCGAAGGGCGCGGCCCACTGCGGCGAGCGCTGGAAGACCGTGACCGTGCGGGCCCGGTCGGCGATCGCCGGCACCAGCTGCATGGCGCTGGCACCGTTGCCGAGCACGGCGACCCGCTGGTCGGTGAGGTCGAGGTCCTCGGGCCAGCGGGCGGTGTGCGCGACCGGCCCGCGGAAGTCGGCCAGGCCGGCGATGTCGGGCACCTTCGGCTTGTTGAACGCGCCGACCGCGCTGATCAGCACCGAGCAGCGCAGCGTCTGCTCGCCCTCCGCGGTGCGCGCGGTGATCTCCCACTCCTGGGCGTCGTCGTCCCAGGTGGCGGCGGTGACCTCGACCCCGAACCGGGTGTTCGCCCGGACGCCGAAGTCGTCGGCGACCCGATCGAAGTAGTCGCGGATCTCGTGCTGGGCGGCGAACCAGCGGGACCAGTCGTTCGGGGCGAAGGAGAAGGAGTACAGGTGGCTGGGGGTGTCCACCCCGGCACCCGGGTAGCGGTTCTCGTGCCACACGCCGCCGACGTCGTGGTTGCGCTCGAGCACGGTGTACGGGATGCCGGCCCGGCCCAGGTGCACCCCGGCGCAGAGCCCGGAGGCGCCGGCTCCGATCACCACCGCCCGGAACCCCGGTGCCGGAGGCGTGGCCGCCGGGGGCGCGTCGTCCAGGCCCAGCTCGTGGGCCAGCATGTCGGCGTAGTCCAGCGGCACCGGCTCGCCCATGGAGGCCCCGAGCATCTGCACCAGCAGCTCGGCGGAGGGCTCGGGGACCGCCACCGGGGTCCCGGCCCGCCACGCTGCGACGGCCTGCACCGCGGCGGCCCGGACCTCGTCCTGCACCGCCTCGTCCAGACCGCCGGTCGGGTTGTCCCCCAGCCCCCGGCTCCGGGTCGGCCGGTAGGGCTCCTCCAGCCAGCGCAGGTCACCGGTCAGCTGGACCAGGACCAGCAGCAGCGTCGGGATGTTGCCGACGGCGACCGCTGCCTCGAGCGCTGCCCGGTCGGCGTCCTGGTCGGTGGGGTCCTGCTCGTCCTGGGGCACCGTTGCTCCTCGACCTCGAGTTCACCTACTGGTCGTTCAGTAGATCGACGGTAGGGTCCGAGGGTGACGGTGGTCAACCCGGGCCGCCGAGCACAGCGGGAGGCCCCGGTGCCGGACACCCCCACCGCGCGCCGTCGGCAGGCCGCGGCCACCGAGGACGCGTTCATCGCCGCGGCGACCGCGCTGTTCGCCCGGCGCGGCTACCACGGCACCTCGATCGCCGACCTCGCCGCCGAGCTGGGGCTGACCACGGCGAGCCTCTACTACCACGTGGCCTCCAAGCAGGAGCTCCTGATGCGGGTGCTCACCAACGGCATCACGCCCTACCTGGACCGGCTCGAGGCGATCGTGGCGGCCGGTGAGGACCCGCGCACCACGCTGCGCGCCGCGGTGCACAACCACCTCTCCTCGGCCCTGCACGACCAGGACGCCGTCGCCGTCTTCCACCGCGAGCGGCGCTTCCTGGAGGCACCGCACCGCGAGCTGCACGAGCAGCGGGTGGCCCGCTACGACCAGTTGTTCACCGGTGTGATCGCCGCCGTGCTGGCCGAGGGGGACGTCCCGGGCGACCCCGACCTGCTCCGGCTGGCCGCGCTCGGGCTGATGAACTGGACGGTCGAGTGGTACGAGCCCGGCGGCCGGCGCAGCGCCGACGAGGTGCTGGAGACCTTCACCGGGCTGATCACCGACCGGCTGCTCGGGCCGGCTTGACGCCGTCCCCGGGGCTGGTGCAGGGTTCGACGAGCTGCAGGTGGATTCGAAGTCTCGAAGCAGTGCACCTGAGTCAGGAGGCCCGATGACCCGCCCCAGCACCCTCCCCGCCGTCCTGTCCGCGCACGCCTCCGCCGACCCGTCCGCGGTGGCGCTGGTCGACGACGCCGGCCCGCTGTCCCGCGGCGAGCTCGCCGGCCGGGTGCGGCGCTGCGCTGCCGGGCTGCGTCGGGCCGGGGTGCGACCGGGCGGCACCGTCGGGCTGCTGTGCACCAACCGGGCCGAGTGGGTGGTCGCCGCCCTCGGTGCGATGGCCGCCGGCGCGCAGGTCGCGGCGTTCACCACCTGGTCGCGCAGCTGGGACCTCGACCACCTGCTCGAGCACTCCGGTTGCCAGGTGCTGATCAGCGTCGGCACGGTCGGGGACACCGACCTGCTGCCGGTGCTCACCGAGCTGGTCCCGGAGGCCCTCGCCGCCCCCGACCGCAGCTGGGTCTCGGCCCGCTACCCCCGGCTGCGCGCGCTCGTGCTGATCGGCGACGCCCCGGACCCGCCTGGAGTCACCCCCTTCGCCGAGCTGCTGGCCGACGACGACGGGGCCGACAGCGCTGCCGACCCCACCGCCACCGCCCTGGTGCTCTACACGTCGGGCTCCACCGCGCGGCCCAAGGCGGTGCAGCTGCGGCACGACCACGCCGTGGCGCACGCCGAGCAGGTCGCCGGGCGGATGGGCGTCACCGCGGCCGACCGGGTGCTGGTGCCGGTGCCGCTGTTCTGGAGCTACGGCGGCGCCAACGCCCTCGCCGTCTGCCTCACCACCGTGCGACCGCGGTGCTGCAGGAGACCTTCGACGCCGGCCGGGCGCTGACCGCCGTGCACGAAGAACGCTGCACCGCGGTCTACACCCTCCCCAACATCACCCAGGCGCTGCTCGAGCACCCCGACTTCTCCCCCGACCGGGTCGCCACGCTGCGCCGCGGGATGACCATCGGGCCGGTGCGCGACGTCCGGGCGGCGGCGGAGGACCTCGGCGTCACCGACGTCGTCAACGCCTACGGGTCGACCGAGGTGTACGGCGGGGCCGCGGTGACGCCGTACGACTGGCCGCTGGAGCGCCGGCTGGCCTCCCAGGGCCTGCCGCTGCCCGGCATGACCGTGACCGTCCGCGACCCCGCGACCGGGGACCTGCTGCCCGTCGGGGAGATCGGTGAGCTGACCGTCGCCGGGCACGTCACCACCGGCTACCTCGGCCAGCCCGAGGCCACCGCGGCCGCCTTCGCCGACGACGGCGCGTTCCGGACCGGCGACCTGGGGTTCCTCGACGAGGACGGCGAGCTGCACTTCGTCGGCCGGGCCTCGGACATGATCCGGATCGGCGGCATCAACGTCTCCCCGCTGGAGGTGGAGGAGTTCCTGGGCCTGCACGAGGACGTCGCGGAGGTGCTGGTGGTCGGCACCGAGGACCCCGGGCGCGGGCAGGTCGCGATCGCCTTCGTCGCCGCGGTCGGCACACCGGACGACGCCGCCCGGCGGGGACTGGAGGAGGAGCTGCTGACCCGCTGCCGCGACCGGCTGGCGGGGTACAAGGTGCCCGCCCGGATCGTGGTGGGCACCGACGAGCTGCCGCGCACCCCCACCGGCAAGCTGACCCGCTCGCCGCTGGCCGATGCGGCGGCGCGCGCCTGGGCCGCAGGCGGCGCGGCGTGACTCGACGTTCGGGACCCCTGGCGGGCACGCGCGTGGTCGAGTTCGCCGGGCTCGGCCCGGCCCCGTTCGCGGCCATGCTGCTGGCCGACCTCGGCGCCGACGTGGTCACCGTCGACCGGGTCCCCACCGGCGGCGCCGGCGACGGCCTGGCCGCGATGACCACCGGGGCGCTGGGCCGCGGCCGGCGCTCGATCGCGGTGAACACGAAGGACCCGGCCGGCCGGGAGCTGGTGCTCGACCTCGTCGCCGGGGCCGACGCGCTGATCGAGGGCTTCCGCCCCGGGGTGATGGAGCGCCTCGGGCTGGGGCCGGAGCCGTGCCTGGCCCGTCGTCCCTCGCTGGTCTACGGCCGGATGACCGGCTGGGGCCAGGAGGGTCCACTGGCGATGTCCGCCGGCCACGACGTCAACTACATCGCCGTCGCCGGGGTGCTCGAGCACATCGGGCACGCCGACGGCCCGCCCGTCGTCCCGCTCAACGTCATCGGCGACTTCGGCGGCGGCGGGATGCTGCTGGCCCTCGGCGTGCTCGCCGCGATGCTCGAGGCACGCGGCTCCGGCCGGGGCCAGGTGGTGGACGCCGCCATGGTCGACGGCTCCGCCCTGCTCATGACGATGATGTACGAGCTCGCCGGGCGGGGGCAGTGGAACGGCGCCCGGCAGTCGAACATGAACGACGGCGGCGCCCACTTCTACGGCGTCTACGAGACCGCCGACGGCAAGCACGTGTCGATCGCGGCGATGGAGCCGAAGTTCTACGCCGTGCTGCTGGACCTGATCGGGCTCTCGGCCGCCGACCTGCCCGACCAGTGGGACACCGCCGCCTGGCCCGCTCTGCGGGAGCGGCTGGCCGCGGTGTTCCGCACCCGCACCCGGCAGGAGTGGACCGACCTGCTGGAGGGCACCGACGCCTGCTTCGCCCCGGTCCTGTCGATGTCGGAGGCGCCGTCCCACCCGCACGCCGTGGCCCGGGACGCCTTCGTCACCGTCGACGGCACGGTGCAGCCCGCTCCCGCGCCCCGGTTCAGCCGCACCCCGGCCGCCGTCGACCGCGGCACCGCCCGGGCCGGGGAGCACACCACCGAGGTGCTCACCGAGCTGGGCGTCTCCGCGGAGCGGATCGCCGCCCTGGTCGCCGGCGGGTCGGTCGGTCAGGCGGACTGAGCGGCCAGCTCGCGCAGCCGGAAGCGCTGCACCTTGCCGGTGGGCGTCGTCGGCCAGCTGTCCGGGAACCGGATCTCCCGGGGCACCTTGAACCCGGCGAGCCGGTCCCGGCAGTGCGCGAGCAGGTCCGCCGGCGTCGTGGTGCTGCCGGCGCGGCACTCCACGAACGCGACCGGCACCTCCCCGAGCCGGGCGTCCGGCCGGGCCACCACGTGGGCCTGCACCACGTCGGGATGGGCGGTGAGCACGTGCTCGACGTCGGCGGGGTGCACGTTGAAGCCACCGACGATGAGCATGTCCGAGAGCCGGCCGGTGATCGCCAGGTAGCCCCGCTCGTCGAACACCCCCAGGTCGCCGGTGCGGAACCAGCCCTCGTCGTCCAGCACCGCGGCGGTGGCGTCGGGGTCGCGGTGGTAGCCCGCCATGACGACGTAGCCCCGGACGACGATCTCGCCCTCGGTGCCCACCGGCACCGGCTCGCGAGTGGCCGGGTCGACCAGCACCACGTCGTACCCGCCCAGCGGGAGGCCCTTGCCGGCGAGCAGGCTCTCGACCGGGTCGTCGGGGCGGCCCAGCGTCGTGGTCGAGGTCAGCTCGGTCATCCCGTAGACCGGGAGCAGCGCCTGCATGCCGAGGGTGTCCCGGGCCCCGGCAAGCACCTCGGTGGGCAGCGTCGAGCCGCCGATCCAGCCGGTGCGCAGCCGGGTGGTGTCGGTGCCGGGCAGGTCGGGGTGGTGCAGCAGGTCGATGAAGTGCGTGGGGATGCCGGAGAGCACCGTGACCCCCTCGTCCTCCAGCAGCCGCAGGGCGACCCCGGCGTCCCAGGTGTCCAGGGCGACGTAGGCGCCGCCGGTGAGCACGGTGGGCAGGAAGCTGGAGAACAGCCCGGAGACGTGGAACAGCGGCAGGTGGCCGAGCACGACGTCGTCCGGGCCGTACCCCATGACCGCGCCGACCGCCCGCATCATCGCCACGGCCGCGTGGGTGTGCACCACGCCCTTGGGCCGGCCGGTGGTGCCCGAGGTGTAGACGACGGCGACCGGGTCGGCGGGCTGCACCGCCCGGGTCGCGGCGGCCAGGGTCTCCTCGTCCACCTGCCCGGCGGAGGCGACCAGGTCCGCGAACGCCAGCGCCCCGGGCACCGGCGGGCCGCCGACCACGACCAGCCCGTGCAGGTCGGGCAGCCGCTCGGAGTGGGCGCCGTCCCAGTCGGGGCAGATCGTGGCGAACGCGGCCGGGTGGTCCAGGCCGAGGAAGTCGGCCTCCACCACGAGCAGCCGGGCCTGCGACTGCTCCAGCACGTAGGCAGCCTCGTCGGGGGTGTAGCGGGTGTTCACCGGGACGACGGCCGCACCGATCCGCACCGCGGCGAGCCAGAGCAGCAGCCACTCGGGGTGGTTGGGCAGCCAGAGCGCGATGCTGTCTCCCCGACGCACGCCCTGGGCCAGCAGCGCCCGGGCCAGGGTGCGGCTCTGCTCCGCGGTCTCCGCCCAGGTCAGCCGCCGGTCGCCGTGCACCACCGCGGTGCGCTCTCCGTGGGCGGCGGCGGTCGTGTCGAGGACGGCGGCGATCAGCTCGGCGGGGGGTGCAGGGGTCACGTCGTCGCCTCCCGGGCTTCGGTTTCCCGAACCTACACCGGGAGAACCGGGAGGGAACCGCCCCTCGAACGGGTCGGTCGGGGACCGGTCGCGCCCGTGTCGACCGCGCCGTCGGCGAGGATGGGCCGGTGACCGGAGCAACCGGAGAGTCCAAGGACCGCCTGTCCCGCATCTTCGAGGTGCTCGAGCTGCTGGCCGGGGAGTCCGGCGGGATGACCGTGACCCAGGTCAGCAAGGCGATGGGCATGCCGCTGAGCAGCACGCACAACCTGCTGCAGCGCCTGGTCGGGTCCGACGCCGCCGTGGTGAGCGAGGACCTGCGCTACTCCATCGGCGGTCGGGCCGTGCGCTACGGCATCCGCATCATGGACGCGCTGCAGGTCCGCGGCCTGGCCCGCAAGCACCTGCAGGAGCTGGCCCGCTCGCTCGGGGAGGACGTCTACCTGGCGGAGCGGTTCGGCAACCGGGTCACCTACACCGACCGGGTGGTCGGTCCCCGCGCGATGGCACTGGACATCCGGCTGGGCCAGCGACTGTTCCTGCACGCGACGTCGGTGGGCAAGCTGTTCGCCGCGCTGGACCCCGAGCTGCGCGCCGAGGCCCTGGCCGGGCCGCTCCCCCAGCTGACCCCGGCCACGCTGGTCGACCCGGACGCCCTGGCCACCGAGTTCGACCGCATCGCCGCCCAGGGCTACGCGGTCAGCGACCAGGAGTCCTACGCCGGGATCGTCGGCATCGCGGTGCCGGTGCGCGACGCCGGTGACCGGGTGGTGGCCGCCATCCACCTGTCCGCACTGGAGGCGCACCGCTCCCCCGACCAGCAGCTGGCCTGGCTGGAGCACATCCGGGAGACGGCGGCCCAGGTCGAGCGGTCGCTGGGCCGCGTGGTCCCGGACTGACCGACCCGCGGGGGCCGGGCTGTGCCTTGACACACACCCCGACCACTCGTAGCTTCGTTTCTCGAAGAGCCCTTCGATTATGCGAAGCTTGAGGCAGCGCAGCCTCAGAGGAGTCGGCCGTGGTCCCGCGGACCTTGTTCACCCCCGAGCACGACCTGTTCCGCAGCACCGTGCGGAGCTTCATCGAGACCCGGGTGCTGCCGGACTACGCGACGTGGGAGTCCGACGGCCTCGTCCCCCGCGACGTCTGGCTGGCCGCCGGCGAGCTCGGGCTGCTGTGCCCGATGACCCCGGAGGAGGACGGCGGCCTCGGCGGGGACTTCCTGTTCTCCGCGGTGCTCACCGAGGAGATGTCCCGGGTCGGTGCGGTGGCCCCGACGTTCTACCTGCAGTCCGACATCGTCGCGCCCTACCTGGTGCACCACGGCACACCCGAGCAGAAGGAGCGTTGGCTCCCCGGGATGGCCACCGGCGAGGTGGTCGCCGCCATCGGCATGAGCGAGCCGCACGGCGGCAGCGACCTGGCCCACCTCAAGACCTCCGCCGTCCGGGACGGCGACGACTACGTGGTCAACGGCCAGAAGGTGTTCATCACCAACGGGCACACCGCCGACCTGCTGGTGCTGGCCTGCCGCACCAACGACAACCAGGGCGCCAAGGGCGTGAGCCTGCTGCTCGTCGAGACCGACCGGGCCGGCTTCGAGCGTGGCCGCAAGCTGGACAAGTTGGGCTGCAAGGCCCAGGACACCGCCGAGCTGTTCTTCTCCGACCTGCGCGTCCCGGCCTCGAACCTCCTCGGTGAGGAGGGCGGCGGGTTCGCGATCCTGATGTCCGAGCTGGCCCAGGAACGGTTGGTGCAGGCCGTGCGCGCCGTGGCCGCCGCCGAGGCCGCGATCGACTGGACGATCGAGTACTCCCGCGACCGGGACATGTTCGGCCAGACCCTGGCCGACTTCCAGAACACCCGGTTCGTGCTCGCCCAGCTGCACGCCGAGGTCTCAGCACTGCGTGTCTACGTCGACCGCTGCATGGAGCTGCACCTCACCGGCGACCTGGACGCGCTGGAGGCGGCCAAGGTCAAGATGGTCACCACGCAGCTGCAGGGCCGGGTGATGGACGAGTGCCTGCAGCTGTTCGGCGGCTGGGGCTACATGACCGAGTACCCGATCGCCCGGGCCTGGGCCGACGCCCGGATGACCCGCATCGGCGGCGGGTCGATCGAGGTCATGAAGCACCTCATCGGCCGGGCGTTGGTCGCCGACCCGAAGCCCGCGCGATGAGCCGCACCGCCGTCCTCGGGGCCGGCGCCGGCGGGCTGGCCGCCGCCCGGCGGCTGCTGGAGGACGGGCATGACGTCGTGGTGTTCGAGCTGGGCTCGCGGATCGGCGGGCTCTGGGTCTACGACAACGACAACGGACTGTCCGCCGCCTACGCCTCGCTGCACATCAACTCCGAGCCCCGGGCCACCGCCTACCCCGGGTTCCCCTTCCCCGACGACAGCCCGCTCTTCCCCTCGCACACCGACGTCTGCGCCTACCTGGAGGCCTTCGCCGACCGGTTCGGCATCACCGGGCGGATCCGCTTCGGCAGCCGGGTCACCGCCGTCGAGCCCGACGGCGACCGCTGGACGGTGACCGTCGAGGGCGCCGCACCCGAGCCGTTCGACGCCGTCGTCGTCGCGACCGGCCACCAGGGCGTGCCGGCGCACCCGGCCATCGCCGAGGAGTTCACCGGTGAGTACCTGCACAGCAACGCCTACCGCGAGCCCGAGCCCTTCCGCGGGCGACGGGTGCTCGTCGTCGGGGTGGGCAACAGCGGTCTGGACGTCGCCGCCGACCTCGCACCGGTCGCCGCGCGCACCGTCGTCGCCGCCCGGTCCCCCGTGCTGATCATGCCGCGGATGATCCTGGGCGTGCCCTCGGCGCGGGTGATCGCCGCCGTCGCCAGGCCGTGGCTGCCCTGGCGGGTGCAGCGCGCGGCGATGCGGGCGATCAGCCGGGTCTTCCACGGCCGGATGGAGCAGTGGGGGCTGCGCACGCCGGAGACCCGCACGCACCCGGCCAGCAACCCCACGTTCATGGCGCACGTGTCCTACGACCGGATCACCTGCAAGCCGGGGATCGCCTCGACCTCCGGCACGACCGTGACGTTCGTCGACGGCACCACCGAGGAGGTCGACACCGTCATCGCCGCCACCGGCTACGTCATCGACCTGCCGTTCCTGGGCCCGGACGTGTCCCCCGTGCGGGGACGTCGGGTCGAGCTGTTCAAGCGGGTGGTCAGCCCCACCCACCCCGGGCTCTACTTCGTCGGGTTCTTCAACGTCAGCGGCGGTGCGAACGTCTCGATGATGGACGTGCAGGCCCAGTGGGTGGCCGCACTGGTGTCCGGCCGGGTGTCCCTGCCCACGCAGCGCGAGATGACCGCCGACCTGGCCGAGGAGCACCGGCTGATGGCCAAGCGCTACCCCGGTGCCGAGCGGTACGGCCTCGAGCTGGACCCGCGCCGCTACCGGGCGGCGGTCGCCGCCGAGCTGGCCCGACCCGCAGCAGCGCCCGCCCGCGTCCCCGTGGGGGTGTCGGCATGAGCCGGGCGTCCGTGGTGGGGGTCGGGGAGACCGAGTACACCAAGCGCTCCCCCCGCTCCGCC
The DNA here is from genome assembly GCA_014218215.1 of Geodermatophilaceae bacterium NBWT11. NCBI lineage: Bacteria > Bacillati > Actinomycetota > Actinomycetes > Geodermatophilales > Geodermatophilaceae > Geodermatophilaceae bacterium NBWT11. The sequence goes on from CP043652.1 coordinate 4,554,128, forward strand.
CTGCAGCACCAGCTCGAGGCCTCGCTCACCGCGGTCGCCGACGCCGGCCTCACCCCCGGTGACGTCGACGGTGTCATCCCGATCGGCATCACCGGCGCGCCGGTCGAGGAGTACGTGGCCGACTTCGGCATCACCGACCTGCGGTTCTCCGCCGTCGTGCCGCACGGCGGGGCCAGCGCCGTCGGTGCCCTGCAGCTGGCCGGCGCCGCGATCGCCGCCGGGCTGTGCAGCACGGTGCTGGTGCCCTTCGGGCGGAACACCAGCTCAGGCGCCAAGGCCGGGCAGCGGATCCACACCATGCCGCAGTTCCACTTCGTGTCCGAGTACGAGCGGCCCGCCGGCAACATCGCGCCGGCGCAGCTCTACGCCCCGATGGCCCGCCGGCACATGGAGCTCTACGGCACCACCAGCGAGCAGTTCGGCGAGATCGCGGTCAGCACCCGCGAGCACGCGCTGCTCAACGGTCGCGGTCTGATGACCAAGCCCATCACGCTGGCCGACCACCAGGCCTCCCGGATGATCACCGACCCGTTCCGGCTGCTGGACTGCAGCCTGGAGTCCGACGGCGGCGCCGCGTTCGTGGTGACGTCCCCGGAGCGGGCCCGCGATCTCGCGCAGACCCCGGTGGACCTGCTCGGCTCGGCGATGGGCCACCCCGACTCCCCCAGCTCGATCACCCAGCGGCCCGACCTCACCCGGGTCGGCGTCGCCAAGGCCGCGGCCCTCGCGTTCGAGGCGGCTGGTGTCACCCACGCCGACATCGACGTCGCCGAGGTCTACGACTGCTTCACCTACATCGTGCTGTGCCAGCTCGAGGACCTCGGCTTCTGCGCCAAGGGCGAGGGCGGCCCGTTCGTCGAGGGCGGCCGGCTCCGGCTGGGCGGCGAGCTGCCCACCAACACCCACGGCGGGCTGCTGTCCCAGTCGCACATGCTCGCGGTCAACCACGTCGTCGAGCTGGTCCGCCAGCTGCGCGGCACCGCCGGGGCCGCCCAGGTGGCCGGCGCCGAGACCGGCCTGGTCACCGGCTACGGCGACATGGGCGACGGCGGCGTCGCGATCCTCCGGAAGGGGACCTCATGACCTCGACACCCGAGCCCGAGGACATCGCTGCGCCCTACTGGCGCGGAGCTGCCGAGGGCGTGCTGGTCCTGCAGCGGTGCGGGAACTGCGGCGTCGTCCGGCACTACCCGCGGGCGATCTGCTCGGCGTGCCAGTCCCAGCTGGTCGAGCCCCAGCAGGCCGACGGCCGCGGCACGGTGCACAGCTGGACGGTCACCCACCACGCCTTCGACCCCCGACTGGCCGACGACCTGCCGTACACGCTGGTCACGGTCGACATGCGGGAGGGCGTGCGGGTGCTCGGTCGGCTGGACGGCGACACCGCCCCGGCCATCGACCTGCCGGTGCGGATCACGTTCGCCCCCGGGCTGGACGGCACCCCCGTGCCGCACTTCGAGGTGGAGACCTCGTGAGGACCCCCGTCTGCGAGCTCGTCGGCTGCGAGCTGCCGGTCTTCGCCTTCTCGCACTGCCGGGACGTCGTCGCGGCGGTGACCCGGGCCGGCGGCTACGGCGTGCTCGGGGCCTCCACCGTCTCCCCCGAGCAGCTGGAGGTCGAGCTCGCCTGGCTCGACGAGCACACCGACGGCAGGTCCTACGGCGTCGACGTGCTCATCCCGACCACCTACGACGCCCGCGCCGAGGTGCCGCCGGAGCAGCTGGAGGCCCTGGTCCCCGCCGAGCACCGCGCCTTCCTGGACGGCGTGCTCGACGAGGCCGGCGTCCCCCCGCTGACCGACGACGCCCGGGCACAGCTGCGCACCGACCTGGCCACCGGCCGCGGCGGGATGACCCCGGCCGGCGCCCGGAGGCTGCTGCAGGTCGCACTCACCCACCCGCAGGTGTCGATGGTGGTCAGCGCGCTGGGGGCCCCGCCGCCCGACGTGGTCGAGGAGCTCCGTGCGAAGGGCGTCGTCGTCGGCGCACTGTGCGGCAAGGCCCGGCACGCCGAGAAGCAGGTCGAGGCCGGCGTCCAGGTGCTGATCGCCCAGGGCACCGAGGCCGGCGGGCACACCGGGGACGTCGCCACGATGGTGCTGGTGCCCGAGGTGGTCGCCGTGGCCGGCGACCGGGCCCACGTGCTGGCCGCCGGTGGAATCACCCACGGCAGCCAGCTCGCCGCGTCGCTGGCCATGGGTGCCCAGGGCGTCTGGTGCGGCACGGTCTGGCTCGGCACCCGGGAGAGCGAGCTCGACGAGTTCGAGCGCCAGGTCCTCTTCGACACCCCCACCGAGGGCACCGTCCGCCGCCGCGCCCGCACCGGCAAGCCGGTCCGGATGGTCCGCAGCGAGCTCTCCGAGGTCTGGGAGCGCCCCGGGGCGCCGGCGCACCTGCCCACCCCGCTGCAGGGGGTGCTCTACAACGAGGCGCACGCCCGGGTCGTCAAGGCCCGTCGCGGCGACCTGTGGTCCTTCCCCGCCGGCCAGTCGGTCGGTGCCCTGCACGCCGAGACGTCGGTCGCCGACGTCGTCTACCGGCTCCAGCTGGAGTGCGCCGAGGCGTTGGAACGCGTCGTCGCGATCGCCGAAGGCTGACCGGTCCACCCCGCACCACCCACAGCCAGGAGGCTCCCCCGTGTCGGACAAGGTGCTCGTCGACGTCGACGACGGCCTGATGACCATCACGATCAACCGCCCCGAGGTCCGCAACGCGATCGACCGCGACGTCTCCTACGGGGTCTGCGCAGCGGTCGACGAGCTCGACCACCGGTCCGACCTCCGGGTCGGCATCCTCACCGGCGCCGGGGGCACGTTCTGCTCCGGGATGGACCTCAAGGCCTTCGTGCGCGGGGAGTCCACCCGGGTGAAGGGCCGCGGGCTGATGGGCATCGCGCTCACCCCGCCGACCAAGCCGCTGATCGCCGCGGTCGAGGGGTACGCGCTGGCCGGCGGGTTCGAGGCCGTGCTGGCCTGCGACCTGCTGGTCGCCGCCCGGGACGCCCGGTTCGGCATCCCGGAGGCCAAGCGCGGGCTGGCCGCCGCGGCCGGCGGGCTGATCCGGCTGCCCCGGGTCATCCCCTCCCGGGTGGCCATGGAGATGGCGCTGACCGGGGACCCGGTGACCGCCGAGCAGCTGCACGCCTTCGGTCTGGTCAACCGGCTCACCGAGCCCGGCGGCGCGCTGGCCGCCGCGGTCGAGCTGGCCCGCCGGATCACCGCGAACGCCCCGCTGTCGGTCACCGCCGCCAAGCGGGTGGTCACCGAGCAGCGCGACTGGTCCACCGCCGAGCAGTTCGAGCGGCAGGAGGCCATCACCCGGCCGGTGATCGACTCCGCCGACGCCCTCGAGGGCGCCGCCGCCTTCACCGAGAAGCGCCCCGCACGGTGGACCGGACGGTGACCCGCGAGCTGGCGCCCGGGCCCACCGGGCCGCTGACCGGCATCCGGGTCGTCGAGTGCGCCTCGATCGTGCTCGGGCCGATGGCCGCCCAGATGCTCGCCGACATGGGCGCCGACGTGATCAAGGTCGAGCCCCCCGAGGGCGACCTGACCCGCCGGATCGGTCCGCGCCGCTCCGAGGGCATGGGCTCCTTCTTCCTGTCCAACAACCGCAACAAGCGCAGCGTCGTCCTGGACCTGAAGGACCCCGGGGACCGCGAGGTGTTCGGCACCCTGGTCGACGGTGCCGACGTGCTGCTGCATTCGGTGCGCACCCCGGCCGCCGAACGACTGGGCCTGGGCTACGCCGAGCTCGCCCGCCGCAACCCGGGCCTGGTGCACTGCCAGGTCACCGGGTTCGCCGACGAGGGCCCCTACGGGGGCCGCGCCGCCTACGACGACGTCATCCAGTCGCTGTCCGGGCTGGCGATGCTGCAGACCGTCGTCACCGGGGTCCCGCGCTACATGCCGGCGATCTTCGCCGACAAGGTCACCGCGGTGCACGCGGCCTTCGCCGTCGCCGCAGCGCTCGTGCACCGCGGGCTGACCGGGCAGGGCCAGCAGGTCGTCGTCCCCATGTTCGAGACGATGACCGGCTTCAACCTGCAGGAGCACATCTGGGGGCACGCCTTCGAGCCCCCCATCGGGCCGATGGGCTACGAGCCGGTCAGCACCGCGGCGCGGCGGCCGTTCCCCACCCTGGACGGCTTCGTCTCGATGCTGCCGTACTCGGACTCGCAGTGGCGCCGGTTCTTCACCCTCATCGGCCGGGACGACGTGATGGCCGACGAGCGCTTCGCGACCTTCGCCGCCCGCCAGCAGCACGTGCCGCTGGTCTGGGGCGAGATCGCCCACCAGCTGACCCTGCGCACCAACGCAGAGTGGATGGCCCTGCTGGAGCCCGAGGACATCCCGTTCGCCGTGGTGAACACCCTCGAGGACCTCACCTGCGACCCGCACCTGGTCGCCACCGACTTCTGGCAGCTGATCGAGGACCCGGTCGACGGCGTCCGCCGGTTGCCCTCCCCGGCCACCCGCATGTCGGCCACCCCGCCCGCGGTGCACCGACTGCCCCCGCGGCTGGGTGAGCACACCGACGAGGTGCTGGCCGAGCTGGGCGTCCGCCACGCACCGACCGTCTGACACCGCTTGGCCGGCGCGGGCACGATGGCAGCGTGCACCCCTTCCGACGACGCACCCTGCTGGCCCTGGGCATGTGGGGCGCGGTCGGTTCGCTGGCCGCGGCGTGCGGGGCGCCCCCGGCCCGGGCCGGCGACCGCCGGGTCGCCTACGGCGAGGACGCCAGCCAGTACGCCGACCTCTACCTGCCCGCGGGCACCCCTCGGGGCGTCGTCGTGGTCGTGCACGGTGGGTACTGGATGAGCGGTTACGACGCCACGCTCGGCGCACCGTTGGCCGCCTCGCTGGCCGACGAGGGCTGGGCGGCGTGGAACCTGGAGTACCGCCGGGTCGGCAACGGCGGCGGGGTCCCGGCGACCCTGGACGACGTCGCCGCCGGCATCGACGCCCTCACCGGGACCGGACTGGACCTGACCACGGTGCTCGCCCTGGGCCACTCGGCCGGTGGCCAGCTCGCCGCCTGGTCCGCCGCCCGCGGCCGGTTCGACCGGTGGTCACCGGTGCGGGTGCCGGTCACCGGGGTGCTCTCGCAGGCCGGGGTGCTCGACCTGCGCGGGGGCGCCGCGGCCGGGCTGGGGGGCGGTGCGGTGCAGGCCTTCGTCGGCGGTCCTCCCGGCCCGGAGGTCGACCCGCTGCAGCAGGTGCCCCTCGACGTCCCGGTGCGGTGCGTGCACGGCCGCAGCGACTCGATCGTGCCGCTCTCCCAGTCCACCACCTACGTGGACGCGGCCCGGGCGGCGGGCGCGGACGCCTCGCTGATCGAGGTGGACGGCGACCACTTCGCCGTCATCGACCCCACGTCGCCGGCCTGGGCGACCCAGCTGGAGCTGCTGGCCGAGCTCAGCGGCTGAGGCCCAGCCACCCGGCCAGGTCGTCCAGCTCGGCCTGGACGGCGCCCCGGACCTCGGCGGTGAACGGCTCGTCCTCGTGCACCGCGTGGACGACGAACCGCCCGGCCTTCCGGTCGGCCTTGGCGTCGACCTTGCCCACCAGCCGGTCCCCGTGCAGCACCGGCAGCGCGAAGTACCCCCACCGGCGCTTCGCCGCCGGCTTGTACATCTCCAGGGTGTACTCGAACCCCAAGAGCTCCCGGGCGCGGCGCCGGTCGTGCACGAGCCGGTCGAACGGGGACAACAGCGCGGTGCGGCCGGTGAACGGCCGGTCCAGCTGCCCGGGGTCCACCCGCCACTCCCCCGGCACGCCCTCCACCTGCGCCGGGCTCCCCCGCCTCGCCGACGTCGTTCGTCTCGACCGAGGACTGGTCGGTCCTCGCCCGGGCGATGCCGAGCGCCTGCAGCCGCCGGCGGTCCCACTCGCGGACGGCGTCGGCCTCGGGCAGCGGGTCACCCGGGGCCGGGTAGACCCGCTCGGCCAGGTCCCACAGCCGTTGCTTGCCCCGCCGTCCGGCCACCGCGATCTCCCCGCGCCCGGACAGCACCTCCAGCATCTGCGTCACGTTCCGCTCGCCGGTCCACCCGGTCGACACCCAGGGCGTGCTGCTGGTGTCGGCCAGGTCGCGCGACTGCAACGGACCGTCGGCCCGCAGCCGGGCCAGCACGTCGGCCCGGAACCCCTCGTTGGCCGCCAGCCACTCCCGGGGCCGCAGGTACTGCGGCTCGCGGGCCATCGTCGGGCGGTAGAGCCGCAGGTCCTCGGCCGGCCGAACGGTGGCCCACAGCTCGACCAGGGTGCGGTCCACCTCGAGGGCGTGCCGCAGCTGCGCCGGGTCGTACGCCTGGCCCAGCCGGGTCCAGAGCACGAGGTCGGCGTTCGGGGCGACCGCCGCAGTGGGGTCCAGCTGCAGCAGGGTCAACCGCCGGACGACGTCGAGCAGGCCGGTCGGCCGGTCGGCGTCCAGCAGCTGCGCCCGGACGGCGATCCGGCGAGCGTCGGCGCGGGACAACCGGTGCATGCCGCACCGTAGCGCCGGGCAGACTCCGGTGGGTGGCCTCCTTCTTCCTGCCCCGCTCGACCGACGCCGACCAGGCCGAGCGGCTCTACGAGGCCCTCGCCGAGTTCGCCGCCTGCGAGCCCGCCCCGGCCGGGGAACGGGTGCAGGCCATCGGGTTCACCCAGGACGGCGCCGACTGGACCGCCGAGGTCGGCGAGGAGCTGACCGGCCGCCGGACGACGTCGAAGCTCCGCCGCGGCGAGCTGCTCGAGCACACCGAGGAGCTGACGACCGGCACGCTGGTGCTCGCCGTCTACCCGGGCGACCCGTTCGTCGTCGTCACCGATGCCGCCCCGATCACCGGCGCCCGGTCGGAGTGGGCCAATCCGTTCTCCGTGTCGAACCCCGGGCGCGTCACCCTCTTCACCGCGTCCTGACCCCTGGAGACCCCCGTGCCCAGCGCCCTCGCCCGCGCCGTCCCCCCGCTGCTGCGGCTGGCCCGCTTCCAGCGCACCTTCGCCACCCCGCAGGGCATGCAGGACCGGCTCGCCGAGGTCGCGCTGCGCCCGGAGGCCTACGGCCCGCCGAACCGGCTGCCCGGGGGCGTACGGGTCACCGTGGGGCACGACACCGGCTGGCCCGTCTACGTCGTCGCCCCCGCCGGGACACCCTCGGGCCAGCACGTCGTGTACTCCCACGGCGGGTCGTGGGCGTTCGAGATCAGCCCGTTCCACTGGCGGCTGATCGCCCGCGTGGTGGCCGAGAGCGGGGCCACGGTGACGGTGCCGATCTACCCGCTGACCCCGGTGGGGACCGCTGCCACCGTCGTCCCCGCGGTGGCAGACCTGCTCGCCGACCTGGTGGCGCGGCACGGCGCGGCGAACGTGACTGCGATGGGCGACTCCGCCGGCGGGCAGATCTCGTTGTCCGCGGCCCTGCTGCTGCGCGACCGGGGCGTGCCACCGCTGCGCCGCACGGTGCTCATCTCCCCGGCGCTGGACCTCTCCCTGGCCAACCCCGAGATCGACCGGGTGGAGCCCACCGACCCGTGGCTGGCCCGCCCGGGCGTGCGGGTCAGCATCGACCTGTGGCGGGACGGGCTGCCCTTCGACGACCCCCGGGTCAGCCCGCTGGCCGGCGACCTGACCGGGCTGGGCCCGATCACCGTGTTCGGCGGCTCGCTGGACATCACCCACCCCGACATCCGGCTGCTGGTCGCCCGAGCGCGGGAGGCCGGGGTCGAGGTGGACGACCAGGACGGACCCGGGATGGTGCACGTCTGGCCGCTGCTGCCCATCCCCGAGGCGCGGGCCGCGCGGCGGGTGGTCGTGGCCGGCCTGACGGGCTGACTCACCCGCCGATCTGCCGGCGCAGGCCGCTGGCGCGCACCACCGGGCGGGCCACGGCAGCGCGCACCGACTCCTCGCTGCCGACCACCCGCACGCGGGCGCTGGCCCGGGTGACAGCGGTGTAGAGCAGCTCCCGGGTGAGCAGCGGGGACCCCACCGGTGGCAGCAGCACGGTGACCGCCTCGTACTGGCTGCCCTGGCTGCGGTGCACGGTGAGCGCGTGCGCGGTGCGCACCGAGGACAGCCGGGACAGCGGCAGCGGCTCCCGCCCGTCGAACGCCGCCCGCAGCCCGTCGGGACCGCGGACCACCACCCCGGTGTCGCCGTTGAACAGCGCGTTGTCGTAGTCGTTGGCGGTGACCAGCAGCGGCTGACCCGGCCACCAGTCCCCGGGCAGCGCCCCCGTCCACCGGGTGACCTGGTCGTTCCAGTGCCCCACGCCGAACGGGCCGCTGCGGTGCGCACACAGCAGCCGGTGCCGCCCCAGCAGGGCCAGGGCCGCGGGCCCGTCCCCGGCCCGCGCCGCGGCGCCCAGCTCCTCGGCCGCGGCCCGGACCTCGGCGGCCAGCGCGTCGGGGGTGGGGTCCAGCGAGAGCCCCTCGCCGTGGGTGAGCAGCCCGACGACCTGGGAGGCCTTCCCAGCCCGCACGGCCTCGGCCAGCGCGCCGATGCTCCGGCCGTAGCGGTGCGACACCCGCAGCCGGACCACCCCGTTGCCCAACTGGTCGAGCTCGGTGGCGTCGAGGTCCAGGTCGTGGGCGGCCTCGGGAGGCGGGGCGGCCGCCCCGCCGGCGGCCGGACGGTGCACCAGGTCGCTCAGGACCGCCCCGGCCTCCACCGGGGTGAGCTGGTCGGGATCACCGACGAGCACCAGTCGGGCGGTGGGTCGCACCGCCTCCAGCAGCCGGGCCATCAGCGTCAGCGGCACCATCGAGGACTCGTCGACCACGACCACGTCGAAGGGCAGCCGGTTGCCCGCGTCGTGCTTGAACCGGCTGCGGCTGTCGGGCCGCCAACCCAGCAGCCGGTGCAGCGTGGAGGCGGTCAGGTCGTCGGGCAGCCCCAGCTCGGCGGCCTGGGCCCGGACGGACTCCTGCAGGCGGGCCGCGGCCTTGCCGGTCGGGGCGGCCAGGGCGATCCGCACCCGCGGGCCCTCCTGGGCGACCAGCAGCGCCAGCAGCCGGGCGACGGTGTGCGTCTTCCCCGTGCCGGGTCCACCGGTGATGACGCTGACCCACCGTCCGGCAGCCACCGCCGCGGCCAACCGCTGCCGGTCCGGCGCCGGCCCGGGGAACAGGGTGGGCAGCGACGAGAGGTCCACCGCCGGGGGCCGCTGGGCGGCCCGGGCGTCGAGCTCGGCCCGGACCAGCTGCTCCTGCTGCCAGTAGCGGTCGAGGTAAAGCAGCCCGTCGACCCAGCGCAGCGGCTGCCACGGCGCGTCGGGGCCGACGGCCACCAGCGGGCTGGCCGTCACCGCGGACCAGTCGGTCGGCCAGGGCAGCTCGACCGGGTCGGGTGCCGGCGCGTCCCCGACCACCGTGTCCTCCTCGGGCACCACGGTCTCGGCCACGGTGGACAGGTCGACGCACACCGAGCCGGTGCGCACCCCGCGGACGGCCAGCGCCGCGGCCAGCAGCACGGTCTGGTCGGTCTCCCCACCGAGCCGGGACAGCCGCAGCGCCACGTGCACGTCGGCCGGGGCGAGCACGCCCGCCTCGGCGAACACGGCGAGGAGGCCGGTGGCCCGGGTGGGGATCACGACCGGCCCGCCAGCAGGTCCGACAGCCCGGTGACCAGGGCGGTCGGCGGGGTCCAGGTGAAGACGCCGGCGCCGGGCTCGCTCTCGGGGCCGGCCATCCCGCGGACGAAGAGGTACAGCACGGGCCCGAGGTGCAGCGCGGGGTCGTAGCCGGGCTGCCGCCAGCGCAGGAACCGGTGCAGGGCGGCGGAGTAGAGCAGCGCCTGGAGCACGTAGTGGGCGTGCTGCATCTCCTCGGCCATGGCCTCGGCCGCGTAGTGACCGGTGGTCAGCGGCTCGGCGCCGAGCCGGTTGGTCTTGTAGTCCACGACCGCGTAGCGCGGCCCGGGCAGCCGCAGCACGGCGTCGATGCTGCCGGTGAGGAACCCCCGCAGCGCGGCCGGCTCCACCCCGGACAGCCGGTCGGCGTAGCCGGCGACCGGACCGAGGTCGTGAGCGCGCAGCAGCGCGACCACGTCGGCCAGCGTGCTGTGCGGCACGGCGTCGTCGCCACCGGCCAGCGGGAGCTCGAAGTCCAGCTCGGCGAGCCGGTCGGCGGCCGGGAGCGACGCGAGCGTCACGCCGGTGTCGTCCAGGGCGGTGTGCAGCACCGGCCGCAGACCGTCGGCGAGGGCGTCCGCGGCCACCCCGGGCACGGCGAACCGCCGCACCGCGTCGGCGCACCGCTCCTCCAGCGCTGCCGGGTCGAGGTCCTCCAGCACGGCGTGCACCAGGGTGCCGAACGCCGCCCCGCCGGGCAGGTCGGTCAGCGGGGAGGGCAGCCCCCCGGGCACCGCGCCGGCCGACTCGTCGGTGTCGGCCTCGTCGTCCTTCCCGGGCGCGTCGGGCTCGCTGGCCGCACCCAGCTCGTGCGCAGAGCGGGTGAGCGAGCTGTAGGAGGTGCGGCGCCAGTCCTCGTCGAGGGTGCGGGTGAAGGTGCTCACCGACAGCTCGGGGACCGGCTCGGTCGGCGGTGTCCACCGGGCGGACGAGGGGCGGCCCACCTCCTCGACGCTCGTGCGCCCGCCGGAGGCGTCGACCAGGGACTGCAGGTGGTCGGCCACCGCCTCGTCGGAGGCGGGCACCGGCACCGTGCCGGCGGGCTGATGGCCGGGTGCCGCGCCGCCGAAGAGCAGCCGGTGCAGCGGTGCGGCCGCGGTGTTGCGGCTGGGTGCCCAGTGCACGACCAACTGGGCCGCGGCCCGGGTCAGCGCGACGTAGAGCAGCCGCAGGTCCTCCCCCAGCTCCTCGTCGTCGTGCCGGGCCCGGGCCTCCCGGTACCCGGCCGAGCCCGGTCCGCCGACGTGCAGCACCCGGTGCCCGGCCTCGTCGTGCAGCCGGAGCACGTCGGGGTCGTCGGGCGACCAGCGGTCCCAGCCGAAGGGCACGTGCACGACCGGGAACTCCAGGCCCTTGCTGACGTGCACGGTCATCACCTGCACCGCGGCCGCGTCGGACTCCAGCCGCCGGCTGCGCTCGTCGGTGCCCTCGACCTCGGCCCGGGCGATCCGCCGGCGGAGCCACTCGACCAGCGCGGTGAGCCCGAGGGACTCCCGCATCGCCACGGCGTGCAGCACCTGTCCGACGTGGCGCAGGTCGGTGAGCACCCGCTCACCGTCGGGGCGGCGCAGCACCCGGGCGGGCAGGCCCTCCTCGGCCGTGAGCACCTCGAGGAACGCGGCCACCCCGCGCTCGCCGAGCAGGTCGGCCCAGCCCCGCAGCCGGGGGCCGAGGACGTCGGTGACGGCGTCACCGTGCTCGTCCAGCGACTCCTCGCTCTCGCCCAGGAAGACCGACAGGGCTGCGGCCCGTACCCGGCCGGCCCGGTGCGGCTGCTCCAGGGCCTCCAGCAGCACCAGCCAGGACTGGGCGCTGACGGTGCCGAACACGCTGCCGCCGCCGGCCATCACGGCCGGGACCCCGACCGCGCCGAGGGCCTCGCGCACCAGGTGGCCCTGCTTGTTGGTGCGTACGAGCACCGCGACGTCCCCCGGTGCCACCGGTCGGCCCTCGAACCGGGCGGGGCCGGACAGCAGGGTCACCACGTCGGCGGCGACGTCCCGGGCCACCAGGTCGCGCAGCCGGTCGACCCTCGGGAAGCCCCGGAACTGCGGGCCCGCCCCGACGCGCCGCAACCGGCGCAGTCGCAGCGGGGGTCCGGCGTCGGTCAGCCGGGCCGTGGGGTGCGCGGACCTCACCGGTCGCACCACGATCCGCGGGTCACCGAGGGCGGCCCCGCCGAACACCGGCTCCAGGGCCTCGAGCAGCACCTGGTCCGACCGCCAGTTGGTGGCCAGCGTGGAACGGCTGTCGGCGACGGACGCAGCAGCCAGGTAGGTCGTGACGTCGCCCCCGCGGAAGCCGTAGACGGCCTGCTTGGGGTCCCCGATCAGCACCAGGGTGGTGCGGCCGTGGAAGGCCCGCTGCAGCACCTCCCACTGGACCGGGTCGGTGTCCTGGAACTCGTCGACCATCACCACCCGGTAGCGGGAGCCGACCCGCTCGCAGGCCACCGGGCCGTGCTCGGGGTGGGCCAGGGCGTCCCGCAGCAGGGAGAGCCAGTCGTCGTAGTCGACCAGCCCGAGCCGGCGCTTGCGCCGTTCCACCTCGTCCCGGACGGCCTGCGCGGCCCTGCGTCGCCGGCCGGGCACCCCGGGGTCGGTGACCGGCTCCAGGCGGGCCTGCCGGTCGCTGCCGACGCTGCGCCGGCCCAGCTCCAGCAGCTGGTGGTGCTCCAGGAACGGCGGCACCGCCGGACCGGCGGTGGCGAAGCTGCGCAGGTAGAGGTCGTCGACCACCTCACCGACGAGGTCGTCGACGTCCTCGGTGAAGGTGGCGGTGGGGTCGCGGTCGGCGGCGGTGCCCAGCCCGGCGAGCATCTGGGAGCAGAACGAGTGCGTGGTGGCGATGGTGGCGGCGTCGAAGCCGGCGAGCCCGATCTCCAGCCGGACCCGGCGGCGCTCGACCTCGGCGTCCTCGACGGAGGCGAGCAGTGCCAGCACCGGGTCGGCACCGGACCGGGCGGCCACCGGGTCGCGCAGGCCCTGTTCGGCCGACACCATCCGCTCACGCACCCGGTCGCGCAGCTCGCGGGAGGCGGCGTTGCCGAACGTCACCAGCATGACCTCGCCCAGCTCGGCCACGCCCTCGGCGACGAAGCGGGTGGTGAGGGCGGCGATGGTGAACGTCTTGCCGGTGCCTGCGCTGGCCTCCAGGACGGTGGTGCCCACGGGCAACGGGCCGCAGACGTCGAAGGCCGCCGGGGTGTCGCTCACGAGGTGGTCTCCGCATCCAGCAGGGGGGTCCAGAACCGGCGGGCGAGCACGCCGAAGCGAGTGGTCTCGCCCGGCCACCGCTCGTCCTCCAGCGGACCGGGGTCGGTGAGCACGGTCAGCGGGGGCCGCTGGCCCCAGACGTGCACGTGGTGCCTCTCTTCCTGCTCGCCGGGGAAGCGCCCGCCGGTCCACTCCCGACCGGCCTGGTCCAGGGCCTGCTCGGGGACGTCGCCGCCGGCCCGGGCCCGGGCGTAGGCGTGCGAGGTCTTGACCGCCATCGGCAGCGGCTCGGCCGTGCCCCGGTCGTACAGGTCGAGCAGGTCGGCGAGCACGGCCCGCGCGTTCGCCGGAGCGAGCAGCGTCGAGGTGCGGGCCCGGGCGCCGTAGCGGCCCACGGTCACCGCCCGACCGGTGCCCTCGGTCGCGGCCAGTGCCAGGGCCTGTACCCACGCCCGGGCACGGTGCTTGGGGCCCAGGCTGGAGTACGTCACGCTGACCACGGCGTCGTCCCGGACCCCGTTGACCGTGCCGGCCAGTTCCCGGCCGCCGAGGTCCAGGCGCACGTCGACGGCCCGGGCCGGTGGGGCCAGCAGCGGGCCGGCGACCGCGACGAGCGGGCCGACCCGCCCCGACACCCGGCCCAGCACCGCGTCACCCAGGGCGCCCGGGGGCAGCGTGCCCCGCAGCCACTCGCTGCGCTCGGCGTCCGGGGTGGGCACCCCGGCCAGCCCGGCCCGCAGCAGCCGCTCGCCGACCGCCCACTCCTGCAGCGCGTCCAGGGACGCCGACAGCGCGTCGTCGACCTCGTCGTCCTCGCCGGGCAGGGTGATCTGCAACCGCTGACGCAGGTAGGCCCGGACGGGGTTCTCCACGAAGGAGACCAGGTCGTCCAGGGCCACCGCGCCCGCCCGGGGCCGCAGGGCGCGGCGCACCGGCGCCGGTTCCCGCGGCAGGGCGGCCTGCCGGGCCCCGGCCAGGCTGACCGGGTCGAAGCTGGTCGGCCGCGGACCCACGAACTGCCGGGCGTCGTGGGCCTGCAGCGGGTGGCGCACCACGAGGTCCTCCCGGGGCTGCCCGGTGGAGGTGGCCAGTGCGTCCAGCAGCTCCCCCACCGGCACCGCGGGCGGACGGCTCGCGCCGCTGACCGGATCGGCCCCGGTGTGGAAGACCAGCAGCCGGTCGGTGGCCGAGAGCACCGCGTCCAGCAGCAGCTGGCGATCCTCGCTGGGCACGTCGCGCTCCCCGGTGCGGGGGTCCCGGGCGAGCACGTCGTCGCCGTCGATGCCCGAGGTGCGGGGGAAGACGCCGTCGTCGAGGCCCAGGAGCACCACGACCCGGTGCGGCACCGAGCGCATCGGCACCAGCGTGCAGACGGTCAGGTTGCCGGTGCGGAAGTTGGCCCGGGTGGGGCGGCCCCGCAGCCGGTCGGCGAGCATCGCGCGCACGTCGGCCAGGCGGACCGTGCTGGACCCGCCCTCGGCGGCCTCGGTGAGCTCGCGGCGGGCCTGGGCCAGCTGCCACACCTCGTCGGGGCCGACGGCGGTGAGCGCGTCGAGGGCGTCGGTGAGGGTGGCGACCCAGTGGCCCACCGGGTGCTCGCCGTCCAGGGCGGCCAGCACGACTTCGAGCCGGTCGAGCAGCTCGGCCAGCCGCCCGGCCAGGTCGACGTCGCTGCTGTCCACGTCGTCCAGGGGCAACGCGGTGCCCAGCCAGACCGGGTGGTCCTCGGAGGTGGTGACCCCCAGCAGCACCCGGTCCAGGCCGGTGCGCCAGGTGTTCTGCAGGACCCGGTCCATCGCGTAGGGCGCCCGGGTGGCGGCGTCCAGGCCCCAGCGGACCCCGGAGCGGGCCACCCAGTCGCGGATGCGCTCGAGGTCCTCGTCGGTGAAGCCGAACAGGGCGCGGACCCCGGCGGTGGCCGCGAGGTCGAGCACCTGGCTGGCGGTCACCCGGCTGTGGGCGAGCTCCAGGAGCAGTGCCACCGTGTCCAGCAGCGGGTTGGTCTGGCGCAGGCTGCGGTCGGCGAGCCTTACCCGGAGCGCGTTGCCGGGGTGGGGCAGTCCCGGGCCGAGCCCGAAGGTGGCCGACACCAGGGGGGCGAAGGTCTCCACGTCGGGGCAGAGCACCAGCACGTCGCGCGGCTCGAGGGTGGGGTCGTCGGAGAAGAGCCCCAGGAGCACCTCACGCAGCACCTCGACCTGGCGGGCCGGGCCGTGGCACGCGTGCACCTGGACGGTGTCGTCGGCACCGACCGCGCCCGGTGCGGGGGGCGTGTCGTCGCGCAGGTCGCGCTGGACGCGGCTCAGCAACGTCTCCGGGACGTCGTCCGGGCCGGCGTGGTGGACGTCGACGTGCGTGGGCAACCGCAGCTGCAGCTCGCGCACGTCGCGGCCCAGGCTGCGCAGCAGCGGGTGCCGAGCTGCGGTGGTGGTCGGGTCGTCGCGGCGGCGCCCGGCAGCCGCCCCGGCGGTCGTGGCGATCCCGGCCCACAGCACCGGGCTGGGGTGCGGCAGCCACAGGTGCACGTCGCGGTGCTCGGCGAGGGCCTCCAGCACCGCGAGCGAGCGGGTGGACAGCCGGGTGGGGCCGAAGACGCTGACCCGGGCGGGCAGGTCGGACAGCGCCGGGTCCGACCGCAACGCGGTACAGGCCTCGGCCAGCCCCTCCGACGGCCCGGGGCCCAGGCGCTCGCGCAGCCGCCGCCACAGGTGGGCCTGCCACACCAGGTCGTCCGGCAGCGGACCGGTGCCGTCGGTGTCGTGGCCGGCGGCCCAGTCGCGCAGCATCCCGGGGCGGTGGGCGGCGTAGGAGGCGAACAGCCCGGACAGGTGCGCGGCGGCAGCCCAGCGACGGCCGCGGCGGGAGCCGTCGGCGTCGTCGCCGTCGGGCCCGGCGCCCAGGTGGTGGGCGAGCACCGCGCACCAGGGTTCGCCCAGGCTCTCGTCGACCACGTCGAGCAGCGACCACAGCGGCTGGGCCCACGGGTCGGACCGGGGGTCGACCCCGGTCGCGGCGGCCAGGGCCTCGTCGACCAGCCGGGCCGAGGAGGGGAAGCGCACCCCGGAGCAGATCCCGTCTCCGGAGTCACCGGCGCCCAGCACGGTGGACAGCCGCTGGGCCAGCCAGCGCTCGACGCCCTTGGCCGGGACGGCCACGACCTCCTCGGCGAACGGGTCGGGCAGCGGCCCCGCCAGCACCTCGGCCAGCGCGTCCGCCAACCGGTCGGCGCGTTCGGCCCGATGCACGTTCAGCACGCGGCCTGTCTACCCGACCCCACCGACAGAACCGTTGCTGCGCAGGTCAGCGGGCCGGTCGACGTGCGCACTCCCCTCGCAGGTCCGGCCAGCAGGCGGTCGAGGACGATCTCGGTGCCGTCGGGTCGGAAGGTGCGCCAGCGTTCACCGGGTGGTGCTGCGTCGTCGCGTTCGACGCGGAACCCGTGGTGGACCTTGGTGTGGTGGCGTTCGCAGAGCAGTGCTGAGTTGTCCAGCGAGGTGTCCCCGTCATCCCGCAGCCACTCGGCGAGGTGGTGGACGTCGCACCAGTGGGTGGGGTTGAAGCAGCCGGCGAAGACGCAGTGCCCGTCGCGTTGCTCCACGGCCCGGCGGATCTTCGGTGGCACGACCCGCTTGGAGCGGCCCACGTCCAGCGGCACCCCGTCGGGGCCCATCACGATCCGGGTGACCGCGGAGTCGCAGGCGATCCAGCGGGCACGGGCCGCGCTGATGGTGGCGCCGAAGCCGGTGGTCGCGGTGTCGTGGCCGGTGGCGGGGTCGACCATGTCTTCGAGGTCGATCGTGACGATCACCTGCGGCTTGACCGTGCGCAGGAACGGCAGGTCCCCCGCGGCGAGGGTGTTGTCGGCCCACTGCACCAGTGCGTCGGCCTGCTGCTGGGCTCGGTTCCGCAGGTCCCCGAGAGGCCTGTCGGCCTGCACCATCGACTCGATGACGGCCTGGACCTTCTCGAAGCCCACGGCATCGAGGTCGAAACGGCCCGAGCCGGACCCGTTGGCGTGCCGGGTCATCGTGAACCGGCGCTCCTCGGTCGGGTCGGGCTCCGGGCCGTCAGGGTCCAGCGCATTGCGGAACGCGTTCACCGCAGTCGCGAGCTTCGCGTGCGGCAGCGTGCGTGCGACCTGGGTCCAGGCCTCGTCGAACGCGTCCAGGTCGACGTCCTGCTCGGCGGCCGCCGCGATGTCGCACGGCCGCAGCGCGTCGGCCACGACCCCGACCTGGGCGGCGGTGACCGCACCCTCGGCAAACGCGGCCTCCAGGCGTGGCAGGTGCTCCAACACCCGCCCGGCCCTCACCACTGCAGCAGCTGCTCCGCTCGAGAAGTGGTGGTGCCCGCGCAGGTGGGACTGCATCGTCCTCAGCCCGTCGTGCTCGGCGGCGTCGACCACGTCGGCGTGCCGCACGGTACGGGTCAGCTCGGCGCTGAGCCGGTTGATCGACTGCACCAGCTCCGCCGTCCGGTCGAGCAGCTGACCGGCCGGCACTGCGTGCAGATCGTCACCGGCGAGGGCGTCCAGAGCCGACCGCAGTTCGCTCACGACACCTCCCAGGCCGTTCGATCAGGTGTTCGATCAGGTGTTCGAAGTCTACCGCACTGGGCAGCCTGTTGACACCTGAATCCCCAGCTCAGCGGCTTGTCCACAGATGCCGAGCACGCCTTGACATCCGCAGCTGCTCAGCTGGCACCACGAGCACACACCGGCGGGAGGACGGCCACGTCTCGGGTCGCGCGCGGCCGGCACCTCCGGCCCGAGAAGGGTCCGCACCGGTGCAACGAGATGCCGCAGCAGAACACCACCCTGCTGTCGGATCAGCCGGCGCGGAGTTCGCCTGCGCTCCATCAGCCCGCTCTCGTGGCGGGAACGGGCCGCACAGGCGCAACCGAGACTCAGCCGCGCGGCGGCCAGGGCACCAGCGGGGCCGACGAACCGTGGCTGCCACCGGCGTGCGCGACGGCCGCGAGCAGCAGGGAGAGGTCGCCCCGGTCCAGGCCCCCGGTGAGGTCGGCGAGGTCGACCGGGCGCCCCTCGGCCAGGGACTCCGCGGCGCGCAGCACCCGGCGCTGCCCGGAGTCACCGGCGACGTGCCCGGCGGCGAGGGCGGGATCGACCCGGGACCAGTCGACGGCGGCGAACACCTGCTCGCCCTGGCCGGGGTCGGCCTCGTACACGGTGAGGTCGACCAGGCCGGCCGCCCGCAGCTGGGGCACCCAGTGCCCGTGCACCGACAACAGGAGCACGGCGGCCTCGGCGGCGTAGTCGCCGACGGCGGCACGGAGCAGCGCCGCCTCCACCTCGTCGAGGTCGAGGTCGCTGGCGCGCGGTTCGAAGAGCACGGTGCCTCCCTGGGTCCGCTCACCACCATGCCCCAGGGGTGTGACAGGACGCCGTCCGCCGGGGGCGGTCGTACCGTCGAGGGGTGAGCATCGCGCCGTCCCCGACCGTCGTCCTCGGGACCTCCTTCGCCCGCGAGCTGCCCGAGCTGGCCCTCCCCTGGCAGGCCGAGGCGGCCCCCGCCCCCCGGCTGCTGGCGCTGAACGACGCGCTGGCCGCCGAGCTCGGCCTGGACGCCGACGCGCTGCGCACCCCCGCCGGCGTCGAGCTGCTGCTGGGCCTGGCGGTGCCCGAGGGCGCGACCCCGGTCGCCCAGGTCTACGCCGGCCACCAGTTCGGCAACTACAGCCCGCGGCTGGGCGACGGTCGCGCGCTGCTGCTCGGCGAGCTCACCACCCCCGACGGCGGCATCCGCGACCTGCACCTCAAGGGCTCCGGGCGCACTCCGGTCGCCCGCGGCGGCGACGGCCTGGCCGCGGTCGGCCCGATGCTGCGCGAGTACGTCGTCAGCGAGGCCATGCACGCCCTGGGGATCCCCACCACCCGCGCCCTGGCCGTCACCGCCACCGGCCGGGACGTCGCCCGGGAGACGATGCTGCCCGGTGCCGTGCTCACCCGGGTCGCCAGCAGCCACCTGCGGGTGGGCAGCTTCCAGTACGCCCGCGCCCTGGACGACGTCGACCTGCTGCGCCGGCTGGCCGACCACGCCATCGCCCGGCACCACCCGGAAGCCGCTGACGCCGAGCAGCCGTACCTGGCGCTCTTCGAGGCCGTCGTCGCCGCGCAGGCCGAGCTGGTCGCGAGCTGGATGGCCGTGGGCTTCGTGCACGGGGTGATGAACACCGACAACACCACGATCTCCGGCGAGACCATCGACTACGGCCCGTGTGCGTTCATGGAGGCCCACGACGCCGACGCCTCCTTCAGCTCGATCGACTCCGGCGGCCGCTACCGGTACGGCAACCAGCCGCTGGTCCTGCAGTGGAACCTGGCCCGGCTCGCCGAGGCACTGCTCCCCCTGCTGCACGCCGACCAGGAGCAGGCGATCGCCCTGGCCGTCCCCGCCCTGGAGCGGTTCGTGCCCGCCTACGAGGCTGCCTGGGTCGGGCGCATGCGGGCCAAGACCGGCCTGCCCGCCGGTCTGGCCGACGACGTCGCCGGCCCGCTGGTCCGAGACCTCCAGGCGCTGCTCCAGGCCGCCCACCCCGACCACACCACCTTCTTCCGGGCCCTGGGGCAGGCCGCCCGCGGGGACGTCGAGCCGGTGCGCGAGCTGGTGCTCGACCTGGCCGCGATCGACGAGTGGCTGGCCCGCTGGCGCGCCGTCGGTCCGGACGCCGACGCGATGGACCGGGTCAACCCCGCGGTCGTCCCGCGCAACCACCTGGTCGAGGAGGCCCTCGCGGCAGCCACCGACGGCGACCTCGAGCCGTTCACCCGGCTGGTCGCTGCGGTGACCTCGCCGTTCGACGTCCGGCCCGGGGACGAGCGGTACACCGAGCCGGCCCCGACCGACTTCGGCGCGTACACCACCTACTGCGGCACCTGACCCCCGGCGGGGCCGGTGGGGCTGCTGCGGTTGACGGACGGGCCCCCGACCAGGACCGTTCCCCCATGACGGCCTCCCCGCAGACCCACCGTCCCGGTGGCTGGGTGCTGGACCGCCGCGGCCTGGGCCGCGGGGTCCGGGTCACCCACCACCCCGAGCTCGGGGTGGTGAACCTCAGCGTCTGGCGGGAGAGCACCTGCGTGGGCACGGTGCACCTGACCGGTGCGGCGACCGCGCAGCTCATCGGGGCGTTGTCCACCGAGCTGGCGCACCTGGGCGCCGCGCCCTCCCCCACCGTCGGGCTGGTCGCCCTCGAGGAGCGGATCACTGCTCTGGAGCGCCGACGTCCGGCCTGGCGGCGGGCGATCGACCGGGTCACCGGCCCGCGGCGGACACCGCTCCCGCCACCCCCGTACCCGCTGCACGTGGTGCGCTGAGACGCAGCCGGGCCCGCCCCCACGAAGAGGACGGGCCCGGGGCGCGCTGGGTCAGCGGTAGTTCACGTGCACGTGGTCGAAGTGGTTCGCGGTCGTGCCGCCGCGGTCCTCCATCATCGACCAGGAGCCGTTCGGCGACCCGAGGTAGCGCTGCTCGTAGATCAGGTAGTCCACGCCGAGCTCGTCCCAGTGCGCGATGTGGTAGGCCACGATCGCGTCACCGAGGCTCTGGTTGGTCATCACCATGTAGTCCAGCGCCCTGCCCGACGGGTGGCCGCCCGGGTCGGTGGCGCTGGGCCGGGTGCCGCCCAGGGTGATGCTCCCGGCGCCGGGCACGTTGCTCACCACCGCGTCGGCGGCGGCCTGCACCGAGGAGGCCACCGGGCCGGAGGTGTTGGAGATCCGGGCGACCGAGCTGGCCGAGGTCGACGACGACGCGGTGACCGCGCCCGACCCGGCGGAGGACGAGGACGGGGACGACGCGGCCGCGGCGGCCTCGGCGGCAGCAGCAGCCTCGGCCGCGGCGGCAGCGGCCGCTTCGGCCTCTGCAGCGGCCGCAGCTGCGGCCTCGGCGGCCTGCGCGTCCAGCACGGCCTGGTCGGCGGCGGCCTGGACCTGCTGCGCGGCGGTCTGCTGGTCCTCGCGGGTGCTGCGGCTGGCGGCCATGTCCTGCAGGGCGGCGATGCTGCGCTCGGTGTCCAGCGCAGCGGGGTCGGCGCTGAGGCCCAGCTGCTGCGCGACGCTGGCCGGCTGGGAGGCGGCGGCCGACGCGTCGGCCTGCTCGGCCGGGGCGGAGGAGAGCACGACGTTGGCGATCAGCGCGCCGGCGGCGACGACGCCGAGGTACAGGCCCGGGCGGCGGCGGAGGGCGGCGATCCGGAACGCGGTGCCGGTGGCGCGACCACGCCCGGAGGCGGTCGATCCCGTGCGGGTGGTGCTCGAGGTGGAGCAGGGTTCCATGGGTGCGGTGGCTCCGTGGGGCAGGTGTCTTCCGACGTGCCGCCTACCAGGTCAGCTGACGGGTTCGGGCGGAAGCAGCCCTACCTGCACACCGGACGGAGGTCCGGAGCGCGGGATTCACCCCAGTGGATCGGTGGGTCCCCGGCTCGCCCGAAGGCGACTCAGCGGCGTCCGACCGGGCTCCCCGGGTGGGGACGTGACGGTCGGTCGGACCCGGCAACGGTAGCCGGGGCACCAGCTCCTGCCAATGCCGACGCGCGTTTTCGTCAGGTGACGGTGCTCGCGCACGACGTCAGCGGACGGCGATGCCCGCCGCCGCGGCCAGCGCGGGCGCCAGTGTCGTCAGGGTCGCTGCGTCCACGACGCCGTCCCGCAGCCCGGTGACGCCCTGCACGGCCGAGAGGTCGCAGCCGGTGAACGAGGTGCGCACCAGAGTGGCCTGGGCGAACCGGGCCTGGGCGAGCCGGCAGTCGACGAACTCCACACCGTCGAGGGAGGCGGCGGTGAGATCGGCCTCGGTGAGGTCGCAGCCGGTGAACCGGACCGCCCGCAGGGTGGCGAACCGGGCGTCGAGACGGGCGCCGCGCATCTGCGTGAACGCCACGTCACGCAGCCCGGCGCCGGCCAGCGACACCCCGGCGAGCCGGCTCTCCCCGACCGCGACCCGCTGCCACTGCGCCTCGCCCAGGTCGAGCCCCGAGAGGTCGCAGGCCTCGACCTCCAGGTCGGTGAACCGGGCCCGGCCCAGCCGCCCGCCGATCAGCCGCAGGTCGGCGAACCGGGCCGCGACGACCTCGACGTCCTCGGCGTGCAGCTCCTCGGCGTCCCCGCGCACCGAGACGCCGGTGACCAGCTGCTCGAGGTCGACGTCGGCCAGGTCGACGGTGCCCACACGCGACGGCACCACCGGCGCCTTCGGGCCGGTGGTGCCGGAGCGGGTGGTGCGAGGAGCCAACTGCTCAGTCGAGGTAGTCGCGCAGGACCTGCGAGCGGCTGGGGTGGCGCAGCTTGGACATCGTCTTGGACTCGATCTGGCGGATCCGCTCCCGCGTCACGCCGTAGACCTGACCGATCTCGTCCAACGTGCGCGGCTGGCCGTCGGTGAGGCCGAAGCGCAGCCGGACGACGCCGGCCTCGCGCTCGGACAGGGTCTGCAGGACCCCGGTGAGCTGCTCCTGCATGAAGCCGTAGCTGACGGCGTCCACGGCCACGACGGCCTCGGAGTCCTCGATGAAGTCACCGAGCTGGCTGTCGCCCTCGTCGCCGATGGTCTGGTCCAGCGAGATGGGCTCCCGGGCGTACTGCTGGATCTCCAGCACCTTGTCCGGGGTGATGTCCATCTCCTTGGCCAGCTCCTCCGGGGTGGGCTCGCGGCCCAGCTCCTGGAGCATCTCGCGCTGTATGCGGCCCAGCTTGTTGATGACCTCGACCATGTGCACCGGGATGCGGATGGTGCGGGCCTGATCGGCCATCGCGCGGGTGATCGCCTGGCGGATCCACCACGTCGCGTAGGTCGAGAACTTGAAGCCCTTGGTGTAGTCGAACTTCTCCACCGCGCGGATCAGGCCCAGGTTGCCCTCCTGGATCAGGTCCAGGAAGGCCATGCCGCGGCCGGTGTAACGCTTGGCGAGGGAGACCACGAGGCGCAGGTTGGCCTCGAGCAGGTGGTTCTTGGCGCGCTCGCCGTCCCGGATGATCCAGTTCAGGTCGCGCCGCATGGTCGTGGACACCTTGGTGTCGGTGTCGGCCAGCTTGTGGGTGGCGTAGAGCCCGGCCTCGATCCGGCGGGCCAGGTCCACCTCCTGCTCGGCGGTCAGCAGCGCGACGCGGCCGATCAGCTTGAGGTAGGCGCGGACGGCGTCGGTCGAGGTCGCCATCGCGGCGTCCTTGCGCGCCTTCTGCAGCGCGAGCGACTCCTCCTCGTCCCACTCGAAGGACCCGGCGGGAGCGGCGTTCTTGTCCTCCTCCTCCGGGGTGTCCGTCGAGTCGGTGTCCTCGTCGGTCTCCGTGGGGGCGATCTGGACGGCCTCGACGTGGTCGCCCGCCAGGCGGGCTCCGGCTCGACCCGCGGTGGGAGCGGGAGCGGTCTCGGGGGTGTTCTCGTCGACGACGGTCTGGGTCATCTCGCCTCTCTCGTTCAGAACATGCGGCATCGCGACGACGCGGGGCGTCTGCGCGGAGGGGCCGGCCGGGCAGGGCGGTGGGTACCGCCGGAGCTGGAGTGGGGGGCGGGAGCGGCATCGCCGTTCCTGACTCACTGGACATGGTAGTCCGCTCCGGGCCGGAGTTCGACGATGCAACCACTTCCGTCCCCGTGGACACCTGTGCTCGCCCTGTGCGACGGGGCCGACGGGGCTCGTAGGGTGCCCCGTCGTGAGCTCCCCGCACCAGGACACCGGGCCGGATCCACAGGCCGCTGAGCTGCACGTCGTCGACACCCCGGTCGGTCCGGTGCGGGCCCGGCGGGACGGTGACGTGCTCCGGGCGACGGGCATCCGGTACGCCCGGGCCGGCCGCTTCCAGGCACCGGTCGCCGAGCCGCCGTCGACCACGCCGCTCGACGCGACCCGGCCCGCACCCGCCTGCCCGCAGCTCCCTGTGCCGCTGCTGGACCAGGTGCTGCCCGGCCTGTCCGCCGGCCTCGGTGCCGACGAGGACTGCCTGCGGCTGTCGGTGACCGCCCCCGCCGACGTCGTCCCCGGCGAGGCCCTGCCGGTGCTGGTGTGGCTGCACGGCGGGTCCTACGTGTCCGGCGCCGGCGACCTCCCGGTGTACGACCCGACCGCGATGGTGCGCGAGCAACGGGTGGTGGTCGTGGCGGTGACGTACCGGCTCGGGGTGCTCGGCTTCGTCGGGGACGGCGGGGACCGCCCGGCCAACCTGGGCCTGCTCGACCAGCTGGAGGCGCTGCGGTGGGTGCAGCGAGCGGTCACCGGCTTCGGCGGCGACCCCGGGAACGTCACCGTCTGGGGCCACTCGGCGGGGGGTGACGCCGCTGCGCACCTGATGGTCGCCGCCGGCTCCCGGGGGCTGGTGGCCCGGGTGATCGCCCAGAGCGCCCCGTTGGGCATCTCCCGCGGCCGGGCGGCGATGGGCGACGCGATGGCCGCCCGGGCCCGCGAGCTCGTGGACGTCGACACCCCGGTGGCGGACGCCGTCGCCGCGCAGCCGGCGGTCGCGGCCGCCGCCCGCCGGGCCGGACTGCGCGCCACCATGCCCTTCGGTACCCGGTACGGGCACGCCCCGCTGCCCGCGGAGGACGCGGTGGACGACGCCTGGCGGGCGGTGGCCCCCGACGTCGACGTGCTGATCGGGCACACCGACCGGGAGGTGGCGCTGTTCACCGGCGCCCTGCCGCCGCTGGTGGCGCTGTCCCGGGTCCCGGTGCTGGGGCCGCTGGTGCTGCGCGGGGTGGTCGGGCTGCTGACCCGCCGGGTCTACGGCGCGGCGTCCCGGGTGTTCGCCCGTCGGCACGCGTCCGCCGGGGGCAGGGCGTTCCACTACGTCCTGGACTGGGGCCCGCCGGGCAACCCGTGGGCCGGCGCGCACACCGTGGAGCTGCCGCTGCTGTTCGGCGACCGGGACACCTGGACCGGCGTCCCGCTCGTCGATGGAGCCCCCTGGGCGGAGGTGGACCGGCAGGGCCGGGCGCTGCGGGCGCTGTGGGCCGGGTTCGCCCGGACCGGCGAGGTGCCGGTCGGGCGGCACCCGGGCCTGCTCACCGTCGAGCGGGTCAGCGGCTGAGCGCCTCGATCTCCCAGCTGGTCGCGTGCGTCTCGCCCGGGGCCAGCACCACCAGGTCGGTGCCGGAGCTGAACGCGTCCGGCGGGCAGGTCATCGGCTCGACCGCCAGGCCCACCCGGTCGTCCTCGGGGTCGGGGCGGTCGGCGGTGTGCACCTGCACCCAGGGCATCTCGGCCGGCGACCAGTGCACGGCCACCCCGGTGCCCTCCGGTGCCCACACGGTCGCGGTGGCCCGGTCGGTGGCGGCCAGCCCGGTGTAGGCGTGGTCCACCTCCAGCCCGCGCAGCGAGCGGGGACGGCGGAAGTCCAGGTCGGTGCCCTCCACCGGCACCAGCCCCGTGGGCAGCAGCCGGACGTCGTCCACGGTCAGCACCCGGTCGGCGTCCAGCTCGAGCTCCCAGTCGTCGACCCGGCCCGCCCCGGCACGCACGTAGGGGTGCACCGAGCTGCCCCAGGGGGCCGGCGTCGTGCCGGCGTTGGTGCCCGACAGGGACCAGCGCAGCCCGGTCGGCGTCAGCGCGTAGCCGACGACGAGGTCCAGCACGTGCGCCCAGCCCTGCTGCGGCCAGACGCGCACCCCGAGCCGGACGGCGGAGGCGGTGCGGTCCAGCAGCTGCCAGGGCAGCCAGCAGGCCAGCCCGTGCAGGGCGTTGCCCCGGTCGGGCTCGGTGAGCGCCAGCTGCCGGGTCACCCCGACCTCGACGTAGCGGCCGTCGGCCACCCGGTTCGGCCAGGGGGCGAGCACCGACCCGCGGTAGTGCGGCCGGGGCTCGGCGGCGTCGAAGCCCTGCACGAGGTGCCGGCCGGCGACGGTCAGCTCGCGCAGGCCGCCGCCGACCTCGGTGACCACCGCGGCGACGTCGCCGAGCGCGAGCTCGTGCTGGGTGCCGCTGGGGTTCGGTGCAGACATGCGGTGCGCTCCTGGGTGCCGGTCGGACGGGCGGGACGGTGCACCATGCCACCACGAGCACCGGCGGCGGCCCGGGTGCGGGCGGGAGGTCGGCATGGGCGAGCGGCCCTCGCGCCCTGCGGTGATGGCCGACGTCGCCGCGCTGGCCGGTGTCTCCCACCAGACCGTCTCCCGGGTGCTCAACGACCACCCCTACGTGCGGGCGGAGACCCGGCAGCGGGTGCTGGCCGCGATGGCCGAGCTGGGCTACCGGCGCAACCTCACCGCCCGGGCACTGGCCCGCCGGCAGTCCGACACCATCGGCGTCATCGCGTTCGACACCACGCTCTACGGGCCGGCCAGCACGCTGTCCAGCCTCGAGCAGGCCGCCCGCGCCCGGGGGTACGAGGTGCAGGTGGTGACCCTGCCCGATCCCGACGAGCAGGCCTTCGCCGACGCCGTCGACCGGCTGCTCGCCCAGTCGGTGACCGGCGTGGTCGTGCTGGCCCCGCAGGCCGCGGCGGTCCGCGTGATGGCCGGGCTGCCGCCGGACCTGCCGGCCGTCGCGGTCGAGGGCGGGGCCGCCCCCGGGGTGCCCTCGGTCGTCGCCGACCAGGTGGACGGCGCCCTGCTCGCCACCGGCCACCTGATCGGGCTCGGGCACACCGAGATCGCGCACCTGCGGGGCCGGGCGGACTGGTGGGAGGCCGCCGCCCGGCTCGAGGGGTGGCAGCAGGCGATGACCGGCGCCGGGCTGACCGTGCGGGAGCCGCTGCCCGGGGACTGGAGCGCACGCTCGGGCTACGCGGCCGGCCAGGAGCTCCTGCAGCGCTGGCCGGAGGTCACCGGGCTGGTCGTGGCCAACGACCACATGGCGCTCGGGGTGCTGCGCGCGCTGGCCGAGGCCGGGGTCGACGTGCCCGGCGACGTGAGCGTGGTCGGCTTCGACGACGTCCCCGAGGCCGCGTACCTGCACCCGCCGCTGACGACGGTGCACCAGGACTTCCCCGAGCTCGGCCGCCGGTGCGTCGATCTGCTCGTCGCGCGCATCGAGGACCCGGCGCGCGCGCCGGCCGGCACCACCGTCGTCGTCCCGGTGCACCTGGTCCGGCGCGCGTCCACGGCGGCGCCCCGGAGGTGAGGTCCTGGGGTGCGCGCACGGCCCCGGTGGGGAACGGTCTCCCCATGCCCCTCACGACCTCCCCCACCACCGGCCTGCCCTCGTGACGGCCCGCGTGGGCCTGATCGGCGCCGGCGGCGTCGGCGCCCGGCACGCCCGGGTGCTCGCCTCCTTCGACGACGTCGAGCTGGTCGGCATCGCCGACCCCGCCCCGGACGCCGCGACCGCGCTGGCCGGTGACCTCGGCGTCGCCGTCCGCAGCGTCGACGAGCTGCTGTCCGCCGGCCTGGACGGCGTCTGGCTCTGCGTGCCCCCCTTCGCGCACGGCGAGCTCGAGCGCCGCGTCGTCGCCGCCGGGCTGCCGTTCTTCGTGGAGAAGCCGATCGCCGCCGACCTCGCCGTCGCCGAGTCCGTCGCGGCCCTGGTCGCCGAGGCCGGGCTGCCGACGGCGACCGGCTACCACTGGCGGCACATGGACACCGTCACGGCGGCCCGCGAGGCGCTGGCCGGCACCACACCCCGACTGGTGCACGCCCGCTGGTGGGGCACCACTCCCCCGCCGGCCTGGTGGAGCGACAGCGCGCGGTCGGGCGGTCAGCTGGTGGAGGCAGGCCACCCACGTCCTGGACCTGGTCCGGCTGCTGGCCGGCGAGGTCACCGAGGTGGTCGGCGGCTCGGCGGCCTCCACCCGGGACGGCCGGGACGTGCCCGACGCGACCGCCGCGGTGCTGCGGATGGAGTCCGGCGCGGTCGGCTCGGTGAGCACCTCCTGCGTGCTCCCGGTGCTCACCGCCGCAGGGCTGGACGTCGTCGCCGACGACCTGGTGGTGTCGCTGACCGAGACGACCCTGAGCGTGCGCAGCCGCACGGTGGACGAGCGGACCGAGCCCACCGTGGACGCCCGGGACGCCGTCGACCGGGCCTTCGTCGACGTGCTGGCCGGGAAGCCCGCCGCCCCCGGGCTGGTGGACGTCGCCGAGGCCCTGCGCACCCATCGGCTGGCGTGGGCGCTGGCCGAGTCCACCCGGACCGGCGCCGTCGTCCGGGTCGCGCCGTGATCAGCACCCTGGTGGTGCCCCGCGCCGGCGAGCTCGCGTGGGAGGAGACCGCGGAGCCCGAGCTCGCCGACGGGCTGTTCCGCGCCGAGACCGTCCACACCGGGCTGTCTGCGGGCACGGAGCTGACCTGGTACCGCGGCACCAGTCCGTACTTCGCTGCCGGCTGGGACGCCGACGTCGGCCTGTTCGAGCCGGAGAAGCCGGCGCAGTCCTTCCCGGTGCGGCGGCTGGGCTACATGGAGGTCGCCCGGGTCACCGACACCCGCACGTCCGCGGTCGCCCCCGGGGACCTGGTCGCCATGGCCTACGGGCACTCCACCGTGGTGCACGGCGACCCGCTGGGCCAGAACGTCGTCCCGTTGCCGGCCGACCTCGACCCGCTGCTGGGCGTGTACGTCGCCCACCTCGGACCGATCTGCGTCAACGGGCTGCTGCACGCCGCGGCCGACGTCGGCGGCCGGGAGCTGGGCGACGGCGTCCGGGGCCGGATGGTGCTGGTCACCGGCGGCGGCGCGATCGGGCTGCTGGTCGGGCTGCTGGCCCGGGTGCACGGTGCCGCCGAGGTGGTCGTGGTCGACCCCACCCCGGAGCGCCGGGCGGCCGCCGAGGCCCTCGGGCTGCGGGCGCTGGACGACACCCCCGACCTGGCCCGGGACCTCAAGACCCGCTGGCGGCACGCCGCCGGCGACCGCGGGGCCGACGTGGTCTTCCAGTGCCGGGGCACCGCGGCGGCGCTGGCCACCGCGCTGCGCTGCCTGCGCCCGCAGGGCACCGTCGTCGACCTGGCCTTTTACGTCGGCGGGGCCGACGACGTCCGGCTGGGCGAGGAGTTCCACCACAACGGGCTCTCGCTGGTCTGCGCGCAGATCGGCCGGGTGCCCCGCGGCCTGGCCCACCTGTGGGACCGTCGCCGGCTGTCCACCGCGACGCTGGACCTGCTCGCCGACCACGGGCCGCTGGTGCGCGACACCCTGGTCACCGACGTCGTCCCGCTGGAGACGGCCCCCCAGGTGTTCGCCGACCTCAGTGCGCGGAGACGGCACGCCCTGACGGTGGTGTTCGAGGGCCCGGCACGGTGAGCGGCCGGGTCTGGGTGCCGGCCCGGCCCAGCACCCGCTCGTAGAGCCGCTCGTAGGCCCCGGCCATCACGGCCGGGGCGAACCGCTCCCGGGCCACCGCGGCGCACTGCCCCGGGTCGATCTCCTCGACCCGGCGCAGCCCGTCGACGAAGCCGTCGAGGTCGGTGGCCAGGAAGCCGGTCACGCCGTGCTCGACGAGGGTCGGCAGGCAGCCGCGGGCCATCGCGACCACCGGGGTGCCGGCGGCCAGCGACTCGCACACCGCGGTGCCGCCGGGCTCCTCCCAGTCGATCGGGAACAGCGACACCCGGGCGGTGCGGATCAGCTCGACCTTCTCCGCACCGGCCACGCTGCCCACCCAGCGGACCCGGTCGCCGTCCAGGTGCGGGCGGACGTGCTGGCAGAACCAGGCCACGTCGGCGTTGTCGTGCGCCCGGTGCTCGGGGTCGGCCAGGGCGGCGTCCAGGGCGGCCGCGTCGGGCAGCCCGCCGACCGGGCCGGCCAGCACCAGCGGCACCCCGGCCACGGCGCACGCGGCGATCGCGGTGTCGGCGCCCTTGCTGGCGGTCAGCCGGGCCAGCAGGAGCGCGTGCGGTGCGCGCACGCCTGCCGGGAGCGGCGGGACCTCCGGCAGCGGCACGGCCAGCGGCACGAAGCCCAGCGCCTGGGCCTTGAGCCGCTCGGGGCCGCGGTCGAGCTGGCTGGCCGAGACCCCGACGTAGGAGACCCGGCCGTGGCCGTCGAACTGCTCGTAGAAGTCCGGGTTGCGGTGCAGGTCCCAGTGCAGGGTGTGCACGACCGGCGGGGCGGACGGGCCCAGCGCGGCGAGGACCGCGGGGCCGACGACCTCCAGGTGGGTGTGCACGACGTCGAAGGGGGTGCCGGCGGCGGCGTACCGGGTCAGGGTGTCCAGGACGACCTGGGCGTGGGCGTGCGCGACCCCCACCACCGAGGGGTAGCTGCCGGCGAGCCGGGCGAACTGGCCGGTGGGGAACGCCCACACCCGCTCCTCGGCGGCCAGCGTGGACTCCCCCACCGTCACCAGCACGACCTCGTGCCCGCGGGCCCGCAGCTCGTCGGTCAGCGTGGCCACGACGTTCTCCAGCCCGCCGTACCCGACCGGGGGCACCGGCAGCCAGGGCCCGGCGTCCATCAGGACCCTCATCGGGTGGACCGGGCCAGCACCTGCGCCATCGGCGGGCGCTCGCTGACCGCGACGTCCCACCCGACGGCCTCGACGTCCTCCCCGGTGCGCACGAACTGCAGCAGCTGGTCGGTCGTCGTCGGCCCGCCGCCGGGCAGCCGGGCCAGCGCGGTCTGCAGCACCTGACCGGCCATCCGGCCCAGCGCCGCGTCGCTCTGGTGGCCGTGCCGGCGGACGCCGAGGTCCACCTGGGCCAGGGCCTCGATCCCGGCCAGCCGGGTCAGGTCGACCAGCAGGCCGAACTCCACGCCGTAGCCGGAGACGAACGGCACCCGCTCCAGCAGCGAGCGGCGTCCGGCGTACTCCCCGCCCAGCGGCTGCACGACGCCGGCCAGGTCGGGCCACAGCGCGTTCAGCAGCGGCCGGGCGAGCAGCTCGGTGACCCGGCCGCCCCCGGTGGGCACCAGGCCCTCGGTGGTGGCCAGCGGCCGGTCGTAGAAGCCCTTGACGAAGCCGACCCCGGGGTCGGTGAGCAGCGGGCCGACCAGCCCCAGCACGAAGCCGGGGTCGACGTCGACGAGATCGGCGTCCAGGAAGACCACGAGGTCACCGGTGGTGCAGGCCAGGGACTTCCACAACGCCTCGCCCTTGCCGGGCACCGAGCCCAGGTGCGGCAGCACGTCCTCGACGTGCACCACCCGGGCGCCGGCCGCCGCGGCGACGGCGGAGGTGGCGTCGGTGGAGTTGCTGTCCATCACGACGAGCTCGTCGACGAGCGGGACGTCGCGGGTCCAGGCCCGCAGCAGCGTCTCCACGATGGGGCCGACGGTGCGCTCCTCGTCCTTGGCCGGGAGCACGACGCTGACCGTCGTCTCCGAGGCCCGCTTGGCGGCCAGCAGGCGCTGCGGGTCGTGGTCGGCGGTGCGGGTCGTGCGCTGGGTCAGGAACTGCTGGACGTCTGCGCGCATGCGCGGGACCCCCTGTCGTCAGGTCGCGGCAGGAGCCGGGACGGTTGCCCGTGAACTCCCGGAGTGCCCGCTGAGGACCCGCCGCACACCTCGTGCCGGTGCCGGGGAGGTCACCCTGCCGGCGGCCGGTACCGGTCGGCGTCGCTGAAGTCGCCCCGCTCGGCGTCGGCGACCAGGAGCGTGGCCAGGTCGTCGACCGGGGTGCGGGTGGCGCTGGCGCGGCTGGCCACCGCGTCGCGTGCCTGCTCGACCGACAGCCCGAAGCGGCCGACCAGCACCCCGTGCGCCCGGGCCAGCAGGGTCTCCCGCGCCATCGTCGCCTGCATCGCGACCTGGGCCCGCTGGCACTCGTGCAGGGCGTGCATGTTGGCCAGCGGCACGCTGACCTCGCGCACCAGGGCCTCCGCGGCCACCCGCCCGGCGGACCCCAGGCCCGAGGGACGGCTGCTGTAGACGTCGAGGGTGGCCCGGGCCCCGCGCAGCGGACCGGGGACCGGCAGCGCCAGCCAGCTGAGCATCCCGAGCTCGACGGCCTT
This sequence comes from Geodermatophilaceae bacterium NBWT11, assembly GCA_014218215.1. Classification (NCBI taxonomy): domain Bacteria; kingdom Bacillati; phylum Actinomycetota; class Actinomycetes; order Geodermatophilales; family Geodermatophilaceae; species Geodermatophilaceae bacterium NBWT11. The sequence goes on from CP043652.1 coordinate 4,585,794, forward strand.
CGCCGCGAACGGCGGCCACCGGGTCTCGGCGTGCATGTCGGGGACCTCGGTGACCATCTCGATCCGGGCCGACTCGATCCGCCGCGGGTGGATCGGGCCGACCAGGTCCTCCGACAGCTGCTCGGACACGGTGCCGGTGCGTCCGAGCACGGTCTCGCCGTCCTCCCCGACGACCAGCACCGAGGCCTCGACCGCCCCGGGGACGACGTCCCGGGCGGCCTCGGCGATGCGCTGCAGCAGCTCCGGGAGGGTCTGCTCGGCCAGCCGCACCGAGGACAGCTGGGCGGAGACGGCGGCGATGGCGGGGTCCCGGTCGATCATGGACCCATGGTGTCCCATCCGGGACCGCAACGGGTCGCCGGGATCAGGCGGGTTCGGCGCGCCGGGCGGCCAGCTCCGTGTACGGGCGGCGCTGCCAGGTGGCCCACTCCCCGCTGATCTCCCCCGCCGTCCGCAGCAGGGCCGGCAGGTGCTCGGCGAGCAGCACGTCCCGGGAGGTCTCCGCGGCGTGCACGGTGACGTTGGCCGCAGCCCGCACCGCCCCCGTCCCGTCCCGCACCGGGACGGCGACCGAGCGCACCCCGGGGGCCAGCTCCTCGTCGGCCAGCGCCCAGCCGCGGGCCCGCACCTCGACCAGCTCGTCGGCCAGCTGGGTCGCCGTCCGGCCGATGTAGGGGGGCAGCCCCGACCGGCTGGGCTCGGCGAGGACGGCGGCCAGCTCGTCGGGGTCCAGCGCGGCGAGCAGCACCTTGCCCTGCGAGGTCTGTGCGGCTGGGAAACGGGTGCCGATGTCGACCCGCAGGGTGATCAGCTTGGGCACCGCGACCCGGGCGACGTAGACGATGTCGCTGCCGTCGAGCTGGGCCATCGAGGAGGACTCACCGGTGCGGGCGACCAGGGACTCCAGGTGCGGGCGGGCGATGTCCCACAGCCCCAGCGCCCCGACGTAGGCCATGCCCAGCTCGAGCACCCGGGGGGTCAGCGTGTGCGTGCCGTCCCGGGTGCGGACGTACCCCAGCTCCTCGAGGGTGAGCAGCAGCCGGCGGGCGGTGGGCCGGGCCAGCTCGGCCGCGGCGGCGACCTCGCTGAGGGTCATCGCCGGGCGGTCCGGGCCGAAGCAGGCGAGCACGTCCAGCCCGCGGGCCAGCGCCTCGACGAAGTCCGGCCCGGTCCCCCGCCCGGCCATCAGAAGAGGCTGCCGCGGGCGCCGTGCGTGTCCTCGGACTTGTACTCCGTGTAGGTGTACGGGTTGTCCAGCACGGCGGCGCCGGCCTCGGGCATGGCCGGGTTCATGCCGGCCTGCCAGGTCTCCTCGCCCATCGTCGTCCGGAGGTGCTCGACGGTGGCGTCCACCTGGGAGCGGACCGCGCGCAGGTCGGCGCCCACCAGCTTCCCGTCGCTCTTCACCGCGCGGCCGTCGACCAGCACGGTGTGCACGTCGCCGCGCTGGGCCTGGAAGGCCACGTGGCCGTAGGGGTTGAGGACCGGGAAGGACACCGGGGAGTCCTCGTTCTTGAGCAGCACGACGTCGGCCTTCATCCCGGGCGCCAGGGTGCCCAGGTCGTCGCGGCCCAGGGCCTTCGCCCCGCCGCGGGTCGCCCAGTCCACGACCTGCTCGGCGCGCAGGCTCAGCTGGGTGACGGTGTTCCCCTCGACGTGGGCCTCCAGGTGCTCGCGCGAGCGGTCGGCGCCCAGCGTGGTGCGCATCGCGGAGAACAGGTCGGCCGACCACCACACGCTGGTGTCCATCGACAGCGACACCGGGATGTGGTGCTGGCGCACCTGCCAGGTGGGCGGGTATCCCTGCCCGGCGCTCTGCTCGGACTCGGTGGAGACCGAGATGGACCCGCCGGTGGCCGCGATCCGGTGGTAGCTGTCGGTGGACAGCGAGGCCGCGTGCACGTAGACGGTCTCCGGGGTCATGAACCCGCCGTCGTGCATGAGCTGGATGCTGGCGTCGCTGGTGGCGCCCCAGACACCGGCGTGCGTGGTGACCGACAGGCCGAGCTCGCGGGCGACCTCGAAGGCCGCCTTCTCCGGGAAGGCCGGGTCGCCGGTGACGTCGAAGGCCAGCTGAAGGCCGAGCTTGCCCTCGTCCCGCCGGCGGGTCAGGAACGCCTGGACGGCGGGGTCGGCGGTCCACTCCCAGGGCCCGGCCTGGATGTTGCCGTAGGCCAGCACGAACCGGCCGGGGACGGCGAGGAGCGCGTCGGCGGCGGCCTCGGCGTGGTCGACGGTCTGCAGCCCGTGGCTCCAGTCGACCGTCGTGGTGACGCCGGCCTCCAGGCCCTCCCAGGCCGACAGCAGGTTGCCGGCGTGCACGTCCTCCGGGCGGAAGGTCTTCCCGTGCTCGAGGTAGTACCAGACGAAGTACTGGGTGAGGGACCAGTCGGCGCCGTAGCCGCGCATCGCGGTCTGCCACATGTGCCGGTGGGTGTCGATCATCCCGGGCATGACGATCCCGCCGGTGGCGTCGAGCTCCTGCGTGCCCTCGGGGACGTCGAGGTCGGTGCCGACGGCGGCGATCCGGTCACCGACGACGAGCACGTCGCCGCGGGTGAGCACGGTGTGCGCGTCGTCCATCGTGAGGACCGTCCCGCCACGGAGGACGATCGGGCGGCCGGGCTCGGGGGTGGACATCGACGTCGCCTCCTGGACTGCCGGGTGGTGTGCGGACGTCTGTCCGCTGCGCGGTCACCGGTCCGGCGCCGTCACTGTGGGCGTGACCGGCGCCACCTGTCAAGAGGGCACGGCGGCGGTTGACACGGGTGTGTGCGCGTGGTGAGACTGCGGCACCGATCACACCGGACAGGTGTCCGCATCACCCGAGGAGCGCACCGAGCCGATGGCTGAACCGAACCCCACCGGCCCGCTGGCCGGCCTGCTGGTCGCGGACTTCTCGCGCATCCTGGCCGGGCCCTACGCCACCATGCTGCTGGCCGACCTGGGCGCCGAGGTGGTCAAGGTCGAGGGCCCCGGCGGCGACGACACCCGCACCTGGGCGCCGCCCGTGCGGGACGGCGTGGCCACCTACTACCTGGGCGTCAACCGGAACAAGCGCTCGGTCGCCCTGGACCTCAAGGACGAGACCGACAACGCCGCGGCCCGCGAGCTCGCCCGCCGCGCCGACGTCGTGGTGGAGAACTTCAAGCCCGGCGGGCTGGCCCGCTTCGGCCTGGACTACGACACCGTGGCCGCCACCAACCGCCGCGTGGTCTACGCCTCGATCAGCGGCTTCGGCAGCGGCCCGGGTGGTGCAGCACTGCCCGGCTACGACCTGATCGTGCAGGCCATCTCCGGGCTCATGTCCCTGACCGGCCCCACCGACGGCGAGCCCTACCGGGCCGGTGTCGCCGTCTTCGACGTGATGGCCGGGCTGCACGCCACCATCGGCGTCCTGTCCGCGCTGAACCTGCGGCACGAGACCGGGGTGGGCCAGCACGTGGAGGTCAACCTGCTGGCCTCGGCGCTGTCCGGGATGGTCAACCAGACCTCGGCCGCGGTCGCCGGGGGCCAGGTGCCCTTCCGGATGGGCAACAGCCACCCCTCGCTGTTCCCCTACGAGCCGCTGCAGTGTGCCGACGGCGAGCTGATCATCACCGCCGGCAACAACGGCCAGTTCCGCAAGCTCGTCGAGGTGCTCGGCGTCCCCGAGCTCGCCGACGACCCCCGCTTCGCCCGCAACGAGGACCGCACCGCCAACCGCGACGAGCTGCGGCCGCTGCTGGTCGAGCAGCTGTCGCGCAAGGGCAAGCAGGAGTGGTTCCGGGAGATCATCGCCGCCGGCGTGCCGTGCGGGCCGATCAACACCGTCGACCAGGGCGTCGCCTTCGCCGAGGAGGTCGGGCTGGACCCCGTCGTCCAGGTGGGTGGCGTGCCCTCGATCCGCAACCCGATCACCTTCTCGGCCACCGCGGCGTCCTACCGGCTCCCCCCACCCGGCCTGGACGAGCACGGCGACGAGATCCGCACCTGGCTGCAGTCGTGACCGAGCCACGGCGGTACGAGACCGCCCTGGGCGCCTCCAGCCGGGACAGCATCACGCTGCTCGGGCAGGACCTGGCCCGCGACGTCATGGGCTCGGTCGGCTTCGGTGAGCTGGCGTTCTGGCTGGCCACCCAGCGCAAGCCCACCCCCGGGGAGACCCGGGTGTTCGAGGCCGTGCTGGCCGCGCTCGCCGACCACGGGTTCACCCCCACGGCGATCGTCACCCGGCTGACCTACCTGTCGGCCCCGGACTCCGTGCAGGGCGCGCTGGCCGCGGGGCCTGCTCGGTGGCGGCTCCCGCTTCCTGGGCGTGACCGAGGACTGCGGCCGGTTCCTGGACGACGTCCTCGTGGCCCAGGACGCCCTGCCCACCGACGACGCCGGCTGGGACGCCCTCGCGCTGGCCACGGTGCAGCGCGAGCGGGAGGCCAAGCGGTTCGTGCCGGGCCTGGGCCACCACGTGCACAAGGACGGCGACCCGCGCACCCCCCGGCTGTTCGAGATCGCCGGCGAGGAGGGCCTGGTGGGCCCGCACCTGTCGCTGTTCGCCGCGATCGGCCGGGTGCACCCGCAGGTGCTGGGCAAGACCCTGCCGCTCAACGGCGCCGGGGTCTGCGGCGCCGCACTGGCCGACCTGGGCCTGCCGATGGAGCTGCTGCGCGGGTTCGCCCTGCTGGCCCGCACCGCCGGGCTCATCGGCCAGCTCGCCGAGGAGCTGCGGCACCCGGTGGCCAACGACGTCTTCCTGTCCGTGGACCTCAACAACCGGTCCGTCGCACCCGACCCGTACGAGAGGGGCCCCCGTGGCTGAGGTCTGCGCCGTCATCGCCTCCACCCACCACCCGTTCTACTACAAGACCTCGACGATGCCCGAGGCCGAGCGGCCGCCGTTCGCGGCCGAGTGGATCGCGAAGATCGAGTCGTTCCGGGAGACGCTGACCGCGGCCCCGGCCCGACGTCCTGGTCATGGTGGGCAGCGACCACTTCCACCAGCTGTGGCTGGACAACATGCCGCAGTTCCTGGTGGGCAAGGCGCCGTTCTTCGACGCCAACTTCCACAACGAGGAGCGCGAGTTCGGGCTGCCGAAGATGCGGCTGGCCGGGCAGGAGGACCTCGCCGGCGCACCTGCTGCGTGACGGTCTGGACCGGGACTTCGACCTGGCGTTCTCCAACGAGCTGCGGATCGACCACAGCATCACCTGCCCGATCATCACGCTGCGGCCCGAGGCCGACCTGCCGATCGTGCCGGTCTACACCAACATCTTCGCCCCGCCGCTCCCCCAGCCCCGCCGGTTCGTGGCGCTGGGCAAGGCGATCCGGGAGATGGTCGAGTCGTGGGAGTCCGACCTGCGGGTCGCGATCATCGGGACCGGTCACCTGTCCCTGGAGCTCGGCGGCCCGCGTCAGTTCGGGCCCACCGGCCCCGACCCCGTGTTCGACCGCAAGGCCGTGGAGTGGATCGCCTCCGGTGACATCGACGGCTGCCTGGCCGAGGTGTCGCTGGACAGCCTGCACGCCCCGGGCAACGCCACCCACGGGTTCATGGACTTCATGCTGATGATGGGCGTGGCCGGCGAGGGCGTGCGGGCCGACTTCGTGGAGACCGTGGACCTCTTCCACACCATGGAGGCCTACTTCACCTGGTACCCGGGAGGCACTGTGCAGTCCGAGGTGCGGCGATGAGCAAGTACCTGCTGGACAAGTTCCTGTTCTCCGTCGACCGCGACCCCGAGCTCACCGAGCGCTACCGGGAGGACCCGGTCGAGCTGGTGGCCTGGTGGGAGGCCGAGTTGGCCGGCTCGCTGTTCAACTGCATCCCCCACGAGAAGACGACCTGGCTGGCCTTCGACGAGGAGGAGCGCCGGGCGCTGCGGGAGCACGACCACGTGGCGCTGTTCGCGATGGGTGCGCACCCGTTCCTGACACTCACCCTGTTCATCGCCCTCTTCGAGCGCGACCACGGGCCGATGGAGTACCAGCTGGCCTACGCGCGGGCGCTGGACCACGTCACCCAGCCCTACCCGGACATCTCCACCTGAGCCCCCTCCGCCGCTGTCGAGGTGGGAGGTCAGTCGGCGAGCTCGTGGCGCACCAGCACCCGGTCTTCCCCGGGGCGTTCGAGCGGGCGGAAGCCGGCGGCGGTGAACACCGTCTCCCGTCCCACGTGGGCGAGGTCGGCACGCACGGTGGACAGCGGCCACGCCTCCACGGCCCGGGCCCCGTGCTCCCGGGCGAGGTCCAGGGCCGCGCGGACCAGGGTCTCGGTGAGTCCCCGCCCGCGGTGGTCGGGTCGGACGTAGAGGCACGGCACGAACCAGACGCCGTCGTCCCCGGCACGGTCGAGGGCCGCCAGCAGGGAGCTGCGACCCGCCTCGGCCGCGCGGTACCGGGCCCGCGGCCCGCAGGCAGCCCACCCGACCGCCGCTCCGGCCACCGTGACGACGACGCCGAGCGGGGCGCCGTCGCGGGCGACCGTCGCGAGGTGCTCCCGGTTCCGACCGGTGACCCAGCCGAGGGCGAAGCGGCTGCGCGAGGTGCAGAACGCGGTGCACCAGCAGGACCGGGTGGTCCGGTCGTGGGCGAACAGCCCGCCCAGCAGGTCCAGTTCATCAGCCCCGACCACGGTCACCTGCGGGTGGGTCACCGACCGGACGCTACGGCGTCGTGCGCTCGTCGGCGCCCCCGTGCAGGTCAGCGCGTGGGGCCGCCGGACGGCGGGGTGCCGCCGCCCATCCCGCCACCGCTCATCCCGCCCCCGCCGGGCTCGGTCGTGGTGTCCACCGCGACCGACAATGCGACCGGTGTAGCCGGCTGACACCGAGCCGGTGACGGTCGGGGTCTGCAGGTCGGCGCCGTCGGAGAAGACGCCGTCGGTGTCCAGGCTGACCCGGGCCAGGTTGGCCACCGAGGCCTCGTAGCCCTCTTCGGCGTAGACGGTCTCGCAGACGTCCTGCGGGAGGGCGATCTGCGAGGTGGCGACGACGTTGGCCGCGTCGGTGATCGAGTCGACGTCCGGGTACACCTCGAAGTGCACGTGCGGCCACCGCCCGTCGTAACAAGCCGGCCAGATGCTGGTGAAGGTGACGACCCCGTCGGCATCGGCGACCTGCACCCCGCGCAGGTAGTTCTGGTCGGTGACGCCGTCGGAGTAGAGGAGTAGCCCCCTCCCGGGTGCAGTGCCAGACGTAGACGGCGGCGCCCTCGAACGCCCCGCCCGCGGCGAGGTCCTCGAGGGTCAGGGTCAGCGTCATGGGCACGCCTCGGCGGTGCCGGTCAGGTCACCGAAGCTGGTGGTGATGTCGCTGCGGACGACGCCGCTCTGCTCCAGCACGTCCGGGCCGTTGGACCCGTCGCCCGGGTAGGGGCCGGCGGTCTCCTCGGGGATCTCACCGGCGGACGTGCTGGCGGCTGCGGACGCCGTCGTCGAGGTGCCCGCCCCGCAGGCGGCCAGGCCGACGGTCGCCGCGCCGATGCCGAGGAAGCCGAGCACCCGGCGGCGGCTGAGCAGGGTGTCCAGGTCGAAGCGCAGGCCCTGGTCCACGATCTCGTCGTCGGGGCGGGCGAGCGGGCGGCCCTCGTAGGTCGTCATGCAGGTGATCGTGCGGGCCGCTCCCCGGAACCCGGTCAGTCCGACCTGTGTGTCTCCTCTGTGTCGGACCCTCGACCACACTGACCGGGTGCTCCGCTCCGTCGTCCTGCTGCGTCGTGGGGACGACGTCGTGGCCCACGAACGGACCGACGACGACCGAGACGGTGACCGTCCTGCCGCGGGCCGCCCTGCCCGGCTGGGTGAGCGCGCGGGAGGGCGCACGGCCGCGCTGGTCTGGGACGACGCCACCCGCTGGTACCCGGAGCTGCTGGCTGCCGGCGTGCGGGTGGAGCGCTGCACCGACCTGCGGCTGTGCCACGACCTGTTGCGCCGCAGCGCGCACGTGGACCAGGAGCTGCTGGTCGGTGCGGACACCCCGGGCTGGGACGCCCTCGCCCCCACGACCGCCACCGAGCCGGCGCTGTTCGCCCTCGACGACCCGGCGACCGGCTCGACCCGATCGCCGAGCTGGCCCGCCAGCAGCAGGCCCTGGCGGCGAGCCCGGAGCGGGGACGGCTGGGGCTGCTGCTGGCCGCCGAGTCCGCCGGGGCCCTGGTGGCTGCGGAGATGCAGCACGCCGGCATGCCGTGGCGGGCCGACGTGCACGACGCGATCCTGACCGGCCTGCTGGGGCCGCGGCCGGTGTCCGGTCAGCGCCCGGCGGTGCTGGAGCGGCTGCTGCCGGAGATCCGGGCGGCGTTCGGGCAGCCGGCGATGAACCCGGACTCCCCCACCGACCTGCTGGCCTCGCTGCGCGCCGCGGGGCTGGCGGTCGACGACACCCGGTCGTGGACGCTGCAGGAGATCGAGCACCCGGGGTCGAGCCGCTGCTGCGTACAAGAAGCTGTTGCGGTTG